>JBCBWF010000126.1:0-12073 GCA_039817245.1 Pseudomonadota bacterium | reverse complement strand
TCCTTCAGGCCCGCCCGGGCCCGTCCGCGTATGGGAGTTGCGTCGGCGCCATCCCCCCTCGGCGCCGGCAGCCATACCGCAACGGAGACCGTTATGCGACTTTCGCTGGGCGACACCGCTCCCGACTTCGCCGCCGACACCACCCAGGGCCCGATCCGCTTCCACGAGTGGGCGGGTCAGGACTGGTGCGTCCTCTTCTCCCATCCCAAGGATTTCACGCCGGTCTGCACCACCGAGCTCGGCGCCGTCGCGCGCCTGATGCCCGAGTTCCGCCGTCGCGGGGTGAAGGTGCTCGGCCTCAGCGTCGACACCATGGAGGCGCATCGCCGCTGGGTCGCCGATATCGAGCAGACCCAGGGCATCGCGCCCAACTTCCCGATCATCGCCGATCCGCAGCTCGCCGTGGCCAAGCTCTACGGCATGCTCCCCGCCTCCGCCGGCAACAGCGCCGAGGGCCGCAGCGCGGCGGACAATCACACCGTGCGCAGCGTCTTCGTCATCGCGCCGGACCGGAGCATCAAGCTCATGCTCGTCTACCCCATGAGCACCGGGCGCGATTTCGGCGAGCTTCTGCGCGTGATCGACAGCCTGCAGCTCACCGCGCGCCACAAGGTGGCCACGCCCGCCAACTGGCGCGACGGCGACGCGGTGATGATCCTGCCCTCCGTCTCCGACGCGGAAGCCGAGCGCGCCTTCCCGCCGGGCTGGGCCTCGCCGAAGCCCTATCTGCGCATCGTCGCCCAGCCCGCGCGCTGATCCGTCCCCGACCGTCGGGCGCGCCATCGCCGCCGCCCGCCCCATCCCACAGAGGCCGCGCCGCCGCCCGCCGGGCAGCGCGCCGGCCCGACCGTTCAGGAGGCCCGGCATGGGTGCCGCCGCCGTCGATATCGCAAACTGGTGGGACCGCCAGAAGGCCGAGAGCGAACAGATCCTCGGCGAATGGGTCGCGCAGAACCCGCAATGGTGGACCATCGCCATCGCCACCACCACGAGCACCTTCATGGATCTCGGCCAGGGCTTCGTCGATGTGCTGCGCTTCGGCCAGGGTGCCGCCAAGGGCGGCTGGGGCTATGCGGAGGACGGCCTGCGCCTTCTCGTCCTCCTCGGCCCCCTCGGCCGCGCCGGCGCCAGCTATGGCCGCGCCGCGCATCTCGCCATCCGCCGCCTCGCCGTGCAGACCGAGGGCGTCTCGGGCCCCTGCACCTTCACGGCGGTGAACCACGCGCTCTCCATCGTCGGCGGACGCCCCCGCAACCTCTTCGTGACCGCGCAGGACGCCGCGGCCGCGCTCGGCAAGCCGCTGGCCAGCTTCGGCAAAAACGCCGAGGGCATGCACAAGGTCTGGTCCTGGGTCGATACCCTGATCCCCTTCCTCAAGAGCCAGGGCGTGCGCGTCCGCCCCCTCGGCGTGCCCAATTCGATCGACGACATCGTCCGCTGGGCCGCCAACGAGAACGGCGTCGTGATTTTCTCGATCCGCTGGACGCGCGCGGCCGGCAAGAACAAGGGCAAGGCCGCCGGACACGCGATGATCGCGGTGCGCGACAGCCTCGGACGTGTCCGCTTCTCCGACCATGGCGGCCGCCTGATGGCGAGCCTCGACGAACTCGCCCAGGCCGGAGAGAACTTCAAGGCGGTGGACGGCTACCGCGTCTTCGCCGGCGCAGGCGCTGACAAGGCCGCGGTGCTGGTGGAGGGCAACGCCATCGGCGGCGCGCTCGAATACAGCGCCCAGCTCATGCGTGGCAGCGCGTTCCTCCTCTCCGGCGTTACCGCGCAGGAGACCCTGGAGGAGGGCGTCGACATCATGTTCCCCGTCGCCCCCGCCGCCGCGATGCGCACTGCGGCACAGGCGGATGCTGAGGTGCTGAAACGCTCCTTCGAGGCCTACAAGGCGCGCCGCACGACGAACCGGACCGTGAAGCTGAAGCCCCTGCCCAAAGGCCGCGGCGCCCCGCGCATCCCGCGCGCGGAGCATCTCACCGGCGTGCAGTACCGGCTGAACTACGCAGGCTTCGGCGCAGGCCCGGTGGACGGGATCTGCGGCCCGCTCACCCGCGGCGCCATCATCCGCTTCCAGACCGCCTACCGAATGGGGGTGGACGGGATACCGGGCCCGCGCACGCAGAAGAAGCTGGCGACGGTCTGCGGCCTCTGACCCGGCCGGCCGGGCGTCACGCTCCGAGAAAGAGCGCCCGGTCGGCCCGCAGCACCTCCTCGGCGAAGGCCATCACCGCCCGGATCCGCGCCACATGGCGCAGATCCGGATGCGTCAGGATCCAGATATCCCGCCCCGCCACGGGCTCGCGCGCCGTCGCGCGCACCAGGCCCGGGTCGCGGTCGGCCATGTAGCAGGGCAGCGCCGCGAGCCCCAGCCCCGCGCGCACCGCCGCCTGCTGCATCGCCACATTGCCGAACGCGCCCCAGACCGGCACGTCGCGGAACTCGGTGGCCTCCACCCAGAGCGGCCGCGCCCGCCCCGCGATCCGCCAGCCGAGCCATCGCGCCGAGGCCGGGTCGCCCACCGGATCATGCGCCCGCAGATAGTCGGGGCTCGCATAGACCGTCTCGTGAAACGCGAAGAGCCGCTTGCCCACCAGCGTCTCGGGCGGGTTGTTGTCCATCCGGATCGCGATATCCGCCGCCCCGCGCGAGATATCCAGCATGCTGACCGTCACCCGGATATCGAGCTCCAGCTCCGGAAACCGCGCCACGAACTCCGGCAGCCGCGGCGCGAAGCCATGGACGGCGATGGGTTCGGCCATGGTCAGCGTCACCCGGCCCGAGAGCGCGCTGTCCCGCCCGGCAATGCTGCGCCCGGCATCGCGCAGCTCATCGGCAAAGCGGCGCGCGACCGAGAGCAGCTCCTCCCCGCAGGCCGTGAGCGCGAACCCCTCCGGCCGGCGGTCGAAAAGGCGCGTCGCCACATCCGCCTCCAGCCGCTCCACCCGCCGGCTGACGGTTGAATGATGCACGCCGAGCGCCCGCGCCGCCTTGCGCACCGAGCCGGTGGTGGCGACCTCGGTGAAGGTCTTCAGGTCTTCCCAGTCCATGCCGCCCTCCGCTCTCCGTTGGCGCGATTTTGCACCGGCACTCTGCAAATCTGCAAATCGACGTCGCGCCAGCGCGCCATTAGCTAGCGGTCCAGAGGCGCCCGGCGGCGCCCGAACCCGAATGAGGAGAGCGCCATGAGCAGCCCCGTCTACGTCGTCGTGCAGATGACCATCGCGGACCGAGACACCTTCACCAGCGACTACGGCAAGCCCGTCATGGCCCAGCTCGAAGGGCTCGGCGCGCGGATCGTGGCCGCCACCGGCACCCCCCGCGTCGTGGAGGGCCGGTACGACCGCAACAACACCGCCGTGATCGAGTTCCCCTCCGCCGAGGCCTTCGACGCCTGGTACGGCTCGGAGGCCTATGCGCCGCTCAAGGCCCGGCGGCTCGCGCTCACCGAGCCCGACACCGCGCTCATGATGGTCCTGCCCGCCTTCCCCGCCGCCTCCGCCTGACCAGCCCGCCAACCGAGGAGAGACACCCGCCATGAGCTTCCCCGTGATCGCTGCCGGCGCCGCCGGCCTCCTGATCTGCCTGCAACAGGCCCTGATGATGAATGTGGGCTTCACCCGCAGCCGGCTCGGCGTCGGCGCCGGCACCGGCGACGACCGGACGCTGGAGCGGCGCATGCGCCGGCACGCCAACCTCGCCGAGAACGCGGCCCTCTTCATCGCCGCCCTCGCGCTGGCCGAGCTGGCGGGGGCGCCCTCGCTCCTGCTCCTCGGCGTCACCGGCCTCTTCGTCGTGGCGCGCATCAGCCATGCGATCGGCTTCGTCTCCGAGGCCGGGTCGCATCTCGTCGGCGGGGGTGGGACGTTCCTCGCGCTGCGGGCCGCGGGCGCGGCCGGCACCGCCCTCAGCGGCTTCGTGCTCGGCGCTTACCTCCTCTACCTGGCGATCGGCTCGGGCGCCGCTCCGGTCTGAGCGTTGCGCGCGCCCCGGCACCGGGCCTAGGCTCGGGCGCGCGGGCAATCCCGCCCGCGCGGCCCACGCCGGAGCGCGCATGACCATCGAACAGGCCGGCCTCTTCGCGATCTTCGCCGCGGTCTTCGCGCTGCTCGTCTGGGGCCGGATCCGCTACGATCTCGTCGCGTTCGGGGCCCTCGTCATCGGCGTGATCGCGGGGCTGGTGCCGGCGGAGCAGGCGTTCTCCGGCTTCGGGCACTCCGCGGTCGTGATCATCGCGCTCGTGCTCATCGTCTCCCGCGGCCTCACCAATTCAGGCGCGGTGGAGCTGATCGCGAGCCGCGTCGTCGCCGAGGACCGCCCAACCTCCGCCCATATCGGCATCATGGCCGTCTTCGGCGCGGCCCTCTCGGCCGTGATCAACAATGTCGCGGCCCTCGCGCTCCTGATGCCGCTCGACATCGAGGCGGCCGAGCGGGCCAAACGCGCGGTCGCCCGCTCGCTCATGCCCCTCTCCTTCGCCACCATCCTCGGTGGCATGATCACGATGATCGGCACGCCCCCCAACATCGTCATCGCCCAATACCGCGAGGATGCGCTCGGCGCGCCTTTCGGGATGCTGGACTTCACGCCCGTCGGCCTCGCCGTCGCCATCGGCGGCGTGCTCTTCGTGGCGCTGGCCGGCTGGCGGCTCCTGCCCGCGCGCACCGCCGCGCACGAGCTCCTCGCCGGCCCCGAGGCCAGCCCCTATGTCGCCGAGCTGAAGGTCGCCGGCACGCGCGAGGAGCCGGTGCTGCTCGGCGATCTCGACCCGCTGGCCGAAGAGCTCGACCTCAACCTTCTCGGCCTCATCCGCCGCGGCCGACGCCTGCCCGGCTTCGCGCTCCGCGAGCCGGTCGAGGCGGGCGATGTCGTCGTGATCGAGGGCGACCCCAAGGCGATCGAAGCCTTCGCCGGCAAGGCCCGCCTCGACTTCGCCGAGACCGCCAAGCACAAGGGCGGGCCCGCCGCCGGCAGCCTCACGCTGATGGAGGCGATCGTGCCGGAGGGATCGCGCGTCGCCGGGCGCAGCGCGGTCGAGCTCGGCCTCTCCTACCGCCACGGCATCACGCTGCTCGGCGTCGCGCGCCAGGGCCGGCGGGTGCGCGACCGCGTCCGCCGCCTGCGTGCGGAGCCCGGCGACGTGCTCCTCCTCCTCGGCACGCCCGAGCGGCTGGAGGCCGCCACCGCCGCCCTCGGCGCCCTGCCGCTCGAGGGCCGGCGCACGGATGTGGTCCAGCGCCAGAAGGCCCGCATCGCGATCGCCGCCTTCGCGGTCGCGATCCTCGCCGCGGTCGCGGGGCTCGTCTATCTGCCCATCGCGCTCGCGGCCTGCGCGGTGGTCTACGCGGCCATCGGGCTCGTCGGCGGCACCGAGGTCTACGAGGCGGTCGAGTGGAAGGTGATCGTGCTTCTCGCCTCGCTCATCCCCCTCGGCCAGGCCTTCGAGGCGTCCGGCGGCGCGGCCCTCATCGCCTCCGTGATCGTCGCCGCCACCGAGGGCCTGCCCGCCTGGATCGTGCTCACGGTGCTGATGGTGGTGACGATGACGCTCTCCGACTTTCTCAACAACGTCGCCACCACCCTCATCGCCGCACCCATCGCGCTCGGCATCGCCCAGAGCCTGTCGGTCAGCGCCGATCCCTTCCTGATGGGCGTGGCCGTGGCCGCCTCCTGCGCGTTCCTCACGCCCATCGGGCACAAGAACAACACCATCATCATGGGCCCCGGCGGATACCGCTTCGGCGACTACTGGCGCATGGGGCTGCCGCTCGAACTCCTCGTGCTCGCGATCGCCGTGCCCGCGATCCTCCTGATCTGGCCGCTCTGAGCGCCCATCTCCGGGCCCCCGTCACCAGATCGCCGGCTCCGCCGTCTCGCCGCCGAACGCGGTCTCGAGATAGTCGAAATCGCAGCCCTTATCCGCCTGGCAGATATGCTGCGCATAGATCCAGCCATAGCCGCGGGTAAAGCGCGGCGCCGGGCGCTGCCAGGCCGCGCGCCGCTCGGCCAGCTCTGCGTCCGACACCTCCATGCGGATGCTCCGCGCATCCACATCCACGGTGATCGTGTCGCCGGTGCGCACGAGCGCGAGCGGGCCGCCGATGAAGGCCTCGGGGGCGGCGTGCAGGATGCAGGCGCCGTAGCTCGTCCCGCTCATCCGGCAGTCCGAGATCCGTACCATGTCCCGCACGCCCTGGCGCAGAAGCACCTTCGGGATCGGCAGCATGCCCCATTCCGGCATGCCCGGCCCGCCCACGGGACCGGCATTGCGGAACACCATCACATGGTCGGGGGTCACCTCGGCGGTCTCGTCATCCGCCCAGGCCTTCATCTCCTCATAGCTGTCGAACACCACCGCCGGGCCCGAATGCTTCAGGAAGCGCGGATCGCAGGCGGAGGGCTTGATCACGCAGCCATCGGGGGCGAGGTTGCCCTTCAGCACCGCCAGCGCCCCCTCGCGATAGATCGGGCGGGAAAGCGGGCGGATCACGTCGTCGTTCCACACCTCGGCGCCCTCGAGCTCCGCCTCCCAGCTCCGCCCCGAGACGGTGAGCGCCGAGAGATCGAGCTTCTCGCGCAGCTGATGCATCAGCCCCTTGAAGCCCCCGGCATAGAAGAAGTCCTCCATGAGGTAGGTCTCGCCGGAGGGGCGGATATTGGCGATCACCGGCACCTCGCGCGAGGCGCGCTCGAAATCGTCGAGCCCCACATCGAGGCCTGCGCGCCGGCCCATCGCGATCACATGAATGATCGCGTTGGTCGAGCAGCCCATGGCCATGGCGATGGCGATGGCGTTCCGGAAGCTCTTCGCGGTCAGGATGTCCGCGGGCTTCAGATCCTCCCACACCATCTCCACGATCCGTCGCCCGCAGGCCGCGGCCATCCGGATATGCCCGGCATCGGCGGCGGGGATGGAGGATGTTCCCGGCAGACACATGCCCAGCGCATCGGCGATGCCGGTCATGGTGCTGGCCGTGCCCATGGTCATGCAGTGGCCATAGGAGCGCGCAATGCCGGCCACCACCTCCTGCCACTCGGCCATAGAGGTCTGGCCGGCGCGCACATTCTCCCAGTTCTTCCAGATATCCGAGCCCGAGCCGAGCACGGTGCCCCGGCTGTTGCCGCGCAGCATGGGGCCCGCGGGCAGGTAAAGGCAGGGTATGCCCATCGAGACCGCGCCCATGAGGAGCCCCGGGGTGGTCTTGTCGCAGCCCCCCATCAGCACGGCGCCATCGATGGGATGCGAGCGCAGGAGCTCCTCGGTCTCCATCGCCAGGAAGTTCCGGTACATCATCGTGGAGGGCTTCACGATCGGCTCGGAGAGCGAAATGGCCGGAAGCTCCAGCGGGAAGCCGCCGGCCTGGTAGACGCCACGCTTCACGTCGTCCACGCGCTGGCGGAAATGGGCGTGGCACTGGTTGATGTCCGACCAGGTGTTGACGAGCGCGATGACCGGCTTGCCGGTCCAGTCCTCCGCGCCGTAGCCCATCTGCATGATGCGCGAGCGGTGGTTCCAGCTGCGCTGCGTCTCATCCTCGGCCAACCAGCGCGCGCTGCGCAACGCCTCGTAGGGCTTCGCCATTCTCTCCTCCCGGGTTGTGTTTTGGCCCAAGCTGGACGAGTGCCCCGGTTTTGCCAAGCGCCCGCTGGGCCGCGCCCCGCTGCGGCGCCATTCCTGCGTGTGGCGCGCTCAGGGTGTTGCGGCCGCTCCCACCCACGTCATTTTGCAGAACCTTTGGTGAACGCGGAATGAATGTCTCACTACACTCATCACGGGAGGCTTGCCAAGTGTAATGTTCACAGATTGTTCGCTGGAGAAGACGTAGAATGTCGTGGGTGGGAGCGGCCGCAGGGGCGATCAGCCCCCAAGCAGAAACCCCTACCGCCCGCCGGTCAGCAGCCAGAATGCAGCAGCCAGAACCAGCACGCAGAGCAGGCTGTAGCGCCAGTTCCAGTGCCAGGTGAGCTCCCGGCCCGGATGGTCGGTGATCTGCTCCATCATCAGCACCACGGTCGCGAAGGGCGAGATCGTCATCGAGAGCGCCCAGCCGCAGGAGATCGCCAGAGCCGCCCAGGTGACATCGACCGGCAGCACCGGGATATCCGCGATCAGGCTGCCGAAGAACACCGCCATCATGATGGGGCTCAACGCGAACTGGCTGAGGATCGCCACTCCCACCGAGAGCCCCACGCAGAACACCCAGCCCGGCAGATCCGCAAGCCCCGCCGCCTCCGCCCAGTCCGCCGCCGGAATGAGCGCCGCCGCCGCGCGCCCCACAAAGCCCGAACAGGCGAGTGTGACCGCAAGCGGTGCGGACCGGGGCAGATAGCCGCGATAGATCTCCGAGAGCCGCACCCCCGTCGCCCGCAGCGCGGCGCTGGCGCGGCCCGCCGCCACCCCGTTCTGCCCCAGCAGCCAGCCGAGCAGCACCAGCGGCGAGGCCGCCATCAGCCCGAACACCACCGTGCCCTCCGCCAGCCCCATCGCGCCGAGCGTGAGCCCCAGCAGCGCCAGGCAGACGAGCCCGAAATCCCCGAAGGCGCGCGCCGGAAAGGGCGGCGCCGCGCTCGGTGCCCCCTGCGCCAGCCGCCGGCGCACCGACCGCCAGGCCCAGCGATCCTCCGCCCAGCCGACCAGCATCACCACCATCGCGATCGCGACCCCCGCCCCGATCCAGAGCGCGCGATCCGCCGCCGGCAGCAAGGTCATCACCACCAGCGGCGCCACCGCCGTCGGCGACCAGATCACGCACCAGGCGAAGCCGCGCAGCAGCGCATTGAGCTGGCGCCGCTCCCGGATCGGCTGCAGCGCATCCTCCGCATTCGCCGCGCTCCCGCTCTTCACCAGCGGCGTCAGCAGCGAAATCGCCCCGAGATTGAAGATCTGCGCCATCAGATGCGTGCCGAGAAAGAGCGCGAGATACCGCCGCCCCGAGGGCTGGCGCGTCAGAAACAGCCCGCAATCCCGGATCGCGCCCGAACTGCTCGCCGCCTGCTGCACCAGCCCGATCAGCAGAATGAACGCCATCAGGAACGCCGCCTGGTCGAGCGCCCCCGCCAGCACCGCCCAGGGCGCGTCATGCGTCGCCAGCACCGCCCCCGCCAGCGCCGCGCAGAGCGTCAGCAGATAGACCTCCCGCAGCCCGAAGCGCGGCGCGCTCAGCGCCACCACCGCGATCAGCCCCGCATCAACCGTGAACTCGAAGAGCGGCCAGCCCGTGGCCAGCCACAGTACCTCGCTGGCCATGACGGTGGCCATCGCGGCGGAAACGGCCCGGTCGGCGCCGCGCGCCGCCGGGCGAGGCTCTTCGGTGATGCTCGCCATCCCGCCTCCCGCGCGCTGCCGCACCCGGGCGGTCCGGGCCGGCTTGAGCCTTCAGCCTTAGCAGGTAATCTCGGGCATCCAGAACAGTCTTCCGCGCCGCGGGGACAGGCTTGCGCGGAGGACCGGCAATGAAGCACGTGGTCGTGGTGGAGCCGATCCACCCGGACGGGCTGGCGCTGCTGGAGGCGGAGCGTGGCCTCGGCGTCACCGCCCTGCCCGCCGGTGCGACGCGCGCGGAGATGCTCGCCGCCGTCCCCGGCGCCAGCGCCATCCTGGTGCGCGTCGCCCCGCTCGACGCCGCCCTCCTCGCCGCCGCCCCCGCGCTCGAGATCGTCAGCAAGCACGGCGTCGGCTGCGACAACATCGATCTCGCCCATTGCCGCGCCCGCGGCATCCCCGTCACCGTCGCGGCGGACGCCAATGCGATCTCCGTCGCCGAGCACACGCTCACGCTCATGCTCGCCGCCGCCAAGCGCCTCGCCGCACAGGAGGCCGCCGCCCGCGCCGCGGCGTGGGGTGCCCGCGGCGGCTTCGGCGCCATCGAGCTCTCCGGGCGCACCCTCCTGGTCATCGGCTTCGGCCGGGTCGGCCGGCGCGTCGCCCGGCTCTCGGCCGCCTTCGGCATGCGCGTCCTCGCCCACGACCCCCTGCTCGACCCCGAGGCCGAGACCGCCGGCGCCGAACGGGCACCCGATCTCGACCGCGCCCTCGGCGAGGCGGATATCGTCTGCCTGCACACCCCGCTCACATCCGCGACCCGCGGGCTCCTCGACGCCGCCCGCCTCGCCCGCCTCCGCCCGGGCGCGATCCTCGTCAACGCCGCGCGCGGGGGCATCGTGGAGGAGGCGGCGCTGCGAGCCGCGCTCATCGAGGGCCGGCTCGGCGCCTATGCCTCGGACGTCTTCGCCACCGAGCCGCTCGCGCCGGACGACCCGATCCTCACCGCGCCCAACACCGTCCTCACACCCCATGCGGCCGCCATGACCGGGGAGGCGATGCGCGCCATGGCCCTGCAATCCGCCGCCAATATCCGCGCCCATTTCGCGGGGCTGCTCGACCCCGGCGTCCTCGCGCCATAGCCGCGCACCCTAGCCGCGCGCCCGCGCCAGCCGCGCCTTCAGCCCTGCGGGAAAGAGCGCCGGCCCGCCCGGCCGGTCCAGCGCGTCGAGATCGAACCACGCCGCATGGCAGACAATCCCGTTGTCCTCGCCGAAGGAAAGCCGCGACTGCCCGTCGAAGGCGCCGGGCGGAAACGCGACCTCGAACAGAAACAGCACCTCGTGCCCCGGCGCTCCCTCATGCACATAGAGGTTCTCCATCACCATGGGCTGCGACTTCGCGGTGACCGTGATCCCCAGCTCCTCGCGAAACTCCCGCACCACCGCCGCCCGCGCCGTCTCGCCGAATTCCACGGTCCCGCCGAGCGGGCGCACCCCCGCCACCCGTCCCGCCGCATCGGGCACCTCCGCGGCCAGCAAACGGCTCCCGCGCCAGTGCAGGCCGAGCGCTTTCACGCAGATGCCGGATGCCGGGCGCCACAGGGTCATGGCGAGGCTATACGCCACGCATCGCGGCTCCCTCAATCCTCCCCGCCCCCCAACGCCGAGGCGCGCCCCAGGCCGGGGGCCCGGGCGCGCCGGTGAAGCCGGGCCCACCGCTCGAGGAACCCCGCAGGGGTGAGGAGAGCCAGACAAGCATCGCCGCGCGCAGCGCGGCGATTCCGCCAGGTCCGCTCCGATTTGCGCGCCGCATGCCGCTGACAGGCGCGCCGCGCCGCGCTAGCGTCGTCTCCGCCGGCACCCCGCCGGGCGCATAACGACAATCAACACGGGAGAGGACGCCGATGGACCCCCAAGGCCTGCGCGCGCGCTTACTGGCCCGCCGCCCCCTCTGCGGCACCTTCGTCAAGACACCCTCCATCGAGATGATGGAACTCCTGGCGATGAGCGGGCTCGACTTCGTCGTCCTCGACGCCGAGCACGCCCCCTTCGATCGCCTGCGCATGGACCAGTGCCTCGCCATGGGCCGCGCCCTCGGCCTTCCCACGCTCGTGCGCGTGCCCGAAGGCACCCCCGCCCAGGTCCTCATGGCGCTCGACAGCGGCGCCGTCGGTGTCGTGGTGCCCCATTGCTACTCCGTCGAGAAGGCCGAGACCGTCGCGCGCGCGGCCCATTTCGGCCATGGCGGGCGCGGCTTCGCCGGCTCCACCCGCTGGGCCGGCTTCGCCACGCGCCCCATGGCCGAGATCCTCGCCGGCGACGACGAGGCCATCGTGCTCGGCCAGATCGAGGAGCCCGAGGGCGTCGCCGCCGCCGATGCCATCGCAGCGGTCCAGGGCATGGACGGCCTCTTCGTCGGCCCCGCCGATCTCGCCGTCTGCTACGGCAAGACCGACATCAACGACCAGGCGGTGCGCGACGGCATGGCCGCCGTCGGCCGCGCCACCGCCGCGCATGGCAAGGCCGCCGTCACCTTCGCGCCCAACACCGAGACCACCGCGGCGCTCATGGGCCTCGGCATCACCGCCATGGTCTACGCCTCCGAGCACGCCTGGATCCTGCAGGGGGCCCGCAAGGTCGCCGCCGAGTTCCGGGACATCACGTCGTGAGCACGGTCCATATCGGCTGCGACCTTGCGGGCCCCCTGCAGGATCCAGGCGTGCTCGGAGGCGTAGACCATGGCGGTGATGCCGAGGCCCATGAGCGCCGCGGTGGTCTCGGTGTTGGGCGCGAAGGTGACGGCGGC
>JBCBWF010000537.1:0-2952 GCA_039817245.1 Pseudomonadota bacterium | reverse complement strand
CAGCCGGACGAGTATCTGCTGGCCACCGATACGAAGATGGTGGTGCCGGTGGACACCAATGTGCACCTGCTCGTCACCGGCGCAGACGTGATCCACAACTTCGCCATGCCGTCCTTCGGGCTCAAGACCGATGCGATCCCGGGCCGTCTGAACGAGGCCTGGTTCCGCGCCGAGGAGACCGGCGTTTTCTTCGGCCAGTGCTCGGAGCTCTGCGGCATCAATCATGCCTATATGCCGATCACCATCGAGGTCGTTTCGAAGGAGAATTACGAGGCCTGGGTCGCCGAGCAGGTGGCGGCGCGCGAGGGCGGGGTCTCCGTGGCCGCGACCGACGAAGCGGCAGAGGCCGTCTCCCGCTGACCGACCGGACGCGGCCGGGCGCCCCGAGCGGCCCGGCCCGGCGCAGGCAGGCCACGCGACTGGCCAACCGAAGGGCTGAATGACTTTGAGCGACGCGACCCACCAAGCCTTCGCGACGGAGCCCGAGCCGGGGCTCCGCGACTATTTCAAGCTGCTGAAGCCGCGGGTGATGGCGCTGGTGGTCTTCACCGCGCTGGCGGCGATGCTGGCCGCGCCTTCTGCGAGCGGGGCGGGAGCGGCATCCCACCCCGTGCTGGCCTTCGCGGCGCTTCTCTGCATTGCGATCGGTGCCGGGGCCGCGGGCGCGCTGAACATGTGGTACGACGCGGATATCGACGCCGACATGGCGCGCACCCGCGGCCGCCCGGTTCCGACCGGGGCGGTGGAGCCGGAGACGGCGCGCGATCTCGGCATCGGCCTCTCGGTGCTCTCTGTGGCGATGCTGGGCGTGATCGCGAACCCGCTGTCGGCCGCCCTCCTGGCCTTCACGATCTTCTTCTACGCGGTGATCTACACGATGTGGCTGAAGCGGGCGACGCCGCAGAACATCGTGATCGGCGGGGCCGCCGGCGCCTTTCCGCCGGTGGTGGCCTGGGCTGCGGTGACGGGCGAGGTGACGGCGGCGCCGATCCTCATGTTCCTCGTCATCTTCCTCTGGACGCCGCCCCATTTCTGGGCGCTGGCGCTCTGGCGTTGCCGGGACTATGCGGGCGTGCGCGTGCCGATGATGCCGGTGGTGGCGGGGCCCGCCGCGACGCGCGGGCAGATCCTGGCCTACACGCTGGTGCTGGTGCCGGTCTCGCTCCTGCCGGCCTTCACGGACGCGGGCGGGCCGATCTCGCTGGCTGTGGCGCTGGTGATGGGCCTGCGCTTCCTGGCGCGCGCGTTGGTGGTGGCGCGGCGGAGCGAGGCGGCGGCCGAGGCGGACGGGTTCCGCGCCGAGAAGCGCATGTTCGGCGAATCCATCCTTTACCTTTTCGCGCTCTTTGCCGCCTATGTGGCAGATGCGGCGCTGGGCGCTGCGATCGATCTCAACTGGCCGGTCTGGATCTGAGCGATGGAAACCATGCGGCGCGATCACGAACTGCACCTGCGCCGTCGGGGGCGCAATCTCGGGGTTCTCGTGGCGCTTCTGGCGCTGGTGGTGATGCTGTTCCTGGTGACCATCGTGAAGATGGGCCCGGCGGGCGGCACGGTGGGCAACCCCGCCGCCTCGCAGGCTGGCGGCTGGGGGCTCGAGGATTTCGCGGCCCCGTTCCAGAGCGATGAGGCGGGGACAGGCTCGGAGGCGGGCCAGTGAGCGCGCCCGGCAAGCCGGATCTGCGCGCCAAGGCGGTGCCGCTGGTGGGCGTGGCCCTCGGCATGCTCGGCATGGCCTATGCCGCGGTGCCGCTCTACGACTGGTTCTGCCGCGTGACCGGCTTCGGCGGCACGACGCAGGTGGCCGCCGGCGAGCGCGTGGAGCCGATCGACCGCACGATCTCGGTGCGGTTCGACGCGTCGCGCGCGCGCGGCATGCCCTGGGAGTTCCGGCCCGTCACCAAGGAAGTGACGATCCGCATCGGGGAGACGGGGCTGGCCTTCTACGAGGCATCCAACCCCACGGACCGGCCGGTGATGGGGCAGGCGAGCTACAATGTCGCGCCCTTCTCGATGGGCGCCTATTTCGTCAAGATCGACTGCTTCTGCTTCCAGGAGCAGATGCTCCAGCCCGGCGAGAGCGTGACGATGCCCGTCACCTTCTACGTCGATCCCGAGATGGTGGAGGACCCTGAGACCGAGAAGGTCCACACCGTCACGCTGTCCTACACATTCTACGAGATCGAGCCCGATCAGCAGGCGCGACTCGGATCCACTCTGGGAGACGCCGCGGCGCGCTGAGCCGGGTGTAAGGAGGACCTCGATGGCCCACGAGAAACGTCACGACTATCATATCCTGCCGCCGAGCCCGTGGCCGTTCTACGGCGCGGTGGCGGGCTTCTTCATGCTCGTCGGCCTCATTCTGGGCTTCAAGGGCGAGGGGTATGCGCTGGCGCTGCTGGCCTTCCTCGGGGTCTGCTATGTGGCCTTCGCCTGGTGGCGCGACGTGGTGGCCGAGAGCAAGATCGGCGATCACACCCCGGTGGTGCAGATCGGCCTGCGCCTCGGCGTGATCCTGTTCATCATCTCCGAGGTGATGTTCTTCTCGGCCTGGTTCTGGTCCTTCTTCAAGCACGCCATCTTCCCGGTGCCGGAGATCGACGGGGCGCTGGCGGGCACGCTGGATCTGCCGGTGGGCCAGTGGCCGCCCGCAGGGATCGAGACCTTCAATCCCTGGGAGCTGCCGCTGATCAACACGGTGATCCTGCTCCTCTCGGGCTGCACGGTGACCTATGCCCACCATGCGCTCATCGAGAACAAGCGGCTGGATCTGGTCTGGGGCCTGATGGGGACGGTGTTCCTGGGCGCGCTCTTCACCGTCTTCCAGGCCTATGAGTACAGCCACGCGGCATTCGCGTTCGACGGCAACGTCTACGGCGCTGTCTTCTTCATGGCGACCGGCTTCCACGGCTTCCATGTGATCGTGGGGACGATCTTCCTGTTCGTGTGCTT
>JBCBWF010000198.1:0-8945 GCA_039817245.1 Pseudomonadota bacterium | reverse complement strand
GTGTCGGCCACGCCCTCGACCGAGACGCTGTCGATGCCGTCCTTCACCAGGATCGGCTCGAAGCTCGTGCCTTTCAGGATCGACTTGACCGCGATGCGGTGGTCCCAGCCGAGGATCGTGCCGTCTTCCGCAAGACCGATGCGGGCGCGATGGGCGGCCATCGGCCGGTAGTAGCCGCCCTTGATGTCGTCCTCTCGGGTCCAGACGAGCTTCACCGGGGTCTCGCGGCCGAGCAGGTCGAAGGCCATCGCCGCCTCGGCCTGGTAGTCGCTGCCCGGTGTCGCGCGCCGGCCGAAGGAGCCGCCGGCATAGACGGTCTCGATCTCCACCTGCGCGGGCTCGAGCCCGAGAATGGCCGCCACCGTGGGCTGAGTTATGGCCGGGAACTGGCAGCCGTCATGGAGGCGCACGCCGCCGCCCTCGGTGGGCTCGATCACGCAGTTGAGAGGCTCGAGCGGCGCATGGGCGAGATGGGGGAAGACGAACTCCGCCTCCACCAGCCTGGCCGCGCCTTCGATCGCCCGGCCGGTGGCGGCGAGATCGCCGCCCGCGCGCGTCTGGTACTGGGGCCGGTCGAGCAGGCCCTGATGGTAGGCGACGAGTGCGCGGGTGTCGCGGTTCTCGGCATCGGCGAAGTCCCATTCGGCCGTTACCCTGTCGCGCGCCTGCATCGCCGCCCAGGTGGAGCGGCCATAGACCGCCACGCCCTTGCCGTTGGGCAGTGCCTTGGCGCCGATGTAGCCCGTGACATCCGCGGCGCCGGAGGCATCGAAGCCGGCGAGCGTGGCGCCGAAGCGCGGTGCGCGCAGGATCACGGCATGGACCATACCCGGCCGCTTCACATCGATGGCGAAGATGGCCTTGCCGGTGCTCTTGGCCGCGCTGTCCTTGCGGGCCAGCCCGTCGCGCCCGATGAGGCGGAAGCTCTCCGCGGCCTTCAGCGCGGGCTCCTCGGAGGGCGTGAGCGCGGCCGCGCGCGCGATCATCTCGCCGAAGCCCGCCTCGCGCGCGCCCGAGCGCAGAACGCCGTTCTCGACCGTGACATCGGCCGGGCCCACGCCCCACGCCTCCGCCGCGGCCGCGACCAGCACCTCGCGCGCAGCCGCGCCGGCCTTGCGGTACTGCAGGAAGGAGTTGGCGATCGCGGTGGAGCCGCCCGTGCCCTGGCCGCCGAAGAGGAGGTTGGCATAGCGCGCATTGTCGGCCGGGGCGAAATCGACCTCGAGCGTCTCCCAGTCCGCATCCAGCTCCTCGGCGACGAGGGTTGCGAGGCCGGTGGTGGTGCCCTGGCCCATCTCGAAATGCTTGACCACCACATGGACCGTGCCGTCTGCGGTGATGCGCACGAAGGGGTTGAGCTCGGCCGTGGCATCGCCCGCGGCGAACGCGCCCGCCGGGTCGAGGCCCACGACCAGCACGGCGGCACCGGCGGAGGCGCCCATCAGGAAGGCGCGGCGGTTTGTCTGCAGCGTCATCGGATCAGCCCTCCAGCATCTCGGCGGCGTGGTGGATCGCAGCGCGGATCCGGTGATAGGTCGCGCAGCGGCAGGCATTGCCGGCCATCGCCACGTCGATCTCCGCGTCCGTGGGGCGCGGCGTGGTGGAGAGGAGCCCGATCGCGGACATGATCTGCCCGGACTGGCAGTAGCCGCACTGCACGACGTCGAGGTCCACCCAGGCGGTCTGCACGGCCTTGGCGGTCGCGCCGTCCACCGCCTCGATGGTGGTGATCTCCGCATCGCCCACATCGCCGAGATAGGTCTGGCAGGCGCGCACCGGCTCGCCGTTCAGATGCACGGTGCAGGCGCCGCAGGCCGCGACCCCGCAGCCGAATTTCGTCCCGGTCAGATCCAGCTCGTCGCGCAGGACCCAGAGGAGCGGCGTGTCGGGATCCGCCTCCACATCCACCTGCTTTCCATTCACCTTGAGAGGTAAGGCCATGATCGTCCTCCTGTCGACATGCGCCCCCTTGCGGGGGTAGATCGTGTGAAGATGGGGGATCGCGGAACTACACGCGGCAGTCTACTTTCAAGCAATGTAAACTCGTGAGTTTACATTGCAAGGGGCCGTGCGCGGAGGGCGCGGCCCGGGATACGGACTGGTCTGGGATACGGACTGGGCTGGGATACGGACTGGGATGCGGCCCTGCAGAAGGACTGGGAGGCGTGCCCGGAGGCGGGGCGCACGGGATCGGGGACGGGATGAGCCAGACGGAGTGCAAGCGCGCCCAGATCATCGACGCCGCGGTGGCCGAGTTTCGCGAGCTCGGCTTCGCGGGCGCGAGCATGGACCGCGTGGCCGCCCGCGCCAATGTCTCCAAGCGCACGGTCTACAACCATTTCGAGAGCAAGGACGGGCTCTTCCGCGCCATTCTCGAGATCATGGCCGCGGAGGCGAACGCGGCCTTCGACATTGCCTATGCGCCGGGCGCGCCGATCCGCGCCCAGCTGGTGGCGCTCGGCTGGGCGGAGGGGCAGCTCCTCACCTCGCCGGATTTCATGAAGCTCGCGCGCATGGTGGTGGGCGAGACCATGCGCGACCCCGCGCTGGCCGCGGAAATGAACGAGAAGATGGCGCGTATCGCGGTCTTCCGCGAGTTCATCGAGGCGGCCGCGGCGGACGGGGCGCTGTCGGTGCCCGATCCCGCGCGCGCGACCGAGCAGTTCCTCGGCCTCATCAAGGCCCAGGCCTTCTGGCCGGTGGTGTTCTCCGGCGAGATCGTCTCGAAGGCCGAGATGTCCGCGATTGTCGAGACCACGGTGGACATGTTCCTGAAGGAATACGCGCGCGCCTGAGCCCCAGAAAGGGCAACGCCCCGCCGGAGGGGTTCCGGCTGGGCGCGTCGGTGGAGGCTTGGCCGGGCTGGAGGAGGGCTCCGCCGGCTGCGCCGGTCCCGGGCTCGACCCGGGACCTCCTTGAAAGCCCGCCCGGGCATGACCCGGGACCTCCTCGAGGCCCCGGGTTCGGTCCGGTGTGGCGCGCGGGATCAGGCGATGAGGAAGTCGCCCGCGTCGAAATCGGCGACCTGCGCGTCCTCGATGGTGATCTCCTTGCCGTTGAACGCGAGCTGCACGTCGTCGCCGTCCTGCACCAGGAGATCGGCGAGCTCGTCGCTCGTGACACCCTCGTCGGTCGCGAAGACCAGGCGGTCCTCGCCGAACTCGAAGTCGACGATAACTTTGAAGCCCGCGTCTTCCGCGAAGAACAGGAAGGTGTCGGCCCCGTCGCCGCCCTCGAGGATGTCAGTGCCGGCGCCGGCGCGGATGACGTTGTCCTGGTCGTCGCCGCGGATCACGTCGTTGAAGTTGGTGCCGGTCACGTTCTCGAAGTTCACGGCCGTGGCCGAGCCCGCGGTGCCCGCGGCCAGATCCACCTCGACGCCCGCAGCCGCGCCGATCAGGTCGAGCGTGTCCACGCCCTCGCCGCCGTCGAGAACCAGCTCGATCTCGTCCAGCACGGTGTCCACGATCACGGCCGTGTCGTCGCCGCCGCCGAAATTGGTTTCCAGCGCCTCGGTGTTGCGGATGTCGAGCTGGAAGAGCCCGTTCACCGCCTGGTCGTTGAGCTCGATGCGGGCGAACTGCACGCCCTCGTCGGTGACGGAGAACTCGGCCACGTCCTTGTTCTGCAGGTCGTCGTTGACGAGGTCGGTGTTGAAGTTGACCTGCACGGTGTCGTCGTCCGCGCCGCCGTCGAAGAGATCCGAGCCGTCGCCGTTGTTCCAGACGATAAGGTCGTTCCCGTCGCCGCCGAAGACGAAGTCGTTGCCCTTGTTGGCCACCAGCTCGTCGTCGCCGCCGTTGCCGAAGAGGCTGTCGACGCCGCCGAGGCCGGAGATGACGTTGGCGTCGTCCGTGCCCGAGATGACGTCGTCGCCCTCGGTGCCGATCGCGTTCTCGAAGTTCACGGCCGTGTCGTCGGAGGGCTGGCCGCCGATGCTGGCGAATTCGCCGGTGGCGAGGTCGAGATCCACGCCCGCATCGCCGAGCTGCGAGAGGTCCAGCTCATCGGTGCCGGCGCCGCCGTCGAGCTCGAGGGCGATCTCGAAGGGCGCGTCCTCGATCAGGCGGGCGGTGTCCTCGCCGCCGCCGAAGTTCACTTCGAGCGTCTCGGTCTCCTCGATGTCGAGCTGGAAGAGGCCGTTGACCGCCTGGCCGTTCACCGCGACGCGGTTGAACTGGACGCCGTTGTCGGAGTCCGCGATTTCGGCCACGTCGTCGTTCTGCAGGTCGGTGTCGGAGAGGTCGGTGTTCTGCTGGAAGTTCACCTGGACGCGGTCGTCGCCGGTGCCGCCGTTCAGCAGGTCCGAGCCGTCGCCGTTGTTCCAGATCAGCAGGTCGTCGCCGGCGCCGCCGAAGACGGTGTCGTCGCCGAGATTGCCCACCAGGATGTCGTCGCCGCCCAGGCCCTCGATGACGTCGTTCGCGCCGCCGCCGGCGATCACGTTGGCCGCGTCGGTGCCGGTGATGATGTCGGCCTCGTCCGTTCCGATGACGTTCTCGAAGTTAACGGCCACATCGTCCGTGCCGGCGAACGCGCCGGTGCCGAGGTCGAACTCGACGCCTTCGGCGAGCTCTGAGAGGTCCAGCGTGTCGATATCGGCGCCGCCGTCGAGCTCCAGCGTGATCTCCTCGAGGATGGTGCCGACCAGCTCATAGGTGTCCTCGCCGGCGCCGCCGTTCACTTCGAGGGTCTCGGTGTTGCGGATGTCGAGCTCGAAGAGGCCGCGCTCGGTCTGGCCGTTCAGCTCCACGCGGGCGAACTTGACGCCGGTCGCGCTGGTCTCGATGCGCGCCACGTCGTCGTTGGCGATGTCGAGGTTCACGAGGTCGGTGTTGAAGTTCACCTGGACGCGGTCGTCGTCGCGGCCGCCGTCGAGCAGGTCCGAGCCGTCGCCGTTGTTCCAGACCAGAAGGTCGTTGCCGCGGCCGCCGAAGACGCGGTCGTCGCCCTTGTTGCCGACCAGCTCGTCATTGCCGCGCTCGCCGCGGATGTGGTCCTCGCCGTCGCCGCCACTGACGGTGTCGTCGCCCGAGCCGGCGGAGACGAAATCGTTGCCGGCGCCCGCGTTGACGGTGTCGTCGCCGCGCAGCGCGAAGATCCGGTCGCCGCGGTCGCTGCCGTCGATCTCATCGTCGCGGAAGCTGCCGATGAAGAGAGTGCCGAGCTGGAGAATGCCGTTGTTAAAGATGCTCACTTTGGTGCCCTTCCATTCCTGTCTGGTTTGGCCGCCGACTGTTGCCGGGGTGTCCAGTCAGTGCAGGGGGCGTGTGAATAGGTTCACAGAGATCGCACTAAAAATATATTGAACCAAACAGACGGACGGCGGCACATGCAGTTGCCGCCGTCCTTATTGCGAGTATTCGGGTCTGGAGTGTGAGGATTTTTACTGCGCCCGCCTGGGTCAGCCCGAGAGCACGAGGCGATAGCCGCGCTTTTCGGTCAGCAAGAGCTTGGGATCGGTGGGGCAGATCTCGAGTTTCTGTCTGAGACGATAGACATGCGTCTCGAGCGTGTGCGTCTTGATGTGGCTGTCATAGCCCCAGATCTCGGCCAGCAGCACGCCGCGGGCGACCACCTCGCCGTCGGCGCGGTGGAGGCGGCGGAGCACGGCCGTCTCCTTCTCGGTGAGGCGCACGCGCTTGCCGGCGGGGTCGATCACCGCCTTGTCGCCCGGGTGGAAGAGGTGCTGGCCGATGCGCAGCACGGCGACCTCGGAGTATTCGTGCTGGCGCAGATGGCAGCGGATGCGCGCGATCAGCACCGGCAGCCGCGCGGGCAGGCCCTGGAAGTCGTTGGCACCGGCTTCGAGCGCGCGGATCGTGGTGGTGTCCGAGGTGTCCTCGGAGAGGATCAGCACGGGGCAGTGCACGCCGGCGCGGCGCATGAGCCGGCAGACCTCCGCACCGTCGATATCGGGCAGGTCTAGGTGGAGCACGATCAGGTCGTGGATCTCGGTGGCGGCGCGGCGCAGGCCCGCGCGCCCTTCCTCGGCCTCGAATACGTCGAACTGGCCGGTCTCGAGCAGGTGCCGGGCGATGTCGCCGCGCAGGCTCGCGCTCTGATGGATCACCAGCACGCTGCGCAGGGGCGCCTGCATCGGGGCCGCATTGTCGGGCGGGCCCGCCTCCAGCCGCTGCGGCATCCGGCGCAGGCCGGGCTGGGTCGCGACATCGGCACGATGGGGCGCGTCGAGCATGATCTCTCTCCTCATAGCTGCGGCTTTGCGACCGCTTCGAGTTGTCCTGCCCTTGTCCGGCAGCCATCGCCGTGAAAGCCCCAGTCGCGGCGGAGCGCGGGGCCTCTCCCGACCCGTTTGCTCTCGATCCGCCACGAAAGGCCATCGACGACGTTGCCTAACGTTGTGCGGGGCCCTCAATCTGTCTTTCAGGAAAGTGCTCTCTCTTTCTATAATCTTACTGAGAAGCGGCCAAATGGCTGAAAATCATGTCTTCACTGATCCGGGTTGCATCTTGTGAAGGACTGACAGTGCGGGAATCGCACGGAAATCCGGGTGCCGCCTCCGGATCGGTGTATACATTGTGAGGGATCGATGCCGGCCGCTCTCGGGTCGGTTCGGGCCGGCATTGGGGGCGGCGCATCAGAGCGATCCGAGAAAGCGCAGGAGGGCGGCGCGGTCGGCCGCGGGCATCTCGACCACGCGCTGGCGGGCTGCCTCTGCCTCGCCGCCATGCCAGAGGACGGCTTCGAGGAGCGAGCGTGCCCGGCCGTCATGCAGGAAATAGCTGTGACCGCTCGCCGCTTCGGTGAGGCCGATCCCCCAGAGCGGGGGGGTGCGCCATTCGCGCCCGCTCGCGCGGCCCTCGGGCCGGTTATCCGCCAGTCCCGCGCCCATGTCGTGGAGGAGGAGGTCGGTATAGGGCCAGATGAGCTGGAAGCTCTGCTCGGGCCGGTCCTCCAGCCGGTGGGTGACGAATTTCGGAACATGGCAGGCGGTGCAGCCGGCCTCGTAGAAGACGCGCTTGCCGGATAGCACCTGCGGATCGGCCACGTCGCGCCGGGCGGGCACGGCGAGGTTGCGGCTGTAGAAGGCGACGAGGTCGAGGGCGGCCTCCTCGATCTCGACCGCGCCGCCATGGGGAGCCTCGCGGCAGGCGGTCTGCGCGGGCATGCAGTCGCCCCAGCCCTCCGGGTTGAGCGGGCTGGAGATGCCGATATCGCCCCGGAAGGCGTCGGCGGACTGGGCGCGCACCGTCGGCGCGCCGGCCTTCAGCCCGAAGCGGCCGAGCATGGTGACGCCGTATTCCTCGGACGCCACGAGGTTGGGCCGGCCGGAGATGCCGTCGCCATCGGCGTCCCCGGGGTCGGCCAGCGCGAGGATGTCGGCGGCCGGGATCGCCTCCAGCAGGCCGAGGCCGATCATCTGCGGCGCGATGCGGGGCGAGAGCATGGCACCCGCGCCGAGCGGGCCGTAGCCGAGATCCTCCGCGCGCCAGCGGGGTTTGCGGAGCGTGGCTGTCTCGCCCTCGGAGAGCGGGACCGCGACCTCCTCCCACGTCACCGCGAGGCGGTATTCGGCGGGCACGCCCGGCACCGAGAAGTCCTGAAGTTGCGAGCCGTAGACAGGGTGGGGCTGCGCGCCCTCCGGCCCCGGCACGGAGAGGCGCAGGACCATCGAGACCGCGCTGTCCTCCGGCCCCGCCGGCGGGTGGCCGCGGCCGTCCTTCAGGTGGCAGCGCTGGCAGGAGCGCGCGTTGTAGAGCGGGCCGAGCCCGTCGGAGGCCTTTGTGGAGGCCGGTGCGGAGACCCAGAGCTTCTTGAAGAGCCCGTTGCCCACCTGGAAGTCGAGCGCGCGCTCGAAGGGCATGTTGGCGGAGGGGGCGCTGAAGGCGTGGGCGTTGGCGTAGCCAAAGCGGGTGCCGGCCCCGGCGGAGCGCTCCTCGAAACGCTCGGGTGCGTCGAAGGCGGTGGCGGGGCGGGTGACGGCCTCGATCCGCGCCTGTTCGGCCGAGACGCGCGGCACCACCTTCAGATGCGGATCCGAGGGCGCGCCGTCTTGCAGCCCCGTGGCCTGCAATGCGCCGGCCGCGAGGCCTGCCGCGGCGAGGAGCAGGATGGCGAGGGTGGATCGTCGCATTGCGGAAATTCCTGTTGCGAAAGCGGGGAGTTGGCACGCGCTTTCGAAAACTTATCAAAACAGTCGGGTAATGCGCCAGCCCCGCTTCGACCGCGGATGGGGGGCGGCGGCGCTTTGCGCGGCGCAACATCCGTTGAACAGGCCTTGAAACGCTATGGTTAGAACTATTCTAATTCATGCGGGCGCGCCAGCCAGCGGTGCCGCGAGTCGAGCGAGCCAGCCAGTCCGCCCAACCACAACGAACTCCGAGGAATGAGATGCAGAATCTAGCGACGCAGCTCGAAGCCACCGCGCTCGAGGCGATCATCGGCGGGCTGACCCAGGCGCTGGCCGAGACCACCGTCACCACGATGAAGGCGCAGAACTACCACTGGAACGTGACCGGGATGGCGTTCGGCCCGCTGCACGACCTGTTCCAGAAGATCTACGAGGATCACTTCGAGGCGCAGGACGAGCTTGGCGAGCGCATCAAGGCGCTGGACGGGCATGCCGAGGGGCGTCTCTCCGTGCTGCTCGAGCGCGCCAATGTGGTCGAGTGCGACGGGCATATCCCGGCCGAGAAGATGGTCGCCAACATGGCGGCGGATCAGGAGCTTCTGGCCGGCACCTACACCGCGCTCGCCGCGCTGGCCGAGAAGCATGGCGATCTGTTGACGCAGGACATGGCCATTGCCCGCGGCCAGGTGCACGAGAAGTTCGCCTGGTTCCTGCGCGCGCATCTGAAGTGACGCGGTCGGGCGGCCGCGCCCGCGGCTGCCCGTATCCGGCCCGTCTCAGCGCGCGTTCTCCATCTCGTCGAGCGGGCAGGCCACGCCCTTCTTGGCGCAGAGGCGGCGATAGGCGATCG
>JBCBWF010000242.1:0-7932 GCA_039817245.1 Pseudomonadota bacterium | reverse complement strand
CCGGCATTGTCCTCCTCGAGGAGATCCAGCCGTCGCAATCGTTGGAGCCCGTATTGGAGCCCCCTACATGACAGCACTCACTGACCCGGGTGGAAGAGGCGGCCGCGAGATGGGGCTCTCGCAGTCACCCAATATCGTGACGGGGTGCGTCAAATGCCTGCGGATCGGAGCCATCGCTGGTGCCATTCTGATCGCCACGGTCGCAATGCCGTCCGTGGCCAAGGCGCAACCTACGGTGACCGAGACCGCGGCACAGCTCGACGACGCCGGAGCGCGACGTCCGCTGGTCTCGCGCACCGACGGCCCACGCCAGACCCTCGAAAGCCTGCTGTCTCTGCGCGCCGAGCTGGAGCGCAGCCTTGGGGAGTATCTCCAAACACAAAGTTATGAGAGCCATCTCCGGCTGGCTGCGACCTTCGATCAGGCTATTGCGTTGATCGACCTTGACGAAGTCCCCCTCGCCTCGCGAGACAAGGTCGGCTTCGAGACGCTTGGCGCCATTCTCGATATTTTGGGTCGAGTGGCGCCGCCCCGGCTCAACGACATTCCCGACGGGGACGCTGCGCGTGCCCTCGGCGAGCCCAGTTATGGCATCCCAGGCACGCCGTTGCGCATTGTCCGTGTCGAGCACGGGGAACATGCGGGTGAGTACCTCTTCGGCGCCAACACCGTCGCGGTGGCGCCGCGGTTCCTGCGCCAGATCGAGCGCTTGCCGCTGCGGTCGGAGCTGCCGATCAAGAGCTGGCAGGGCGTGTTCCTTGACCTCACCGGCCCGATGATCCCCATCGGTCTCGTCTTGGAGGCGCCGGACGGGCTCCGCGGGTTGGTCCTCGACACCCCGATCTGGAAGGTGCTCATCGCGGGCGCCGTCCTCGTCGCCGTTGGGTCGGGCGTGACGCTCTTGATCTGGTTCAACGCCTCGCCGGGGCCGAGATCGGGATTGACACCGATCCTCAGGGCTCTCTTGCCGCCCATTGCGCTCGTGGTGGTGACTGCAATGGTCGGTTACTTTTTTCGCTATGAACTCAATATCCTCGGCCGCTTCGCCAGAGCATGGGACGTCGTTGAAACCATTATCGTCTACATGGCCGTGACATGGGCGTTCTGGCTCATGACCGTCGCGCTCCTGGACTGGGTGATCTCGCGCGGCACGCCTTCGAAACAGTCGTTCGACGCCAGCATGTTGCGCCTGATCGGGCGGATGTTTGCCGTGCTCGGTGGGCTGACGATCTTGTCCATCGGCGCGAGCGAGATTGGTTTGCCAGTGCTTAGCATTCTCGCGGGTCTTGGCATCGGAGGCCTTGCGATTGCACTGGCGATCCGTCCGACGCTCGAGAACCTCATCGGCGGCTTCATTCTCTACTTAGACCGGCCGGTGAAGGTCGGGGATTTCTGCACCTTTGGCGATCAGGCGGGCACGATTGAGAGCATCGGCATCCGTTCCACACAGATCAGAGCGCTCGATCGCACGGTCATCTCGATCCCGAACTCGCAATTCGCCGACATGCAGCTCATCAACTGGGCGCGCTGTGACCAGATGTTGATCGAGCGCACCATCGGGCTGCGCTATGAGACCGACACGGAACAGCTTAGATATGTGTTGGTGAAGATCCGCGAGATGCTGCACGCGCATCCGCGCATCGACAGCGGCACGGTCCGCGTGCGCTTCAGCGGGCATGGCGACTTCTCGCTCGACATAAGCATCCGCGTCTACGCAATGACGCAAGAGTGGAACGACTATTTCGCCATCCAGGAAGATGTGCTCTTGCGCATCGACGAGATCGTCCGCGCAACTGGCGCGGGCTTCGCCTTTCCATCCCAGACGCTCTATGTTGGGCGCGACATATTACCTGACGATGCGTCTGCCGCTGCCGCACGCCGTGAGGTGGCAGGGTGGCGGCAGTCGAGGCGGCTCCCCTTTCCCGATTTCGCGCCCACCACGCTCGAGCGGCTTGCCTCGACCCTTCCCTATCCGCCGCGGGGCTCTGCCGTCGCTGGGGCTGGAGAGAGCGATGAACCCGCTGCAGGGGATGAACGTTTGTCGGCCGCGCCGAAACAAAACCACGACGTCGACAGCAGACCGACGGACCCTGTCGAGCAACCAAAGAAGGCATGAGGGGAGGCCACTACGGTTGTCTTCCAGCGCTATGGGGCATCTGCCAGCGAAGCGCGCGCTGGACATGCTGAGCGTCCCAAGGACCAACTTCTACCGCCGGCGTGATCGCTACTAGAGCTTTGGGCAGACCGATCCGCGAACTGACGGCTCTCGACACCGCGCGCCAGGTGACCTCGATCATCAGGTGATCGGGCTGTCGGGCGGACCCTTCAGGCGGCACCGGTATGTGGTCGTTCACCGTGACTCACTCCTTGCGCCGACTCCTCTCTGCATAGTCCGGCCCCACCGGGGAACGAGCTTCCAGGCAAAGCCCCGGCAAGAAGAGGGGCACAGGATCGCAATGGCAAGCCAGACGCCGACCCGCGGAGGCAACTTTCGCATAGGCGCGGTGTCGACCACCGCTCTCGCTTTGGGTCTTCTTTTGGCGCCGGCGGCTGAGGAGGCACGCGCCGACAGCCGCATCCTGCTCGACAGCGGGCTCTCGGCCGAAGAGCTGGAGATCTACGGGCACAGTGTCGAAATGGATGCGGCGGCCGATACGGGCCTGATCCGCGAGGCTTGGTTCCGCGCGCTCGAGGGGTATGATGGCGGCCTCATTGTCGAGAACCTCGAGCGCGAAGGTCTGACCCCGAACTTCGTCGATCCGACCGGCATGCCGATCGGCTTCGGCACGCAGAACGGCTGGGTCGGCCGGAACTGCGCGGCCTGCCATTCGGCGGAGATTCACTATCAGGGCACAGTGATGCTCGTGCCCGGCGCGCCCAACATGCTGGCCGCCGGCTTTGTGCGAGCTCGACTGACGCGCGCTCTGGCAGCGACGGCGGCCGATGGCGACCGCCTGGCGGCGTTCCAGGACCGCGTCCTCGGCCCGGATGCGAGCGAAGCCGAGCGCGCGGCGCTGGAGGCTGAGATTAGGCATTGGCTCGACTCCTATTGGGGCGACACGCCCGAGAACATGATGGCAGACTTCGCAGCCCAGGATCGCGCCTACGAGGCCGAGGGCACGCGCCCTGTTGTCGGCGACCACCCTTTCGAGGCCGTGCGCAACGCCTGGATGGGCCCCCAGAACTATTTTGCGGGCGGAAGCGTCGTCGACATTCCGCAGATCTGGGACGTCGAGAAGCAGGCGAGCATCCACCACAACGGGAACACCAACTCGGTGCTCGGGCGGAACGTGATCTCGGCGATCGCCACCTTCTACGCGCCGTCGGTCGAGGCCGTGCTGGACGCCGATCCGCGCAAACTGGACAAAATCGGAAGGGTCGCCGTCAATCTCGACGCGCCGCTCTATCCCGAGGACGTGTTCGGCCCGATCGATCGCGAGAAGGCGGCGCGCGGCGCAGAGCTGTACAATCAATACTGCATCGCCTGCCATGCGCCGACCCTGCCCGATGGCGAGGTGACCGACCTGCCGCGCTTTACGGCCGAGGAGAGCGGGACCGACGAGGCCTATTTCGACGTGTTCGAGAAGCCGGTTCTCGGCATCGCGGGCGTGGAGTCGCAGTCCTACGGCGAGGCGATCTTGGCCGTGATGGCCGATTTCCAGAAGAAGTGGTTCGAGCGCTACGAGATCACGCCCGAAGAGGCGGCACAGCTCGAAGTTCCCAATCCTTACTGGAAGTTCGAGCGGGTCTGGATCAGCCGGCCCATGAGCGGGATCTGGGCGGCGGCGCCCTACCTGCACAACGGGTCGGTGCCGACGATGTACCACCTCCTGCTGCCGGCGTCCGAGCGGCCCGCCCAGTTCACCTATTTCAGCCGCGAGTACGACCCGGTGAACATGGGCTTTAAGTGGGATGAGCCGCTCGATGCCGCCCCGCTTCTTGCGACCTACGATACGACAGTACGGGGCCGGGGGAACCAAGGGCACGAATACGGCACGTCCATGACCGACGACGAGCGCTACGCCCTGATCGAGTATCTCAAGACGATCGGGCAGTAAGACCGCCGAGGGGCACTGGCACCGGGTCCATCTGGCGCCCGGTGCAGATCGTCCTGCCCTGTCTCCCAGATCAAGAAGGACTGCGCCAATGCTGCTCCGCCTTTTGACGGTGGCCGTCACCGCCCTCGCTGTTTCGACACAAACGCAGGCGAGCGATCACATCGACAATGTGGGATCGCTCGGCGCGCATGGGCAGGTCGATATCTCGGATCTCTACGCGTATTTCGGCGAGCGCGATTGCACCGCCGCCGCCGATCTGGCGGCGTGCCTGCGCGACCGGCCGCTGACACTCGTGGTCAACACCTATCCAGGCGCTGAGATGGGCAGCCACTTCTCGCACCACGTTGCCTACGAGATCCTCCTCTCGCCCGGCCAGATCGACGAGCGCGGGATCTTGCGGATCTCGGACGTCCCTGCCGCCGTCATCCGATGCTCCTTCGAGGATCACGTGACCCCGGTCGCGACCACCTGTGCCGTGGTCCGGGGCGGCGAGATCGGCGCGACGGTCTCTGCGCCTGCAGATGCCATAGCCGAGAGCGATGGCATCCGCCTCTTCAGCGGACTGCGTGCCGACCCGTTCTTCTACTCCCTCGAGCATTTCGTGGAGGTCACCGGCCGTCCCGACGCCTTCCCGCCACCGGTTGCGCCGTACTCCGACGACAATCCCTTTGGCGGCAATTCATTCGAGGGGATCAACGTCATCTCGATCGTGCTCGAGATCGACTGGAATGTGCTTGGCATCGAGGCCGACCTGGTCGGCGTTGCCGCCCGCAGCGTCTACGGTCATGGCGACGCGCCGGAGCAGTTCGACTACTTCGGCCGCCCGGAGATCACCAATCTCACCTTGCACGACCACAGTGGATCGGCGGAGCTGAGACGGGCGTACAACACGGGCGCCGCGCTCGAGGACGCCTACAAGATCCGCCTGCGCGAGAACATCGCCGCCTACGACATGATCGACGGAAAGCAGGACTGGCAACCCGCCCTCCTCGACCGGTTTGTCGAGATGCTTCTGGAGGATTACACGGTGCTGAACCGCGCCGCGCCCTGCGAAGGCGGCAGCACCTACCTCTCCATCGAACGCGCCCTCCTGGGGGGCGACGCGCCGCTCGGTTGCGGGGCGCGCGCGCTCGAAGAGGACATCTTCCGCAGGATGTACACGCTTTTCATTGCCGGGCTTGATGGTGACGAAGCCCGCTTCGGGATGGGCGTCGACGGCCCCTATAGCTCCAGCGAGAAGACCCTCTCGCCCGCCTTCCCCTACCTCGCCGAGGCCTGGGAGGAGCAATGGCCGCATTGGCTGGAATTCTACCGAGCGGGGAAACGGCGGCAGGCCATCGACTGAACTCACCCCAAGAAACCAACTCACCCGACCCGCACCACCAGAGGAAGAAACCATGACCACAGCGATGCCCCCCTGGCCGACGGCTCGGAGTACGCGCGCCGCGTTTCAAGAACGCTTCGAGGCCCGGCCCGAGGTCCACAAAACCTAAGCTGCAGACGATCTCAGATATGGACGCTGAGGCGATTGGCAATCCAGACGCCAACGCCCGAAAGGCGTTGCGACATCGCAAGTCCCGGACGGACGGCCTTACAGACTCAACGCAAGGTCGATGGGGCGGCGCAGACCGCCGACAGGATACGTGAATGTCTATGCGCGATTTCATCGTTGTCGGCGGCGGCATTGCTGGGCTTGCCATCGCAGAGCTTCTCCAGCGGTCCGGCCGTGGCGTTCTGCTCCTGGAGGCGCGGGAACGGCTCTGCGCACGCTCCTCGGCCGAGCAGCAGGGGTGGTTCCACACTGGCGCGCTTTACGCTGGCCTGCCGTGCAGCCGGTTCTTCCGGCAGCTCGTCGGCAACCTCGACGACCTACAGAACTACTACGGCGGCTTCCCACGCATGAATCTAGCGGCCGGGCGCCATATGCTTACCCGGCACATCGACGGATGGTTCGGGAATGATTTGACTTTCTACTTCTACGCCAGTCCGCGCGATCCTTCGATAGACCTCTGGCGAAGGCCAATCTGGAGCGCCGCGACCCTGAGGGCTCAGACGCGGCTCGCCTGGTTCGAGACGCTCGACTTCAATCGGGAACTCAGCCCGCAGATCCGAGGACTCACGGTCAGTCCGAACCTCGGGCGCTGCGTGTCGCGCCGTGCGTTCAATATAAAGCCTGGGCGTATCGGCACGGTGCTGCGCAGCCGCGACCGGACGTTCCACTCGGAAAGAATCGCGGCGGACCTCCTTGCTTCTTTCCTGACCTATGGCGGTGAGTTTCGTGGCGGAGCGCCCGTCGAGCGGATCGAGCACGGCCGGGTCGTGGAGAACGGGCGGATGCACCGCGCGCGGCAGATCATCCTTGCCGCCGGACGGCAGGTCCACGAACTCACAAGAATTCGGGTATCCGTTCACAAGTCACCGCTGCTGGTCGTGACGCCGGCGCTCAATGATGTCAATTTCGTCTGGATGACGATGCGCACGGAGGAGACGTTCAACCACCTGCGCCATCGCGCCGACGGCGCCGACTACTCGCTGATCGGCAATGCGGCCTACTATCCGGTCAACGCGGAAATCGACGAGGCGGCGGTGAAGGCGCGGCTCCTCAGCAGAGCGAGGCGGACCTTCGGCCGGGAAATCCAGCCCGAGCAGGCAGAACTGTATTTTGGCTACAAGACCGAGGTTTGCTCGAAAATGGCACGACGTAACTACCAGTACCACATCATCGACACCGAGAATTGCGTCGTTGCACTTCCCGGCAAGATGTCTCTGGCCTTCAGCCTTGCCGTAAATGTATGCCGCCACTTCGGTGTCGATCCGGTCAGCCGGGTCGGCGATCTGGGCGAGCTGGGCGCGACGCTGCCGATCGAGCCGACGCGACACTGCGTTCTGACGCGCGGGCTCCTGTCCGGGGCCGGGCACGCCGGTGCAACGCCGTCGATCGCCGCGCAACGATGATCCGGTAGGCGGCGACTACGCGGTCGCAGCCTCCGCCCCAGCCAGGCAATCCGCGACCGCTTCGCCGACGCGCGTCGCGTCGGCCTCCGTTACACCGCTGGTGAGTGGCGGGCAGATGTGTGCAGGGCACCACCGCTCGGCAACGGGTAGCGGGCGGTCAATCTCGACGAGACCCTCGAAGACGGGTTGCAGATGGCAGGGGATCTCGTAGACGCCGCCACCGGCGATCACACCCTGTTCACGGAGCGTGGCTTTGGCATCGTCGGCGGCGACACCGTCGGGCAGGCGGACGATCAGCTTGTAGTGCGAGGCCCGGTCCATGTGGTCGGCCGAGACGAAGGAGACGCCGCGGGCCGATAGAACGTGGGTCATCGCCCGGTACGCACGGTCGCGCCGGTCCAGCATATCGTCGAGCTTGGCGAGGAAGATCTGACCCAGAACGGCGCTCGGCTCCAGCATACGGTGGCTGTTGCCGAGATCGTGGTGCAGGCCGCCGAACTTGGCGCCGCGCTTGCCCTGGTTGCGGAAAGACCGGGCGAGCTCGGCCTCGTCAGCGGAATCAGTCGTGATCATTCCGCCCTCGAAGGTCGTCATCACCTTGGTCGGGAAGAACGAGAAGGCGCCTCCGTCGGCCAACGCGCCAGAGCGGACCCCACCGAGTGCGCTGCCGTGGGCATGGGCAGCGTCCTCGATGACGAAGCGGCCCATGCCGCGGCAGTACTCGACGACCGCCGGGAACTCTGGGGAAATCACGCCGCCGATATGGACCCAGGCGACGCCGGCGATCTCGTCGGCCGAGGGGCCTTCGAGCCGTTCCCGAACCATGTCCAGCGTCGGCGCGAAGGTGGCCTCGTCCATGTCGAGATACGCAACCGATCCGCCCGCATAGAGCACCGCTGCGACCGTCGCAAAGTTGGTG
>JBCBWF010000589.1:0-2411 GCA_039817245.1 Pseudomonadota bacterium | reverse complement strand
CAGAGAAGATCGGTGAGGCCCGTGACGCGCACTTCCGTGGCGAAACCCTCCGGGTACATCTCGGCCACCGAGGGCGCGAAGAGGAGATCGCAGCCGGCCTCGGCGAGCATTGCCGCATCGCGCGCCTCGTCGCGCGGATAGGCCTCGAGATCCTCGCCCGCGCCGAACTGGGTGGGGTTGACGAAGAGGGAGGCCACCACCCGGTCCGCCTTGGCGCGGCCGAGGGCGACGAGGCTGAGATGTCCCGCATGGAGCGCGCCCATGGTGGGGGTGAGGGCGACGCGCTGGCCGGTGGCGCGCCAGGCGCCCACCGCGCTGCGGAGCTCTGCCACTGTTCGCACCGTTCTCACCGCAGCCTCGCTCGCGCCGCCTCCCCGGGGCGCCTGCATAGCATGAGCCCGGGGCGGGGACAGCAGCGAATGCGCCGGCTCAGAGCCCGTCCGGCGTCCAGTCCCCCGCCTCATGGGCGGCGCGGGAGAGGCTGTTCTGGAGCGCGAGGGCGGCCGCCAGCGGCAGGCCGCGGATCTTCGGCGGCGAGAGGCTGAAGGCGCCGGCGGTGTCGATGCTGAGATTGGCGAGGCCGAGGCGGCGCTGCACCCAGCTGCGGCTGACGAAGACCGCCTGCACCCGCGGCTTGGGCACGATCCAGATGCGCCGCCTGAGCGCGCCGGCGCGGATCACGACGAAATCCGCATCCGCCGCACAGGCGGCGACGCGGTAGGACCAGACGGCGTGGAGGAGGACAACCGCGAGGCCGATCGGCAGGGTGAGCCAGCCTGGCCAGCCCTGCCACCAGAAGAGCCCGGCCGCGGCGGCGGCGACCACCAGCGCGCTCGCCGGCAGGGCCTGCAGGACCACGCGCGGGCTGGGGCGCTGCCAGACCAGCGCCGACCAGCGGAAATGGGGGAAGACGAGGCGGGTGATCTCGTCGGTCCGGCTGCGCGCGAGATAGGGGCAGAGCGGCTCGCCCGAGGCGCCGGCGGCGAAATCGCCCGCGGTCTCCTCGAAGACCGAGCATCGCCCGAGGAGGCGGCGGAGCAACGGGGCCTCGATGCGCACCACCTGGATGCGCCGCATGGGCACGGATTTGTCGACCTTGGTCAGGAGGCCGTAGCCGCGGCGGAGCTCGTCGTCCTCCCAGTAGAGGCGGAAGCCGTAATAGGTGACGACACTGTGCAGGATCGAGAGCAGCCAGCCTGCGCCCATGCAGAACGCCGCGAAGGCGAGGACGATGAGGAGGGCGAGCGTGGCATCGACCTCCGCCGCGAGGTCGAACCATTGCCCGCCATAGTCGAGGATCTGGTCCTTGAACGTGACATAGGCGCCGGAGACCGCGCCGATCGCGACGCCGACGCGGTTGTCCGTGGCGCCGTAGGCGACGAGATCGGGCAGCGAGGCGGTGTAGACGGGCAGTGTTTCGGGCGCGGTGTCGAGTGCTGCGTCCTGCGCGTCGGGATCGGCGGAGCGGCGGCGGTTGATCTCGGCGCGCAGCTCCGTGGCATGGGCGAGGCCGAGGCAGGAGAGGCGGAGCTCGGCCATCCCGGAGGCGGCGTTGTCGATCTTGAGCGAGGCGAGGCCGATCCAGCGCTCCAGCAGGGTGCGGGTGAGCTCAATGCTCTGGATCCGGTCGATCGGCACCGCGCGGTCGCGCGTGCTTAGGATGCCGGAGCGGACGCAGACCCGATCCTCGGTGACGGCGTAGCGGATGGTCAGGTAGCGGTAGACCGAGCCGCCGACGCCGAAGAAGCCGAGCGCCGCGGCGAGATAGGCGACCTTGTCGCTCGCCGCGATGCCGGTGTCCTGGACGCTGCCGAAGAGGAAGGCGACGACCAGGATCCAGGCGGTGCGGCCGATGCGCTCGACCGCATCGACGGCCATGGTGCCGGGGTGCAGGCGCTGGAAGGCGCGCTCGGGCGGGGCGTCGTCGAGCCCTGCCGTGGCCCCGGGCGCCGGCCGCTCGAGGACCGTCATCAGGCCGGGTCCGGGTTGCGCGCGGAGAGGAACTCGGCGCGCAGCGCCTCCGCCTCTTCCAGCGTGAGGCCGGGGATGGTGCCCACATCGGCATGGGCCCCGGCGGTGTAGAGCTTGAGGCGCGCGAGGCCCACGGCGCGGTCGAGCATGCCGACGCGGATATCGGCGTGCTGGATGCGCGCGCGCGGGATGCAGCGGCGCACGCGGACGAAGACGCCGTAGCGGAGCACGATGTCGAAGCTGCGCACGGCATATTGCGTGGCGCGGTAGGCGGCGTGGGCATACCAGAGCGCCAGCGGGATGCCGAGGGCGAGCAGGCCGAGCGGGCCGATGCCCGCAGGGAGCGGCCACCAGGGCAGCGCGGTCAGCCAGACGAGATCGGCCACGAGCCAGCCGATGCTGACAAAGAAGAGCTCGATCAGGAGCGCCGCCGCCCAGAT
>JBCBWF010000225.1:0-8206 GCA_039817245.1 Pseudomonadota bacterium | reverse complement strand
CTTCGCGCTCGGGGCGGCGGTGCTGCGCCCGACGCTGCCGGTTGCGCTCGGCATGGGGATAGTGGCGCTGCTGGCGGCGCTCTTGGCCAATGTGCTGCGCATCGCGGCGCTGGCCGCGGGCGAGGGGCTGGGCTTCGCGATGCTGGCCGAGCCGGTGCACAGCGGCACGGGGCTCGTGGCCCTGGGGCTCGCGGCGCTGCCGGTGCTGGTCTGGATCGCCGGGGGGCTCGGCGAGGCGCCCGACGCAGGCCGCCCCGCGGCCCCCGGCCTTGCAGCCCCGTGTCCGACGCCCGCGGACGCGCCGTCACGCCGGCTGGCCGCGGCTGGGCTCTGCGTGCTCGCCTGCGTGGCCGTGGCGCTGCCGGCGCGACCGGTGGATGTGGCGCGGGCCGCCGGCCCCGTGGCGCTCCCGGCCCGCCTCGGCGCGGAGACCGCGCAGCCGGTGGCGCTGACCGAGGCGGAGCGGGTCTACTTCACGCGCTATGGCGGAAGTGCCGCGAGTGCCGCCTACGGGCCGATGCTCCTCGCGCTTGTGCAGACCAGCGCGCCGCTTCGGCATCTGCACGCCCCGTCCGCCTGTCTGCGCGGTCTCGGCTTCGCGGTCGAGTATCTCGGGCGCAGCGACGGCGCGCTGCCGACCGCGACCTACCGCGCCACCGCGCCCGACGGCGAGGCCTTCCGCGTCGATGTCAGCTTCGTCTCGGAGCACGGCTCCGCCACGGCCCAGCTCGGCGAGGCGATCTGGCGCTGGTTCGCGGCCCCGGGCACGGGCTGGACGATGATCCGCCGCATCACGCCCTGGACCCTGGATCCCGCCGCGCGTGCCCGGGCCGAAGCGGCGATGCGCGCGGCCCTCGACCTCACCCCTCCCTCCGGCGGCGCCGATCTGCGCCGCGCCGCAACCCTCACACCGACCGAAGGAGACCCCTCATGACCGCTCTCGCGCGCCTCTGTGCGCCCCCGTTGCTCGTCGCTGCTCTTGCGGCGCTCTTCGTCCCCTCCGTCTCGCGCGCCATCCCCGATCCGACGGGGCCGCGCGAGGAGGGCGGCCGGCTCGAGGCGGAGGTCGACGGCCGTATGGTGAGCCTGCCCGCGCTCAAGACCGAGATCGAGGCCGATATCGCGGGTCAGCTCGCCACCGTCACCGTTCGCCAGGTGTTCGAGAACCCCGGGCAGGTGCCGCTCAACGCCACCTACCTCTTCCCGCTCAACCGCAACGCGGCGGTGCATGCGATGACCATGGAGGTGGGCGAGGAGCGCGTGCGCGCGGTCATCAAGGAGAAGGCCGAGGCGCGACGCACCTTCGAGACCGCGAAGTCCGAGGGCAAGGCGGCAGCGCTGCTGACCCGCCACCGGCCCAACATGTTCAGCCAGGAAGTGGCCAACCTCATGCCCGGCCTGCCCGTCACGGTGACGCTCACCTATGTGCAGACCGTGCCGCGGATCGACGGGGCGGAGGAGCTGGTGCTGCCGCTGGTCGTCGGCCCGCGCTATCAGCCGGAGCCGGATGCGCGGCTGGTGCGGATGGACGAGGATGACGGCATGCCCGTGCCCGCCCCGCGCCCGGGCGAGTGGGAGATCAATGCGCTGCCGGACTATCCGCCGGTGGCCGGGATCGACCTGCCGGCGAGCATCGCGCGCGAGCGGGTCTCGATCCGCGTGCGCCTCGCCTCCGCGGTGCCGCTCGGTGCGGTCTGGAGCGACAGCCACAGCGTGACCGTGCGCGAGCAGGAGCGCGCGGCCGAGGAGACGGGCCCGCGCCTGCTCGATATCGCACTCGACGAGGGCCCGGTGATCGACAATCGCGACTTCGTCCTGCGCTACCGGCTCGGCGGTGCGGCAACCTCTGCAGGCCTGCTGGCGGAGCCCGGCGAGGACGAGGATGCCGGCACGTTCAGCCTGATGCTTGCCCCGCCCGCGGCACCCTCCGACGACCAGACCGTGGCACGCGAGCTGGTGTTCGTGCTCGACACCTCTGGCTCGATGTCGGGGCTGCCGGTGGAGGCCTCGAAGACCTTCATGCAGGCCGCGCTCGACACACTGCGCCCGGACGATCACTTCCGGATCCTGCGCTTCGCCTCGGGGAGCTCGGAGTTCGCCGACCGGCCGGTGCGGGCGACGCCGGCGAATCTCCGCGCGGCGCGGCGCTATGTGGCTGGGCTCAGTGCCGGCGGGGGCACGGAGATGGCGGCGGCCATCCGCCGGGCCTTCACCGTGGCGCAGACGCCGGACACGCTGCGCCTCGTGGTGTTCCTCACCGACGGCTATATCGGCAACGAGGCCGATGTGCTGCGCGAGATCGGGGCGCGGATCGGCAAGGCGCGGATCTATGCGCTCGGCGTCGGCAGCTCCGTGAACCGTTATCTCCTGGAGGAGATGGCGCGCACGGGCCGGGGCCATGCGCGCTTCATCGATCCCACCGAGGATCCGCATGAGGTCGCGCGGGGGCTGGCGGAGCGGATCGCGACGCCGGTGCTCTCCGATATCCGCATCGACTGGGGCACGCTGGATGCCACCGAGATCACGCCGGCGCTGCCGGGCGGCGGTCTGCCGGACCTCTTCGCGGGCGACACGCTGCGCCTGGAGGGGCGGTACACGAAACCGGGCAGGCATCGCATCGTGATCCATGGCCGGGTGCGGGGGCGGGCAGCGCAGCTGCCGCTCGATATCGAGCTGCCGGCGCCGGGCGAGGCGGGCGACGGCGCCGCCATCCCGCTCGTCTGGGCGCAGGGGCGGATCGCGGACACCATGCGCCGCATCACGGCGCTCTCGGCAGGGGATCCGGCGCAGGCGGGGCTGAAGGCGGAGGTGACACGGCTCGGCCTCGAACACGCGCTGGCCACGCGCTGGACCTCCTTCGTCGCGGTCTCGGAGCGGGTGGTGAACGCGCAGCCGAAAGTGACGGTCGACGGCCAGGTGCCGCTGCCCATGCCCGATGGCGTGCCGCCGACAGCCTATCCGGCGGGCAAGGGCGCGGCGGTTCAGCCGGCGAGACCGGTGCCGATGGAGCGGCGCGCCTCCGGTGGCGGCGCGGCGGCCGACAGCGCGACCGTGGCGCTCGCGCCGCCGCCGGGGGCGCTCGCCCAGCGCCAGGTGTTCCGCGCCGCGCCACTGGCGGAAGAGGCGGGACCGGCCGCGCCGGTGGTGACCGGGCCCATCGCCGCGCCCGCGATCGCGACCGAGGGCTTCGCCGGTGGCTCGACGCCGGAGCCGGAGACCATCGCGGGGATCCTCGTCCTGCTCCTCGGCTGGATCGGCGCGCTCCTGCGCCGCCGCTGGGTCTGCCGGCGCGCCCGGGTGATGCGCGCCTGAGCCACTCGCCATCGCGACCCGCCCGCGCCCCCTTTCCCGGGGGGCGCCTTTTCTCTCCGTCCTCTCTCCGTCCTCTCTGCGCTTCCGCGCGCGCGCCCCGGCGCGTACCGTTCCCCCGAGCCTGTCCGAAGGAGCCACTGCCCCATGAGCCGCCGCATCCTGGTCGTCGACGACGATCCGCATATCCGCGAGGTGGTCTGCTTCGCGCTCGAGAAGGCCGGGATGGCGACGGAGCCTGCGGCGGACGGCGCGGAGGCGCTGGAGCGGATCGCCGCCGCCACGCCGGACCTGATCGTGCTCGATATCAACATGCCGGAGATGGACGGGCTCGAGCTTTGCCGGCGCTTGCGCCGCGGCTCCGAGGTGCCGATCCTGTTCCTCTCCTCGCGCGACGACGAGGTTGACCGGATCGTGGGCCTCGAGCTCGGCGCGGACGACTATGTCACGAAGCCTTTCAGCCCGCGCGAACTGGTCGCGCGCGTGGCTGCGATCCTGAAGCGCACGCAGCCGCGCGAACCGGCCGAGACGGGGGCCCAGGTGGTCCATGGCGCGCTCAGCATCGATGTGGAGCGCCACCTCGTGCGCTGGGCCGGAGACCCGGTGGCGCTGACGGCGACGGAGTTCCAGCTCCTGCTGATCATGGCGCGCCAGCCGGGCCGCGTGTTCGATCGCGAGACGCTGATGCGCGGGGCCTATGCGCCCAACGTCCATGTCTCCGACCGGACCATCGACAGCCATCTGCGCCATGTGCGCGCCAAGCTCACCGCCGCCGGCGCGCCGGGGCTGATCGAGACGGTCCACGGCGTGGGCGTGCGGCTGGTGGAGGTCTGAGCCGCCGTGGCGGACGAAGCGGCAGCGCCGGGCGGGGTGGCGGGGGCGCGTGCGGCACCCGGCCTCTTCGCGCGCCTGCGCGGCCGCTTCCGCCCGCGGATCGCCACGATCCTGCTGATCGTGAACGTCACCATCGTGCTGCTGCCCCTCGGCTCGATCTTCTTCCTGCGGATCTACGAGAACCAGCTGATCCAGGAGACCGAGCGCGAGCTGATCGCGCAGGCCGCCTTCATCGCCGCGGCCTATGAGCGGGATCTGACGGCGCATCCGGGCTTCGTCGCGAAGCGCTATATCGACTCGGCCCGGCTGCGGGCCGTGGCCGCGCCGGCGCTCGGGGCCGTCGCTCCCGCACCGGCGGCACGCGCGGCACTGGACAGCGCGGAGGTGCTGGAAGAGCGCGCATTGGCGCCGCGCCCGCCGCCGCCGCCGCTCGAGCTCGGGCCGGACGATCCGGGCTACCGGCCGCAGGACCCGACGATCGATCTCTTTCGCGAGCCCACCCTGCCGGCGCGGCCCGATGGCCAGCCTGCCGGTGCGCCGGATCCGCTCGCGACCGAGATCGGCGCGGCACTGACGCCGCTACTGGCGCGCGCGCAGCAGACGACGCTGGCCGGCATGCGTCTGCTCGATCCGGCCGGCACGGTGATCGCGGGACAGGCGGAGATCGGCGTCTCCTTCGCCCATGTGCGCGAGGTGAAGGAGGCCCTCGATGGCGCCTATGCCAGCGTGCTGCGGTACCGTGCGCTGGAGGGGGCACCGCCGGAACTCGCCTCCATCAGCCGCGGCACGGGCGTGCGGGTGTTCATCGCCTATCCCGTGGCGATGGAGCCGGGGCAGGTGCTCGGCGTCGTCTATCTCTCGCGCACGCCGAAGAGCATCCTGAAGCATCTCTACGGCGAGCGGGAGAAGGTGGTGCTGGCAGCGCTCCTGATGCTGGGGCTTGCGGCCGGGCTCGCCTGGCTCACCTCGCGCACGATCTCGCGGCCGGTGGATGCGCTGCTCGCGCGGATGCGCCGGATCGTGGCGGGCGATCGCGCAGCGCTCGCGCCCGTGCAGCGCAGCGGGACGCGCGAGGTGGCGGAGCTGGCCGAGGGCCTCAGCCGCATGGCGACCGCGCTCAACGACCGCGCGGACTACATCCGCAGCTTCGCGCGCCATGTGAGCCATGAGTTCAAGACGCCGCTCGCCGGCATCCGCGGGGCGGCGGAGCTGATGGCGGACCACGACGACAGCATCACGCGCGAGGAACGGCGGCGCTTCCTCGACAATATCGACCGCGATGCGGTGCGGTTGCAGGCGCTGCTGGCGCGGCTGCTGACGCTGGCGCGGGCCGAGCACGCCGCGCCGCCGCCCGGCCCGCTGGCGCTCGCGCCGGCGCTGGAACGGCTGGCGGAGGGGCACCGGGCGGCGGGGCTCGAGATCGCGGTGGCGCTGCCCGCGGGGCTCTCGGCGCGGGTGAGCGAGGAGGCGCTCTCGATCCTCCTCGATAACCTCGCGCAGAACGCGCTGCAGCACGGCGCCGGGCGGCTCGAGGTCTCGGCGGAGCCGGCGGAGGAGGGGATAGTGGCGCTCCTCTTCGCCGATGACGGGCGCGGGGTGTCGCCGGCCAATCGCGCGCGCGTCTTCGAGCACTTCTTCACCACCCGGCGGGCGGAAGGGGGCACGGGGCTGGGCCTCGCCATCGTGCGCGCGGTGCTGCAGGCGCAGGGCGGGGAGATCGCGCTGATGGAAGGGCGGCCCGATGGTGGGCGGGGAACGGCCTTCCGCGTGCGGCTGCGGGCCTAGGCGGCGCCTCGGCCGGAGCCGAGCAGGGCGAGACCCGCCTCTGCGGCGATGCGGAGGGCCGCGAGCCCGCTCGCCCCGCCCACCGTGAAGCCCATTGCCGAGTGCGGGAAGAGCGGCACAGGGCCCGCGCCGACGGCGAAGAGAGCGGGCAGCGCCCGCAGCAACACTGAGCAACACTGCGACGACGCCGATGGTCGTCGCCACGCCATGACTCCCTTGCATTTTTTGCCACCGCGACGCGACGGCGTGGCTTGCGTGCAACCCGGCGTTGCGCTAGCACCCGCGCCCTCGCCTGCTAAGGCGGCTGGTCAGTGATGTTGCGTTGCACTGTGGGATAGAATGGCAACATCCCGTCCCGAAGCGCGACGAAAGCGCGACGGAACGGTGCCAGCGCTGTGCAGAAGCCGCAAATTGGTCACAGTTGAGCGTCTCACTGCACATGTCAGGCAGCGATCGTTGGTGGCATCGGAAACGAATGGGTTTTCAAAGCGTTGGTATGGTCCCCAGTTTCTCGGGCCACGGTTCGTGGCCACTCGACACGCATGTCCGATCGGCGTTTCGGCGTCTTCTGCAACACAATCTGAGCGCGCCCGTCCTCGCCCTGTCGCTCGCTGTTGCAGGAGCGCCGAACGCTGTTGCCGAGGGGAGCCTGAGCGTCGCGCTGCTCATCGTCCCCTTCCTGCCGGTGCTGGGCGGTTGGCTCGGCGCCGGCCTGGCCCCTCTCGGAGCGCAGGCTCTGGTGGAGCTGGCCTGCCTTCTCCGCACCGATCCGCGCATGCGCCAGCCGCTGCGCCGGCCCGGCCGCACGCCGGTCTCGCATATGCGCGGGTTCTGGGGGCTGATCTCGGCCTACTGGACCTCCGAGCGCTGGGTGGAGGCCTGGCTGCTGACGGCGGCCGTCATCGGGATCACGACGCTGCTTTCCAAGGCGAGCGTCTGGGTGGCGATGGCGAGCGCGGATTTCCTGAACGCGCTCGTGAACCTCCATACCTCGGTGCAGAAGGCCGATCCGCTCGGCACGCTGATGCTGGCAGCGGCGGTCTTCGCGGCGCTGGCGCTGGGGCGCATCTGCGGCGTCGCCCTGCGCCATTTCTGCTCGACCACGCTTCACCGCAAGGCGCGGCGCTGGGTGCAGGCGCAGTTTTCCCAGGCCATGCTCGCGGAGCGGCATATCGCGGCCAATCTGGTCTCCGACCGCGCGGAGGGGCAGGGGGCGCGGCTGCCGGACAATATCGACCAGCGCGTGGATGAATGCTCGATGAGCGTCTTCGGCGCGGTCATCGGGCTGGCGATGGGCGTTTGGGGCTCGATCGCCTCGATCTATTTCGTGAGCCAGGCGCTTATCGAGCGCTCTGCGCCGGTGCCGTTCCTCGACCGCTGGGCGGGCCAGTACCGCGCCTTCGCCGAGGCGCACGGGCTGCCGGCCGTCGATCTCGCACCCGGAGAGTATGGCAGCGCGGTGCTCGTGCTGTTCCTGATCGTCACCTATGTGCCGCTGATGACATGGGTGGCCTGGCGGCTCGGCCGGGTGCTCGAGCGCCAGACGCTGGCGCGCCAGCGCGCGGACGGCTCCTGGCGCGGTGAGCTCGGCCAGATGCTCTCGCGCGCCCCGCGCCTCGCGATCTCCGACGGCCAGCGGGTGCAGGCGCGCGTGAACGGCGCGCTCTACGAAAACGTCGACGGCACCTGGCACCGGCTGAACGGCACGCATTCGGGCTTCATGGCCTTCACCAACAGCGTCAACTTCCTGACCAACCGGCTGCTCGGCTACCTGCCCGCCTTGCCCGCCTATCTCGCCGGCGGCATGGATTTCCGGACCTATGCGGCGAGCTCCGAGCTGGTGGCGGAGCTGGTGAACGACACCTCGTGGTTCATCCAGGTCATGCCGGCGCTGGCCACGCTGAAGGCCAATACCGGGCGGCTCACGGAGCTGGCCTGTGCGGTGGAGGCGGTGCAGGACAATGCCGAGTTCTACCGCGAGACCGGGCGCTCGGCCTTCCGGCATATCGAGCACGATCCCGCCTTCGGGCTGGTGCTGCGGGACATGGCGCTCTGCCATCGCGGGCACGACGCCGAGCCCTTCCTCACCGCGCCGCATCTGCGCCTGCGCCCCGGCGCGTGGGCCTATCTCCGCGGGCCCAACGGCGCCGGCAAGAGCTGCCTCCTGAAGGCGGTGATGGGGCTCTGGCCCTACGGCTCGGGCACGGTGGCGATGCCGGCCGGCGCGCGCGCCTTCTTCGCGGGCCAGGAGCCGGATCTGCCGGAGCGGCTGAGCCTG
>JBCBWF010000086.1:0-14745 GCA_039817245.1 Pseudomonadota bacterium | reverse complement strand
CCACCGAGGCCCCGTCGACGCCCGCGAGCGAGAGCACATCGGGGCCGGCTTCGAGGAGTGCGGCCACCAGCGGCCGCAACTCCTCCTCGGGAAAGGCGACGGGGTAGAGCGCCAGAACCGCCGCGACCTCATCCGGTGTGGTCTCGCGGATCTCCACAGCGCTCACGGGAAGAGCGGCGCTGCGCTCAGACCCTCGGTCTCGTCATAGCCGAGCATGAGGTTGGCACAGTGCAGCCCCATCCCCGCGGCCCCCTTCACGAGGTTGTCGAGCGCCGAGACCACGATGACGCGGCCTGCGCGCCGGTCCGCCGCCACGCCGATATGGCAGAAGTTTGAGCCGCGGACATGCCGCGTGGCCGGCACCTCGCCGAGGGGCAGCACCACCATGAAGGGCTCGTCGCGATAGGCCTCGGCCAGCGCACGATGCACCGCCTCCGCCTCGCCGCGCAGATAGATCGTCGCCAGAATCCCGCGGTTCTGAGGCAGAAGATGCGCCGTGAAGCTGCAGGTCACCGGCCGCCCCGCGGCGAGGCTCATTTCCTGATCGAACTCCGCCATATGCCGGTGCCCGGCGACATTGTAGGCATGGAACCCCTCCGAGACCTCCGCATGCAGGAGCCCCTCCTTGGCGGAGCGCCCCGCGCCGGAGACCCCGGTCGCGAGATCGATCACGATCTCGTCCGGGTCGATCACGCCCGCCTTCAGGAGCGGCAGGACGGCGAGATTGCCGGTCGCCGCATTGCAGCCGGTGGCCGCCACCAGCCGCGCGCCCCGGATCGCCTCGCGGTAATGCTCGGGCAGCCCGTAAACCGCCTCGGCCTGCAGATCCATCGCGCCATGCGGCCGGCCATACCAGCGCGCATAGACCGCCGGGTCGCGCAGCCGGAAATCGGCGGAGAGATCTACGATCTTCAGATCCCGCGGCAGCGCCGAGACCACCTCCTGCGTCGTCGCATGGGGCAGCGCGCAGAAGACGAGGTCGATGGCCGAGAAGTCCACATCCTCGATCCGCGCCAGGGTGGGCAGGCTCAGATGCCTGAGATGCGGGAAAACACTGGCCATGCTGCTGCCGGCCTTGCGGTCGGCCGTGAGCGCGGCGATCTCGAGGCGGCGGTGGCCGGTGACGAGGCGAACGAGTTCCGCCCCCACATAGCCGCTCGCCCCCAGGATCGCGATCTTCGCGCTCGTCATGACCTTGCCCTCCGGCTCAACCGGCGCGCCCTGTTGCGCGCCGCCGGTGGGTCATAGACGGGTGGCCGGCCCCGGCCAAGGGGCCAAAGGGTCAGCCGAGGTAAAGGCCCGGCGCCATGTCGCGCAGCCGCTCCGGGCCGAGCGCATAGGTGCAGGCGCGCAGATAGTCCATCATCGCGCGCGGGTCGCGGCTGCGCGCCGCGATCTCGCCCGGCGGCACCGGCTTGCCGACGACGACGCGCACGGGCGTGTCCACCCGGCTGTCGAACTCGTTGATCAGGAGCGCGTAGCGCAGCGTGCTGTTCAGATGGCTCGCGATCTGGAAGAGCCGGCTGTTGCTGCCCTCGAAATAGACCGGCACCACCGTGGCGCCCGAGCGCGCGATCATCTTGGCCGTGAAGGTCTTCCACACCGGGTCGGCCGCGCGGGAGAACGGCTTTGCGGCGGTCGACACCGTGCCGCCCGGGAAGATGCCGATGGCGCCGCCGCCGGCGAGATACTCGAGCGCGGCCTTGCGGGTCTCGATATTGATCCGCTGGGCCTCTTTGCTCTCCCCGAAATCGATCGGCAGGATGACCTTCTGCAGGTCCTTCGCCCGGCGGAAGACCACATGGGCGATGATCTTGAAGTCGCCCCGCGTCTCCGACAGCATCCGCCCGAGGGCCAGCCCGTCGAGGATGCCGTAGGGGTGGTTGGCCACGAGGATGAGCGGCCCGGTGCGCGGAATGCCCGCCAGCCCCTCGCCGCCGCATTCGATGGTGATGCGGTAACGCTCGCGCATCACCTCCCAGAAGTCCCGCCCCGCGGCCACCTCGTGCTCGTACCCGTCCGCCATGCGCAGAAGACGCGGCCGGCCGGTGAGGTTCTCGATGGACCGGATCACCGCCTTTCCGGCGCGCGATCGGGCGGAGAACGAATAGCTGATATCGCGCGTCGAGGAACCTGCGCTGGCCGGCTCGCCGCCGGGGGCTCTGAATGAACCTTGCTGCATCTCGGCATCCGTTGTCGTCGTTACGTCATTTGTAAGCGCGCGAAGGCCTCTCTGCAATCGGCACGCGCATGGATTGAGCACTGAGCTGCGCAGCGATTGGCCATTCGGTTGCTGCGGCGAGGCTGTGCGATCCGCGAAAGCCCGCTATAACGCGGAACGCCTCGGTTCTGGCATTCGGGAGAGACGGGCATGGGTTTCGACGCCATCTTCGCGCTGATCGTCTTCGTGGTCGCATCGGGCGCGGCCGCCTCGTCCGGCACGATCTTCAAGCCGGGCGACTGGTATGAGGGCCTGAAGCATCCGAGCTGGCGGCCGCCCAACTGGATCTTCCCGCTGGTCTGGACCCCGCTCTACGCCATGATCGCGGCCTCGGGCTTCATCGCCTGGCAGGCGGTGGGCTGGAGCGGCGGCGCCGCGGCCTTCGCGGTCTTCTTCGTGCAACTGGCGCTCAATTTCTGCTGGTCCTGGGTGTTTTTCGGGCAGAAGCGGCCGGATCGGGCGCTGGCGGAGCTGGCGCTGCTCTGGCTGTCGATTCTCGTGAACATCCTGGTCTTCTGGCCGATCAGCGCGCTCGCGGGCTGGCTGCTGGTGCCCTACTTCATCTGGGTGAGCTTCGCCGGGTATCTCAACTACACGTTGTGGCGGCTGAACCCCGGCGAGACGGGCGCGACCACGGCGGGCTAGCGGTCGAGCCTGAGGGTGGCGGCGAAGCGCCCGTCCGCATGGAGCATGCGCGGGTTCTTCTGCGTCGCGAGCGATAGGGCGCGCCAGCCGCTCCGCCCGATCATCGTGCCTGCGCCGAGCAGGCCCGTGTCCCCGATCGGCGCCACCGCGCTGAGCTTGGCGGAAAAGCTGCCCTGCACCTGCAGCTCGTTGCCGTCGATATAGAGCGAGTCGACATCGATCCCGGCAGCGGCCCCGGCGGCGCGGAACACATCGGCGCTCTTCGGCGGCAGGTAGACGATCTCGGGCTCTTCCACCGCCAGCCCGTCGCCCTCATCCACGAGCCGGAGGTAAAGGAGCACCACGTCGCGCTCGGCGCTGAGCACGCCGCGCCCGGAATAGGCCTGCAGGCGCAGGGTCTGATGGGTGCGCCCGCCCGCCCAGCCGCTCTGGCCGGCGCCGTCCGCCTCCGTCACATACCAGTTGCCGAACCGCTCTCCGAAGATGCCCTTGAGCCGCCCGATCACGCGGACCGCGGACGCGGCGTCCGCGGGAAAGGCAGCGGGCTCCTCGACCAAGGGCGCGAGATCTTCGCTGCGCGCCGGGAGCGCTGCGAGCAGGAGCGCCGCCGCGAGGCCGACACCCCGCCAGAAACCCCAAGCGTTGCAATGCCATCGCATCGGCTGTGCGCCTCCCCGTCTGCCGATCGTCCGCTTTCGGGAGACTGTCGCCGCAGGGCGCGCGCGGCAAGCCCCGCCTTGGCGGAACTTGCGGGCTGTGGCCCCGGCCGCGCGGCCGGGGCTGTACCGTCAGCGCTTCGAGAACTGGAAGCTGCGGCGCGCCTTGCGCTTGCCGTACTTCTTGCGCTCGACCACGCGGCTGTCGCGGGTCAGGAACCCGGCGGCCTTGAGCGGGCCGCGCAGCATCGGATCGTAGAGGCTGAGGGCCTTGGAGATGCCGTGCTTCACCGCGCCGGCCTGGCCTGAGAGCCCGCCGCCCTTGACGGTGGCCATCACGTCGAACTGACCGTCCACATTCGCCACGCGGAAGGGCTGGTTGATCACCATCTGCAGCACGGGACGCGCGAAATAGGAGTCCAGCTCCTTGCCGTTGACGCTGATGCGCCCCGAGCCCGGCTTCACCCAGACGCGTGCGACCGCGTCCTTCCGCTTGCCGGTGGCGTAGGAGCGGCCCAGCGCATCGCGCACGGGCTCGCGCGGCGCGACCTCTTCGACGAGGGCCTCGATGCCCTCCACAGTGCCCTGCTCGGCGACCGCGTCCTTGAGCTGGTCGAGCGACCGGATTTCCTCGCTCATGCCTTCGCACTCCCTGGCGCGCTGCGGGTGTTCTTCGGGTTTATGACAGCGAGGTTCACCGTCTCCGGCGTCTGCGCTTCATGCGGATGCTCGGTCCCGGCATAGACGCGCAGATGCGTCAGCTGCCGGCGCGTGAGCGGGCCGCCCGGCATCATCCGCTGCACGGCCTTGTGGATCACACGCTCCGGAAAGCGGCCCTCCAGCAGCTGCGAGGCGGTGCGGCTCTTGATGCCGCCCGGATGGCCGGTGTGCCAGTAATAGGTCTTGTCACGGCGCTTGTTGCCGGTGAGCTGGACCTTCTCGGCATTGATGACGATTACGTTGTCGCCCATGTCCATATGCGGCGTGAAGGTGGCCTTGTGCTTGCCCCTCAGCCGCATGGCGATGATCGAGGCGAGGCGGCCCAGCACGATGCCTTCGGCATCGATCAGCACCCACTTTTTCTCGATATCCGCCGGTTTTGCGGAGTACGTCTTCATCTTTGATCCTGTGCGCTTGTCGCGGTGGCGCGGCGTATGCCGCGTGCGCCCCGCAATGTCAAGCCGCGGATGCTCCGATTTCACCTGATAACGGAGGGATTTGGAGTTGGGGTAATTCTATACCTCAATCTCGCGCCGCGCGCAGCCGCAGCTCCGCCACCAGCCCCGTGCTGAAGGTTCCGGGCAGCGGCGAGGCGGGAACACCGGCTCGGCGCAAGAGCCGCGCAACCCAGTGATTGCAGGTGTTGAAGGCATGGTACCCGGGCGCCGCCGCATAGAACCGCGCCCCGCCATAGAGCCCCGGCCCACGGTCCTCGACCGCGCCACCGGGGCCGAGCGCCAGCGTCTCGGCCAGGGCCGTGGCGAACCGCAGGAAACCCGCGCGCGAGAGCGTGAGCGTCACGCGCTCCGCGGCTGCGAAGGCCTCGTCCGGCGGCCGATCGAAGGCCGCGACATGCATAACCGACGGTGTCGGCCAGAGAAGCGCCGCGAGCGCCGTCTCCGCGGTGAGATCCTCGATCCGCGCCACCGAGCGGTAGAAGCCGTCATCGCCCCAGCCGATCTCGAGCCACCGCGCCCTTGGGTCCTGCGCGGCGAGGCTGCGCAGCGCATGGCCGAGCGCGCGGCGCTCCCGCCCCAACGCGAGGGCCGCCGCGCGCAGGTCGGCCGCCGCCACCACCAGCCCCGCATGCCAGCCATGATCGACGACCGTGACACGCATGCCCGCCCCGCCCGCCGGCGGATAGAGCGCCCGGTCGCCCGGCGCAAAGCCGAGCGCCAGCAGCGCGGCGAAGGCGATCGCGACCGCAAGCCAGCGCCGGCGAGGCGTTCTCCTGCGCCCGGCTCGCGCGAGGCTCGGCGGTGCCATCGCCGGCCCTAGCCCCGCTTCGGGATCGCGTAGCTGACGGCCGCATGGGCGACGAGGCGCTCCGGATCGGCCGCCGCCGCCAGGCTCACATCGCCCACGCAAAGGCTGCGCCCCAGCTTCAGGATGCGCGCCTCGGCCACCAGATCCGCAGCCGGGGGTTTGCGCAGGAAGTTGATCGTGAGCGAGTTCGTCACCGTCAGCGGCTCGCGCCCGATCATCGCCAGCGTGGCCACGTAGAACGCGCAATCCGCGAGCATGAACATCGACGGGCCGGAGACCGTGCCGCCCGGGCGCAGATGTCGGTCGCCGACGGGCAGCCGCATGCGCGCGCACATCGGCCCGACCGCCTCGATCACCATCTCGCCGCGCACCTGCGGAAAGACCTCGTCGAGAAAGGCCGTGAGCTCCGCGGCATCGAGCACCGGCGCCCGTTCCGCGCTCTCCGCTCCGGTGTTCCGATCCATGCGCCACTCCCGCTGCCCGCCGCCCGTTTGCTTTGCCATCGGCGGCCGCGGGGCGCTAGTGTCGGCGCAGTGATCGGCGGGCAGGAGGCAGGGCGATGGACGGCGCGCAGGAGACGGCAGCGGAGCTCGACATCCGCATCTCGGACCACGTGGCGACCCTCACGCTCAATCGCCCCAGGGCGCTGAACGCCCTGTCTGCGAGCCTCATGGGCGCGCTGCAGTCCGCCCTCGACCGCATCGCGACCGATCGGCAGGTACGCGTGGTCGTCCTGCGCGGCGCCGGGCGCGCCTTCTGCGCCGGGCACGATCTCGCCGAGATGGAGGGCATGCGCAGCGCGCCCGACGGCGGGCGGGCCGCGTTTCAGGCCCTCTTCGCCCAGTGCGCGCGGCTGATGACCTCCCTGCCCCGCCTGCCACAGCCGATCATCGCCGAGGTGCATGGCATCGCCACGGCCGCAGGCTGCCAGCTCGTCGCCAGCGCCGATCTCGCCGTCGCGGCGGCGGATGCCCGCTTCGGCGTCAACGGCGTCGATATCGGCCTGTTCTGCTCCACCCCCATGGTGGCGCTCTCGCGCAATCTCGGCCGCAAACAGGCGTTCGAGATGCTCTCCACCGGCCATTTCCTCAGCGCCGCGGAGGCCGTGGAGGCCGGTCTCGTCAACCGCGCCGTGCCGCCTGACGCGCTGGCCGAGGAAACCGCCGCCATCGCCGCCAAGCTCGCCGGCAAGCTGCCTGTCGCCCTGCGCCACGGCAAACGCGCCTTCTACGAGCAGGCGGAGATGCCCCTCGACCAGGCCTATGCGCACACCGCCCGCGTCATTGCGGAGAACATGCTGGAACCGGACACCGCGGAAGGCATCCGCGCCTTCCTCGAGAAGCGCCCGCCGAACTGGGACTGACCCCGGCCACACGCCCGCCAGGGGGCCGCGCATCGGCCGCCCGGCGCGAGCGGACCGCGACCCACAGGCGAAACGGACCGCGCGCCGCTCTGACGCGTCTCGCTCAGGCGCGCGCGATCCGTTGCTCGGGCGGAAAGCGCAGGAGATACGCGGCCCAGACCACCAGCGCTGCCAGCACCAGCGCGCCGCCCTGATGCCAGATCGCGATACCCGGCGCCGCAGCATGCACCACCGTCACGATCCCCAGCACCGTCTGGCCCAGCACTGCAAGCCCGAGGAGCGGGCCCGCGAACCGCAACCCCGGCCGGCGCAGCCCCCAGAGCCGCCAGGCCGTCCAGAGCCCCATGCCCAGGACGAGATAGCCGAGCATCCGGTGCACGAACTGCACCAGCGCCGGGTTCTCGAAGAAGTTCCGCCAGAAGGGCACCAGATCGAAGCTCTCCGGCGGCAGGAAATGCCCCTGCATCAGCGGCCAGTCCACATAGCCCCGGCCCGCATCGATCCCCGCCACCAGCGCTCCAACGAGGATTTGCAGGAAGGCGAACACGGCGAAAACGCTCAGTAATCCGATCCCAGACGGCCCGTCCGCCCGCCGCCGCCGCGCCTGCAGAAGCGCCTTCTCGTCGAGCCGGATCCGAAGCGCCAGCCAGACAAGGAGCCCGAAGATGACGAAGGCGAGCCCGAGATGCAGCGCCAGGCGGTAGGAGGCCACGTCGAGCCTTCCGACCAGCCCGGAACTCACCATCCACCATCCGATCGCCCCCTGCAGCCCCCCGAGCACGCCCGGCAGGATCAGCCGCGGGGTCCAGCCCCGCGGCACCATCCGCCGCACCAGGAACACGCCGAGCCCCACCGCCCAGACGAGCCCGATCAGCCGGCCGAACTGGCGATGCCCCCATTCCCACCAGTAGAGCGGCTTGAAATCGGCCAGCGTCATCCAATCATTCTGCTCCTGGAACTCGGTCGTCGTCTTGTAGGCTTGGAAAGCCGCCTCCCAGTCCGCATCGCTGAGGGGCGGTATCGCGCCCATCACCGGTTCCCAGACCGTGATGGCGAGGCCGCTATCGGTCAGGCGTGTCATGCCGCCGATCAGCACCATGAGGGCCACGAGCGCGGCCAGTCCCCAGAGCCAGGCGGCGATGGCTGCGCGGGCGCTCGCGCTGTCGCCCCGGCGCGCGGGCCCGGGCGCGGGCGTCGTCGACGCCTCTCGCGGGCTCGCGCCCACCTCTTCGAACACTACGCCTTTCGCCATGGCTCTGGACTCCCTTCGGTACCGCGCCGAGATAGAGCCGGCCTGCCCATTGTCGCAAGGCCCGCGCGCCGCGGCGTGGCAGCGCTGGGCTTCTCCCCAAGCGGGGTGACTCAGCCTGGCGGCCGCTCCCGCCCACGTCATTTTGCGCAGCAATAAGTAAACGGCAGGTAACACTGTTCGTTTTGCTACCGATCGAGCCGAAGCGATTGAATGTTCATAATATGTTCTTTGAATCGCGACAAGGATGACGTGGGTGGGCAGGAGCGCAAGAGCGCTTACGCTCAACCGGACAGCGCCCTAACGCCGCCGCTTCGGTCCCTCGCCGAGCGCGCGCACCACGCCCCAGAGCGTGCGCACATCCTGGTCCGTCAGCGGCTGGCGATGAAAGAGATTGCGGAGGTTTCCCTCCATCGAAGGCCGTTTATGATCTGGATAGAAGAAGTTAGCGGCTGCCAGCTCCTCCACGAGATGCGCCAGCAGCCGCTCGACATCCTCCTGACAGGCAAGCTCCGAGCGCCCGGTCACGAGTTGCTCAGCGACCACCTCGCTGTCCGCCACCGCCTGTCTCCACTCGTAGCCAAGCAGGAGCACGCATTGCGCAAGGTTTAGCGACGGGAAGGCCGGGTTCACCGGCACCGTCACGATGGCGGAGGCGCGCTGAATGTCGTCGTTCTCGAGCCCGGTGCGCTCGCGTCCGAACAGGATGCCCACCCGCGCACCCGCCGCCACATGGCCCGCCGCCTCGCGCATTGCCGCTTCGGGGGTGAGCACGCGCTTGGTGAGCTCGCGCGGGCGCGCCGTCGTGGCATACACCACCGCGCAATCCGCAACCGCTTCGGCCGTCGTCTCGAACACGCGCGCATCGTCGAGCAGCCCGCCGGCACCGGACGCCGTGGCCACCGCCTTGGGGTTGGGCCAGCCGTCGCGCGGCGCGACCAGACGCATGCGGCTGAGGCCGAAATTCCAGAGCGCCCGGGCCGCGGCACCGATGTTCTCGCCCATCTGCGGCTCCACGAGCACCGCAAATGGCCCCTCAGCCGGGGTCGAGGCGCGCGCCCCGCTCTGCCTTGGCTCGTCACTCACCGCATCGGCCTCCTTCTCTCCGTCAGCGGCCTGCCGAGGGCGCATCTGGGTTGCGCCGCCTCCTATCCGCCGTCGCCGAGACAGGCAATACCTTCAGTGAAAGCCCTAGATGAGGTTGATGAAACCTGATTTCATAATCAACTAGCGGTCACAGATCTAAATAACTCACAAAAACCACACGTTCAGATTGACAACATTTACGAGCCTGCTTTTTTTAATTCAGTCTTTACAATAGAAGCCATCACACGCAGAGCGAAATTTTTTTGTTGAAAGTTTTCTGACTATACTCATTTATGATACAATCATCGCTCAAACTACTAGCCACTCAAAACTCCAGCAACACAATTCTGATCCCAAATTACAAAAACCGCCTCAACCAACATGGGGAGCCAATCACTCACAATACGATCCACAACAGAACAGCCTGAAGCCAGCGGCTGGCGACATCGCCGAACCGCTTCAGATCATCGTCACCGTCGGCGACGGGGCCCGGATCAGCCAGAGGGCGCTCTCGAGAGCGCCCTTCGGCGGTGCGAGCGTATCGGCCAGCAGCGGGTGCGCCGTCAACCCATTGACCTTACGCATATAATGGCTCGACCAGAGGAGCCGCGCGCCCCCTCCCACGAGCCATCCACCGAGGCCGAGTTGCTCTGTATAGCCCCGCCAACCCCACGCCGCCGGATAGGGATCCGGCAGGAACACATCGTGGATGTGGACGAGCACACCCGGGCGCAAAGCAGGCAGGATACCGTTAAGGATGAAGTCCACATCGCTCCCGGGCCAGAGCAGATGCGAGCTGTCGAAGAAGGCGATATCGCCGGGGCCGAGGGCCTGGTAGAGCGGCGCGTCCCCCGGCGCCAGCACCCGGCGCTGCCAGTCCACGGGCAGGCCGTCGAGGCGGGCGCGCGGCTCGGGATCGATGCAGGTGAGCCGCGTCTCAAGCCCCTCGTCGCGGATGGCGCGGGCCAGGAAGCGGGTGGAATGGCCGGAGCCGACCTCCACGATGCGACTGGGCCGCGCCGCGCGCACAATGGCATATGCAGCGGCACCATCCAGACCCGGATACCAGGTCTGGGACCAGCGCGGCTCCGGCGCCGGCCCCTCGAAGGCCGTGAGAGACGCTTCATGGCGCAGGATCGCCGCCATCACATCGCCCGGCACCGCGAGCCCGCCGGTCTCCTCAGCCGCGAAGGCCGCCTCGAATATGGGCGCGAGCGCCGGGTAACCCTCTGGCGCCACGACGCTTTTTGCATGCCGGTACGGGCTGAAGAACCCCTGCGGCCGGCCGAGCAGCGTCTGGACCCCCAGGCTGAAGCGCCGCCAGCGCCGGCGCAGCGTCCCCCGCCCGCTCATGGCCATGCCCGACCCTCCAGACACGGCGCAGCACACCGCCAACCCTCTGAAATCACGAACAAACCACTCTCCATTTGCCAGGCGCCCGAGGGCCAGGCAAGAGGGCCAATCCGGGCGGCACGGCTCGATCCCCGCGGAGGCGGGGAGCGAGCGGAAGATGCATCGCGGCGCGCAGCGCGGCGATCCCGGCCGCGACGGGGCGGCTTCGCGGGCCGCCCGGTCTGACGGCGCGGCGTTTCCCGGTCCTCATGACAGCCGTCATCCCTCGTCGGCGCCGCGGCCGGGGCGCGCAAACCACGGCCTCCACGGGGCGAAACAGGCGGTAAATTAACTCGTAAAGAAAACAAAACCGGGCCCGTTTCGCCTGACCCTCTCAGGCGCTCTGCAGCCGCGCCTCGATGCCCTGGCGCACCGTGGCGTCGAGCCCGAGCGCCGCGCCGAGCCGGTCGAGATAGGCGCGCTCCTCCGCATTCGGGGTGCCGCAGAGATAGGCCGAGATGGTGTAGACCTCCGCGCGCTCCTGCGGGTCGCCCGCCATGGCCGCGATCGCCTGCGGGTCGAGCGGCTTCGCGAGCTCCTCGAACAGAAAGCCCGTGGCATCCGGGCCGAGGGGCTCAAGCTTCTCCTGGATCGCGGCGCGCTCGGCATCGTCCACATGCCCGTCCGCCTTGGCCGCGGCGATCATGGCGGTGAGCAGCATGCGCGCACGCCCATCCGCCGCCTCGCCCTCGAGCTGGTCGACCGGTGCTGCCAGCGGTGCCGGTGCGGCGCCCGCCTGATGCTGCTGGTACATGTCGTAGGCGATCTTGCCGAGGGCCGCGAGCCCGCCCACCGCGAGGCCGGTGCCGCCGATGCGCCGGCCGGTCTCGGTGCCGAGCAGGAGCGACAGCACGCCCGCGCCCACCGCACCGCCCAGCATGCCCTTGCGCATGTCCGACCGGCTCGACGCGTCCGAGCCGACGCCGAGCTGGCCGGCGGCGAGATCCTCTCCGCGCCGCGCGAGATCGGTGCCGCCGCTGATCAGCGAGTCGAGCATCGAGCGCATATCGAAACCCTGGGTCATGGCCTCTCCTTCCGGATACGATCGGGCACTGGCGAGGGGCGCCGGCGCCGCGGCGGAGTGGGCCACAGGGGCGCCGGGCGTTCAACGGTGGCGTGGCCCGACCGGCCGGGTGCGGGCGCAGCGTCTGCCGGCGGTCCCGGGCTTGACCCGGGACCACCTTGAGGGCGCCGGACATCTCCCGAGCCCGCCGGCGCGACTCAAGGAGGCCCCGGCGCAAGGCCGGGGCAGCCACCGGGCGGCAGCGCCTCACCGGAGACCCCGGCGGGCCATCCCGGATATCGCCGCATGGAATGCCGCGTTGCAGCGCGGAACCCCGCTCGCTATGAACGCCCGGACAGCCGGTCGCCGCCGCTCGGGTCGCTGGCCGGCGGCCCCGCCAACCGGATGCTCGGCGACCGGACCATCGGGTCCGGCAGGCGCGAGCCCCAACCCGAAGACCTCAACCCGAAGACCCCAACCGTAAGACCCGAACCAGAAGACCCCACACCACGCGACACCGGCCCGGCGGACGGGCCAACCGGAAACTGGGAGACTGCGCGATGTCGAAAATCAAGGTCGAGAACCCGGTCGTCGAGCTCGACGGCGACGAGATGACCCGGATCATCTGGGACTTCATCAAGAAGAAGCTGATCCTGCCCTATCTCGACATCGATCTGAAATACTACGATCTCGGCATCGAGGAGCGCGACCGGACCGACGACCAGATCACCATCGACAGCGCCCATGCGATCCGCGAATTCGGCGTGGGCGTCAAATGCGCCACCATCACGCCGGACGAGCAGCGCGTCGAGGAGTTCGGCCTGAAGAAGATGTGGCGCAGCCCCAACGGCACCATCCGCAACATCCTGGGCGGCGTGATCTTCCGCCAGCCGATCATCTGCAAGAACGTGCCCCGCCTCGTGCCCGGCTGGACGAAGCCGATCGTCGTCGGCCGCCACGCCTTCGGTGACCAGTACCGCGCCACCGACTTCCTGTTCCCCGGCGCGGGCAAGCTGACCATCAAGTTCGTGGGCGACGACGGCACCGAGATCGAGCACGAGGTCTTCCAGGCCCCCGGCGCCGGCATCACCATGGCGATGTACAATCTCGACGCCTCGATCCGCGACTTCGCGCGCGCCTCGATGAACTACGGCCTCTCGCTCGGCTGGCCGGTCTATCTCTCCACCAAGAACACCATCCTCAAGGCCTATGACGGGCGCTTCAAGGACCTGTTCCAGGAGGTCTACGACGCGGAGTTCGCCGACAAGTTCAAGGCCGCGGGCATCACCTACGAGCACCGGCTGATCGACGACATGGTGGCCTGCGCGCTGAAGTGGAACGGCGGCTATGTCTGGGCCTGCAAGAACTACGACGGCGACGTGCAGTCCGACACCGTAGCGCAGGGTTTCGGCTCGCTCGGCCTGATGACCTCGGTGCTGATGACCCCCGATGGCGGCGTGGTCGAGGCGGAGGCGGCGCATGGCACCGTGACCCGCCACTACCGCCAGCACCAGGCGGGCAAGGAGACCTCCACCAACTCCATCGCCTCGATCTATGCCTGGACCGGCGGGCTCAAGCACCGCGCCAAGCTGGACGGCAACGAGCCGCTCAAGACCTTTGCCGAGACGCTGGAGCGCGTGGTGGTGGAGACGGTGGAGAGCGGCGACATGACCAAGGATCTGGCGCTGCTGGTGGGCCCGGATCAGGGCTGGCTCACCACCATGGGCTTCCTCGAGAAGGTGGACGAGAACCTGAACCGCGCGCTGGCCGGGTGATCGCGGGGCCCGCGCCCCGGTGGCTTGCGGGTGCGGGCCTGCTCCCCAATCGTTCGGGCCTGCCGAAGATGGGGCCGGCTCCAGTTTCTTAAGTTTGCGGGCCTGCCGCATTTGCGGCAGGCCCGCGGGCGTTCTATGGTTAAGGCCAATGGTTAACGGTCGGAATTACGGCGGCGCCGCCTTGAATTGTCCCAAATCCAGACAGTAATGCGCGTTAGTTGATCGTCCCCGGAGTTGCCGCTGCGCAGGCGGGCGGGCACTCTTGGGCAAACACGGTTAGGGGATCGCAGCGCAATTACCTGGGCGCGCTCCCCGGGATGCGTTGCATGATCCTGGACGGCGAATATGGCCGGGCACTGCTCGGCGTGCTTGCGATACTGGGCCTGACGCTGACGATCTGTGCGATCGCGCGGCATCCCGAGGGCACGGACCGGCCCATGCGCTGGATCGAGAACGCCACGATCGCCTTCATCGGCGCGATCCTGGCGCTGCTGAGCCTCAACGATTTCAGCCTCACCCCCGCCTCCGCGCTGGTGCTGGCGGGCAGCTACACGGGCCTGGCCTGCGGCTACTTCGCCTGGGCGGAGACGCTGGAGACACGGCCGCGGATCGTCGCCGTGGTGGGGCTCGGCGCGCTGGCCCTCGGCCTGCCGGTGGGCCTCGCGCTGGGGACCGAGACGCGGCTGCCGATGGTGCTGACGACGGGGATCGCCATCGCCGCGATGGGCGCCGCCATGTCGGGGGCGGTGTGGCGGGCCGCGCGGCTGCGCCATCCGGAGGTCGCCCCGCTCGCCGCCCTGCCCTTCGCGGGCTTCGCGGCGCTCGCGGCGGCGATGCTGGCGGGGCTCTGGCATGCGCCGGTCTCCGCCTATCTGCCGGCCGCGAAGCTCCTGGTGCTGACGGCGATGCTGGGGGCGATCGCCTGGCTCGCGGGGCTCCTCCTCTTCCGGCTGCGCGCGGGCGCTGCGGCGCTGGCCGAGGCGCAGGCGGAGCTGCGCGGCCTGCGCGCGGCGCGGGCGGGGCTCCTCTCGGGGCTCAGCCACGATCTGCACCGCCCGCTCAACGCGGTGATGGGCTTCGCCGAGATCATGCGGCGCGAATCCATGGGCCCGCTGGCCGGGCGCTACCGCGACGCGGCGGGGCATATCCACGAGGCGGGGCGCGAGCTCGGCGATCTGGTCAACGACGTGCTGGAGATCGCGACGATGGAGGAGGCCAAGCGCGCGCCGCTGACCGCGCGGGTCTCGCTCGGCGAGGTGGCCGCGGCGGCGCTGGAGCGGGTGTCGGCGACGGGGCGGAAGCGGCGTGTGGGGCTGCTGATGCTGACGCCGACGCTGGCCGACACGAGCAACGAGGCGATGCGGCAGCT
>JBCBWF010000544.1:0-2863 GCA_039817245.1 Pseudomonadota bacterium | reverse complement strand
GGCCGCCGCATCGGCGGGCTGCCGGCCGGCCGCCACCGCCGCCTCCGCCGACGCCAGCCGCTCGCGGATCGCAGGGTCCCGGTGGAGCCGCTCGACGAGCCCGCGCTCCAGCGAGGCGCGGAACCAGGCCACCGCCTGCTCGGCACGGCGGCTGTCGCGCCAGCCCTCGGCGCCGCGCCAGTCGTCGAGCGCGGTGACCGCCTGCCAGACCGCATCCAGCCCCTCGCCGGTGAGCGCCGAGGCGGTGAGCGCCTGCGGATAGCCCTCCGGATCGCCGGGGCGGCGGCGCATCAGGCGCAGCGCCCCCTGATAGTCCGCCCGCGTGCCCTCGGCCTGGCGCTTCATCGCGCCATCGGCCTTGTTCACCACGATGATGTCGGCGATCTCCATGATGCCGCGCTTCACGCCCTGCAGCTCGTCACCCCCGCCGGGGGCCAGCAGCAGGACGAAGACATCGGTCATGGCCGCGACAGCGGTCTCGGACTGGCCGACGCCCACGGTCTCCACCAGCACGGTGCCGTAGCCGGCGGCCTCCACCAGCGTGATGGTCTCGCGGGTGCGCCGGGCCACGCCGCCGAGCTCGCGGCCCGCGGGGCTCGGGCGGATGAAGGCGGCGGGGCTGCGCGCGAGCACGTCCATCCGCGTCTTGTCGCCGAGGATCGAGCCGCCAGAGCGCGCCGAGCTCGGATCGACCGCGAGCACGGCCACGCGCTCGCCCGCCGCGATGAGCCGGGTGCCGAGCGCCTCGATGAAGCTCGACTTGCCGACGCCGGGGGTGCCGGAGAGCCCGATCCGCCGCGCCTTGCCGGCGGCGGGCGCGATGCGGGCGAGAAGCGCGCCGGCCGCCCGGCGATCCTCGGGCCGGGTCGACTCGATCAGCGTGATCGCCCGGGCCAGCGCACGGCGCTCGCCGGCCATGAGGCGCGCGGCAAGATCGGCCAGCGCCGGCACAAGCGGCTCGCATGGCTCACCTTTGCGCGATTGCTCCGCCCCCGGCGCTTCCATCTCCGCCGCTCCCGCCTACCATCACGCCCATGACGCGACTCGATGCGGCGCGCTTCTATCCGCTCGCAGGGAGGGAGGCAAATGGACAGGCAGCATCGCGGCAGGGCGCGCGCATGGGCGGCGGCTTTGGCGGGGATCATTCTGGCGGGCGGTCTCGCCGGCGCGGCCGCGGCGGAGCGGCGCGTCTCCGGCGAGTTCGAGCTCCTGATCGGCGGGCTCACCGCGGGCGAACTCAGCGTCGACGGCGCGGTCGAGGAATCGGCAGGGCGCTACGAAATCCAAGTCTCCGTCGGCACCGCCGGCTTCGTGCGCCGGCTCTACGAGGCGGGGCTCGATGCCTCGACCAGCGGCGCGCTGGAGGCAGGGGCCCTGCGGCCGTCGGTCTTCTCCTCGGATTTCTACGCGCCCGAACGCTCGCGCAAGGTGGAGATGCGCTACAGCGACGGCGCGCCGAGCGTGCGCGCCGAGCCGGACTGGGACCCCAAGCCCTGGCAGCTCGTGCCCGAGGACCAGCGCGGCGTGCTCGACCCGCTGACGGCGGTGCTGTTCGCGCTTTCGGGCCGGCCGCAATCGGAGCTCTGCGACCGGACCGTGGAGATCTTCGACAGCCGCCGGCTCTTCGCGATCATCATCGGCCCCGCAGCGGCGCCGGACAGCGAGGGCGAGATCGTCTGCCCCGCCGCCTACAAGCGCCTCGGCGGGTTCAAGCCGAAGATGCTGGAGCGCGAGCCCTTCCCGTTCCGCATGGTGTTCCGCGAGGGCGCGGACGGGCACTGGCAGATCGAACGCGCCCTCGGCGACACCCCCGTGGGCGTCGCGGTCCTGCGCCGCAAACGCTGACCCGGCCGCTCCAGACGGCTCCTTGGCGGAATCGCCGCGCTGCGCGCGCCGATGCTTGTCTGGCTCTCGTCACCCTTCGGGTTCCTCGAGCGGTGGGCCAAGCCGCACCCTGCCGCCCGGTCCGGAAACGGGGTCGGGAGCGATGAGGGCGCCGGGGCGGGGCGCGAAGGACTGCCGGGGGTCCCGGGCTTGACCCGGGACCTCCTTGAGGCGTCCCGATCGCCCCGGTTCCGTTGCGCCCGGGCCTGCTCTACCAACGGTCCATGAGCGATTTGCCTCGAAGCGCTGCCGGGGCCGGGGCACCGGCGCTGCCGGCGCTGCCGATCGACGCTGCCCTGCCTGCGCTCCTCGCCGCCTTGGCGGCGGGGCCGTGCGCCGTGCTCGCCGCACCGCCCGGTGCGGGCAAGACCACGCGCGTGCCCCCCGCCCTCCTCGCCGCAGCCTGGGCCACCGGGCGGATCGTGATGCTCGAACCCCGGCGCATCGCCGCGCGCGCCGCAGCCGAGCGCATCGCCGAGGAGCGCGGCGAGCGCGTAGGCCGCAGCGTCGGCTACCGCATCCGCGGCGAGAGCCGGGTCTGCGCCGCCACCCGCATCGAGGTGGTGACCGAAGGGGTCCTCACCCGCATGCTGCAGGACGACCCCGCGCTCACCGGCATCTCCGCCCTGGTCTTCGACGAGATCCACGAGCGCTCGATCCATTCCGATCTCGGGCTGGCGCTGGCGCGCGAGGCGCAGGAAGCGCTGCGCCCCGATCTGCGCCTCCTCGCCATGTCGGCCACGCTCGACACCGCCCGCGTGGCCGCCCTTCTCGGCGACGCACCGGTGGTGGCGAGCGAGGGCCGGCTCCATCCCGTCGAGACCCGCTGGCTCGACGCCCCCTGGCAGGGACGCGCAGGCCGGGGCGGGCCGCGGCTCGAGGACGCCGCCGCCGACCTCGTCTGCCGCGCGCTCGGCGTAACCGCGGGCGACATCCTCGTCTTCCTCCCCGGCGCCGGCGAGATCGGCCGCGTCGCTGC
>JBCBWF010000527.1:0-3054 GCA_039817245.1 Pseudomonadota bacterium | reverse complement strand
GCGCGAAGCCGCAGGGATCGCTGCCTGAACGGCCTATCCTGAACCCATCTTCGACCAAGCGCCGTTAACGTGACACCACGTCGACTTTGCAAGCTTCAGCGTCGTGGGTCATTGCATCCAAGCACAGGAGGCGGACGAGGAAGAGGGATCGTCACCGCGCCCTCAGAGGTCTGCGTCATGTCCCAGGAGATCGGCCACAACGACCGCTTGGTTCCGCTCGGTATCGCGGGCGGAGTAAAGGAGCGTCAGGCGCGCAAATCCCTTTGCCTTCTGTCGGAGATCGGTCAGCAGCGCGCGGCTCTCTGGCGTGCGCAATTCCGCTTCGTAGGCCATCCGAAACGCCTCCAATCGCTCCGGCTGATGACCGAACCAACGCCGAAGCTTATGACTGGGGCCAATGTCCTTCAGCCAGTGGTGAAAGGCCGCGTCCTTCCGCGCAAGACCCCGCGGCCGGAGGCGGTCGACGAGCACGCGCAGGCCGTCCTCTGGGGCGGAGGGCTCATAGATCTGCTTGATGGCGATGACTTCGGGTACCGTCATTTCCGGTGCGAGATGGCACGAAGTGCACTTGGTGCCTGACCGGTTTCCGCCTTGAAGGCACGCGAGAACGCCGCTTCCGACGTGTAACCCGCCACTTCTGCGGCCTCGGCCACACTGACGCCGCGGCTCGACAGGGCATCGCGCGCGATCTGGATGCGCCAACGTTTGAGATACTCTATGGGCGTGACGCCGAGCATGGCCGCAAAGCGGCTCGCATAACTCGAGCGCGACATGCCAGCCTCGCGCGCCATGAGCTCGACGGTCCATGGCCGTGCTGGATCGGCGTGGATCGCTGCGAGGGCGCGGCCGATCTGGGGGTCGGCGAAGCCCGCCAGCGGACCGCCTGTATGCGCTGCTTTCTGCAGATGCAGGCGAACGGCGTGGGCGAGAATGGTCTCCGCCAGACGCAGAGCGATAAGATCGCTTCCCGGCAACCCCTGCTCGATCTCCGCGCCGATCATCTGGAGTGTCTCCGAAAGCCATGCCCCTGCAGCATCGCCGTAGCGGGCAAGATGCAGGCAGGACGGCAGCCGTTGGAAGATCAGATGCTGTCCGCCCGGCGCGAAGGAGAAATGCCCGCAAATGAGCTGCGTGGCGCTCCCCGTCGCTGTCGGATCGCCACCACCGAAAACCAGAACGCCGTTTCCGTCATAGCCCGCGCGTTCGAGGACGGTCTCCAGCGGCAGCGATGCCTGGCTTTCGACGTCCCGCGACAAGAGACAGTGGCTCGCGCCGTGCGGCACAATCGCAAGGTCGCCCTGGTCGAGGAGGATTGGCTCGGGACATCCCTCCACCGCGATGCGGCAGGCGCCGCGATAGACGTAGTGAAAGCGCGCGACGTTCCGATACGCCGGGACCTGCACGCCGAAGGGCGGCGTGAAGTTCGCCCGGAAGTACAGCGTTCCCTTAACGGAAAGCTTTGCGAAGATGTCGCTGAGCAGATCGAGCATGCATTCACGCTAGCCGATTGTTCCCCAGCGTCCAGTGACTTGGACGTGCCGCAATCTTTTTTGGCGCCTCGATCATTCAGGCGCCGCTCGGGATCGGCAACCTTAGGAAGTCGGGGGGCGATAGTTTCTGGAACGGAACACTCTTGGCGGCCCGAGTAACACCCGATGGAGCTAGCAATGACAGTAAAGTTCCTCAACAAGACGATCCACGCATATCTCGACTATCCGGTGGCAATCGGCCTGATCCTTCTGCCTTTCGTGCTGGGGCTCGGGAGCACGGGCACGGAGGCGGTGACGCTTTCCGTCGCCACCGGTGTCGCTGCGTTCGTGCTGACCCTGCTGACGGATCATCATTTAGGCGTGTGGCGCGTGATCCCCTTCTCCCTTCACGAAGCTGTGGACGGCATTGTCGCGATCGTGTTCATCGCGGCGCCCTTTGTCCTGGGGCTTTCGGGTCTGGATGCGGCGTATTTCTGGGTCCTTGGTCTCACCGTCGTCGCTGTCCTCGCGTTGACCGACCGCAGCCCGCAGAAGGCTGCGGCGACGCCCAGCGAGTGACGGCAAGCGACCGGACGGGGCTTGCCGGCCTTCATCGGTACCTACCCCCAATCCTGGAAGAGGAAATCAAGATGACGTTAAAGAAACCGTTCACTGCGGCAGTGCTTGCTCTGCTCGTCTCCGTCGCCCCGGCGGCCTACGCGGCGGACGAGTACAATGTCTCGGTCGGCGTCACCGCGGCGGGCGCGCCTCTCGGCTTGCATGGCGTGGATCCGGTGGCAATGATCCGTACCGGCGAGCAGGTCGAAGGCACTGCTGCCCACACCGCCGTGCACGACGACGTGGCCTACTACTTCGCGACGGCTGACACAAAGGCGGCGTTCGAGGCGGATCCAGCGTCGTTCCTGCCGCAGTATGGCGGCTTCTGCACCTTCGGCGTGTCTGTGGGCAAGAAGTTCGATGGCGATCCAAACTATGCCGCAGTGATCGACGGATCGCTCTACGTCTTCCTGAACGCTGAGATCTTCGAGGCATTCCAGGCGGATCAGGAGGGCACGCTCGCCAAGGCGGCGGCGCAATGGCCCAAGATCCAGTCGACCCCTGTCCCCGAGCTCTGACAGCTTGCCGGGCCTGTAGGCGGACGGCGGGAACCGTTCGCCTACAGGGACCGCTTGGCAGGCGCCCAAGCGCCAATAGGCGGTGGACGTAACTGCCGCAATTACGCCCTCAGGGACTAGACTCCCTACATGATAGATAGGCCGTGGCTCGTTTGGCGCCATGACGGGTTCAGGACCGGGCCAATGAGATGCGCTAGCCGAAGCGCGAACGACCGGTCTTGGGACAGCGGGTGGCGCTGCTGCATCGACGTCGCCGGTCGTGCCAGTCACTCCTAAGGTAATCGGAGTCATCATGCTGCATCCGCGAAAGGCCGGTTCGTCCCGCACAGAGTTAATTGGCTTCAGTGGGGTTTTCGCACATGCCGCGTATGGCAGGATACGGAGACGCGGCCGCAGCATCGGCGCGAAGGGCCAACAACGGCTCTGGGCCGCTCCCGTCGACGACGGCT
>JBCBWF010000448.1:0-4160 GCA_039817245.1 Pseudomonadota bacterium | reverse complement strand
GGCCCGAGATGGGGCCGGAAATGGGGGCGGATTGCGAACAGGAGCTGGAGCCTGAGCTGGATCTCGGCCTCGGAGAGGGTGCGGGGCGGCGCGAGAGCGGGCCGGAGCGGGGCACGCAGCGGCAGAGGGCGGCGCCGGCGCGCGACGGGCGCCCCGCCCGCCCACCCATGCGCCCGTCGCGCGCCGCCGCCGCCCTCTGCCAGGGCCTCGGCGCGCTGCGCCAGGGTGCCGGGCGCGTGGCGGCGGGGCTGAAGCGGCAGGCCTCGCTTGGCCTCAGGCGGGGGGCTGCGGGCCCGGCGGAGCCGGCGGCGCAGGCTGCGGCGGCGCGGGCGCAGGCGGCCCCGACGCATGGCCGGCCGGGCGTTCAGAAGGCTGCCCAGGAGCCCGGGCGGATGCGCGGTCGGAAGGCGGCGCCGGCGCCGGCGGGCGGGCGCTGGGCCGGGTTGGGGATGCGCTGGCGGCGGGTGACGCGGATCGGGCCGGGGCCGTCGAAGCTGGCCTACCGTTTGCGGCGGACCTGGGCGAAGCCGGCGGTGCGGTCCTGTTTCCTCGTCTATCTGCCGATGGCGCTGCTGGGGATCGCGGGCTGGCGCGCGGTGTCGGACGATGCGCTGCGCGCGCGGGTCGAGGCGGAGACGGCGGCGGCCTGGACGGCGCTGGCCGCACGGCCGGAATTCGCGCTGCAGGGCGTGGCGATCAGCGGGGCCTCGGCGCGGCTGCGCGCGGCGGTGCACGGCGCGCTGGCGCTGCCGGCGGGGCAGTCCTCGCTCGGCGTGAGCGTCGGCGATCTGCGCGCGCGGGTGGAGGCGCTCGGCGCGGTCCAGAGCGCGCGGGTGCAGCTCGATCCCGAGGGGATCCTGCGCGTGCATGTGGTGCCGCGCGATCCCGTGGCGCTCTGGCGCGACGGGGAGGGCCGGCTGGCCAGCGTGGCCGCCGACGGGACGGTGATCGCCGGGGTCGCGCGGCGCGCGGCGCATCCGAGCCTGCTGGTTCTGGTGGGCGAGGGCGCGCGCGCGGCGGTGGGCGAGGCGCTGGCGCTAATGCGCCAGGCGCCGGAGATCACCGGCCGGCTGCGCGCCTTCGTGCGCGTCGGCGAACGGCGCTGGGACATGGTGTTGGAGCGCGATGTTCGCGTGATGCTGCCGGCCGAGGCGCCGGGGCGCGCGCTCGAGCAGGTGCAGTTTCTGGATCTGACCCGCGAGGTGCTGGAGCGCGATATCGCCGCGATCGATCTGCGCGTGCCGGGGCGCACGGTGCTGCGGCTGACCGAGCGCGGCGAGGAGGCGATGCGCCTGCGCCGGGCCGTGGATGCCGAGGCGGGCAAGGACACGTGAGGGGGGACGGGCGGTGAACTATCAGGAGACGGATATCTTCCGCGCGATGCGCGGGCGGCTGGAGGCGGCGATCAAGCGCGGGCGGATCGGCGTGATCGATATCGGGACCTCGAAGATCACCTGCCTGGTGCTGCGGCTGGACCCCGCGCGGCTGGCGCCCGGGGGGCATACGGCGCGCGGTGCGGACCGGCTCTCGACCTCGCTTTTCGGCGCGATCGAGGTGGTGGGGGCACGGACCGTGCAGTCTCGCGGGGTGCGCCGCGGCGAGATCGTGGACATGGACGAGGCGGCGCGGGCGATCCGCTTTGCGCTGCTGACGGCCGAGAAGATGGCCGCACCCAAGGTGGAGCGGGTCGACCAGGTGATCGTGGGCTTCAGCGGCGGGCAGCCGCGGAGCTTCTCGACCGTGGCGGAGGTGGAGACCGAGACCGGCCAGGTGACCGAGCGCGACATCGCGCGCGCCCTGGCTGAGGCGCCGGATCCGCCGATCGGGCCCGGGCGGCATGTGCTGCATGCCCAGCCCGTGGAGGTGGCGGTGGACCAGCAGACGGGGATCACCGATCCGCGCGGGATGACGGCGCGCCGGCTCTCGGTTGCGCTGCATGTGCTGACGGTCTCGGCGCGGCCGCTGGCGAATGTGATGGAATGCGTGCGCCAGTGCGATCTGGATCTGGCAGGCGTGGTCTGCTCGCCCTATGCCGCCGCGCTTTCCGCGCTGGTTGAGGATGAGCAGCGAACCGGCGCTGTCTGCATCGATATGGGCGGGGGATCGACGGCGTTTTCGGTGTTCCTGCGCGATCATCTGGTCTGTGTCGACCAGATCCGGTTCGGGGGCGAGCATGTGACCTCGGACATCGCCGCGGGGCTGATGATGAGCGCGCAGAACGCGGAGCTGATGAAGCGGCGCCACGGGGGCGTGATCCCCACCGGCGCGGATGACCGCGACCAGATCGATGCGCCGAAGCTCGGCGAGGAGGATGCGCCGGAGCGCCGGCACATCACCCGCGGGATGCTGATCGGGGTGATCCGGCCGCGGGTGGAGGAGACATTTCGCCTGCTGCGCGCGCGGCTTGTGGAGCTGGGCGTAACCGAGATGCCAGGGTGTTCCTTCGTGCTCACCGGGGCGGCGAGCCAGATGCCGGGGGTGGACGAGATGGCGACCCGGATCCTCGGGCGGCGGCCCCGGATCGGGCGGCCGCTGCGGATTGCGGGGCTGCCCCAGTCGCTCTCGGGCCCGGACAACGCGGCGGCGGTGGGCCTGGCGATCTATGCGCTGCGCCCGCATGACGAGCTCTGGGATTTCGAGGCGCCGATGCCCTGGTCGATGCAGGGCCGCGCGGTGGAGCTGATGCGATGGTTCAGGGCGAGCTGGTAAGTGCCGGAGCCGTGGGCAGGCCGCAGGAACCGGCCCGGAGGGTCGTGAATTGAGACGTGACGAGGCTCGGCGATTCGGCTACCGTGACTACAAAATAGAGCGTTGAGGCAGGGAGCCCACACAAGATGGGCTGGCGAGAAGCAGAGAGGCAGAGACGATGGTTCTCAATCTGATGGACGTGGACGACGAGGAGCTGCGCGCGCGCATCACCGTGTTCGGTGTGGGCGGGGCGGGCGGCAATGCCGTCAACAACATGATCGAGAAGAAGCTCGCGGGCGTGGAATTCATCGCTGCGAACACCGATGCCCAGGCGCTGGGCAACAGCCGCGCGGAGCGTCGGATCCAGCTCGGCCAGGGTGTGACGCGGGGCCTCGGCGCGGGCTCGAAGCCGGATGTGGGCATGTCGGCCGCCGAGGAGTCGATCGACGAGATCGCGCAGAACCTCGAGGGCGCGCATATGTGCTTCATCACCGGCGGCATGGGCGGGGGCACCGGCACCGGTGCGGCCCCGGTCGTGGCCCGGATCGCGCGCGAGATGGGGATCCTGACGGTCGGCGTGGTGACCAAGCCCTTCCAGTTCGAGGGCGCGCGGCGCATGAAGCTGGCCGAGGCGGGTGTCGAGGAGATGCAGCGCTTCGTGGACACGCTGATCGTGATCCCGAACCAGAACCTCTTCCAGGTGGCGAGCGAGCGGACGACCTTCGTGGAGGCGTTCCAGCTGGCCGATGACGTGCTCTATCAGGGCGTGCAGGGCGTGACGGACCTGATGGTGCGGCCCGGCATGATCAACCTCGACTTCGCCGATGTGCGCTCGGTGATGGAGGAGATGGGCAAGGCCATGATGGGCACCGGCGAGGCGGACGGGGACACCCGCGCGATCGACGCTGCCGAGAAGGCCATCGCCAACCCGCTGCTCGACGAGGTGAGCCTGAAGGGTGCGAAGGGCGTGCTGATCAACATCACCGGCGGCTACGATCTCACGCTCTTCGAGATGGACGAGGCGGCCAACCGCATCAAGGACGAGGTGGACCCGAACGCGCTGATCAAGTTCGGTTCGGCCATCGACCCGGATATGGAAGGCAAGATGCGGGTGAGCGTGGTGGCGACCGGCATCGATGCCGAGGTCATGGAGCGCACTCCGGAGGACGAGGCGCCGATGCGGCGCAAGCCCGCGATGACCGATCCGACCGGCATTCTGGCGGTGCGGGGCGGCCGGGGGCGGCCCGAGGCGCGGCCCGAGGCGCGCCCTGAGACCCGGGCCGAGACCCGGGTCGAGGAGGCCGAGGACGCGCCGGCGCCCGCGCCGGTGGCCGAGTATGACGCGCGCACGGCCGAGACGGGCGGCAACGGGCTGACCCGGGCCTTCACCCGCCAGCCGGCCCGCCCGGCGGCGCCGGCGCCGGCGCCGGCCGAGCCCGAGCCGGTGGCCCCGCCGAGCCGGGAGCGCCAGG
>JBCBWF010000441.1:0-4186 GCA_039817245.1 Pseudomonadota bacterium | reverse complement strand
CTCAGAAATCGCAACTCAACATCACACCCCAACTGGAGATCCAACTCTCCTGATTTGCACTTCCTGAAGTTACCTGCACATATTACCTCTTCGATCAAATTTGCGCAAAATGCCTGCCAAAGAAATGACAAGATAGACTAAATAATTAAATAATGCACACCCTCTGCGACGTCAAAACAAGACGCCAGCCTTAAAGAAAGCTACGCCCTGAGCGCCCCAATTTCGGTGAGTGAAGAATAGCGGGCCACTGCGGCCGGGGATGTTCAGGCCTGGGGGCTGGCGGGGTAGAGCTGGGGGAAGAAGGGGCCAGCGATGCGGTCGCCCTCGCGGTAGCCTGCGGCTTCGAAGATGGCGCGCTCGCCGGCGGCCCAGTCGCCGCGGTAGCGGATGATGCCGTCGGGCGCGGTCATGCGCAGGGTGAAGCGGCGGATGGTGCGCGAGGGCACGGTCTCGGCCAGCGCGCCGTGGAGCGTGGCCATGTCGAAGAAGATGCAGTCCCCCGCGTCGAGGTCCCATTGCAGGAGCTCGTAGGCGGAGGGGTCGCCGGCGACGTCCGGCGGGGCGAAATAGCGCCGGCCATTGACCTCGACCCCCTCCTCCGCATCCGGTGCAGGGCCGTCCTGGCGGTGGCCGTCGGCGAAGCGGACGCGCATGAAGAGCCGGTCCCAACGATGCGAGCCTTTTACAAAAGCGATGCCATTGTCGCGGGTTACGGGCTCGAGCGGCAGCCAGAGGACGCACATGCTGCCCTCGAAGTCGAAATAGGCGAGGTCCTGGTGGAAGGGCGGGCGGGAGCGCGAGCCCGCCTCGCGCAGGAACCAGTTGTCCATCACGAGATTGACGCTCGGCGCGCCGAGGAGGCGCGCGGCGAGGGCGCCGCAGGGGCTCTCATGGACGAACCGGCGGAACTCGGGGATGTCGTTCCAGACCCAGAAATCCTCGATATAGGCGGGGGCGCCGGGCTCCTTGGTATGGCGTGCGAGCCGCGGGGAGGGCTCGGCGAGATCGGCTTCGATGCCGCGGGTGAGCGCCTCGAGCCAGTGGGTGTCGAAGGCGCCGCGCAGGCGTACCGCCCCGTCGCGGCGGAAGGCCTCGATGGCTGCGTCGTCCAGGATCTCGGCGATGGGATGGGTCATGGCGTCCTCCGCGCTGGGCTCCCCATGGAACGGCGCCGGGGCGGCCGGGTCAACAGGAGGCTGCGGCGCGGGGGCGGTTTTCGAGGGCGGGAACGGCGGTAAATTAACTCGGTAAAAGAAACAAAATCGGGGGCGCTGGCGCCCCCGGTGGCGACGGTCGATCAGGCTTCGAGGATGCGCTCGAAGCCGCCATAGATCAGGCGCTGGCCATCGAAGGGCATCGGGTTCGCGTCGGGCTGCATGCGCGGGTCTTCCATGATCTTGCCCCAGCCGGCGTCGCGGGTGTCCTTGTCCGGCCAGATCACCCAGGAGAAGACGACGCCCTCGTCCTGCTTGCGCAGCACGGCGGTGTGGAAGGAGTTGGTCGCGCCTTCGGGCACGTCGTCGCCCCAGCATTCGACGACCGAGAGCGCCCCATGCTCCCGGAAGATCGCGGCGGCCACCCTGGCGTGGGCGATATAGGCGTCCTTGTTCGCGGTGGGCACGGGGGCGAGGAAGCCGTCGACATAGGGCATGGCCGGTCTCCGCAGGTTGTTACGTTGATCTCAACCTATTTGACTTACGGGTTGAGGTCAACTTATTTTGGCACTGATGAGAGACGACCTTCCCCTCAGCGTGACCCATGAGGTGCGAGACCGGTGCCTCTGCCTGCATCTGCAGCGCGCGGCGCGGGCGATCGGGCGGCGCTTCGACGAGGCGCTGAAGCCGGTGGGGCTGACGCATGGGCAGTACTCGATCTTGGTGGCGCTCAACCGGCCGGAGGCGCCGCGCATCGGCGATGTGGCCCGGCTACTGGCGATGGACCGCACGACGCTGACCGCGAACCTGAAGCCGTTGGAGCGCCGGGGGCTGTTGCGAGTGGTACGGGACGAGAAGGACCGGCGCGGAAGGCGGCTTTGCCTAACCGATGCGGGGCGGGATGTGCTGGTGGCGGCGGTGCCGATCTGGCGCGCAACACATGATGCGATCGATGCGCTGGTGCGGCGCGGCAATCTGGAGCGGCTGAGGAACGACCTCCTCGCGCTGACCTTCGCGGGGCGGTAGCGCCTGATGGGCGCGCCGGGGCCGGACGGTAGCGGCGGGTTTCGGGATCGGTGGCGGGCGGTTTTCGGTGATCGATGCGGGTGACTGGTCGGAGGCGGCCAAGATCGGGATTATCACGATTGCGGCCGCACCCACCCACGTCATTGTTGCGTGGAATTATCGAACATAATGTGAACATTCACTGATTGAACCTGGTGGGCATCGATGCGATGTCCGGTCACCTGCCGTTTACCGAAAGGCGCACAAGATGACGTGGGAGGGAGCGGCCGCAGCAACAGTTTCCGCAACACCTGAGTGGCCTTCTGCCACGCTACCGCGCAACTCCCTTCGCCTTTGCCGCCGGAGAGCGGCCCCGCTGACGAGCGCAATCCGCGGGCCTCGGTACCGCCGGGTCGCGGAGGGCAGCCGGAACCTTGCAGTCGTCCACGCGCTGGGGGTCGGAGGCCTTGCCGCCCAGCCGCTCCTTGCCCGTCAGCACCCGCTCCTCCGCGCCGGCCGCGAGCCCGAGAGCGAGCAGCACCGCCGCCGCAGCCCCGGCCCGCACCCTATTCAGCGTCATGGAAGATGATCCCCAGCGTGAAGCGCTCACCGCGGCGCAGGCGGCTCACCCCATGGCGCTGCTTCACCCGGTAGATCCCCCGCGTACCCTGCCGCGGCCGCGCGTTCACGGCAAAGGCGAGCGCATGGCCGCGCCGTAGCGGCACCACCTCCGCACGGCTCTGCATGCGCGGGCGCTGCTCGGTCATCACGAATTCGCCGCCCTCGAAGGCATCCGGATCGGAGAGCAGCACGACCACCTGCAGCGGGAAGGTATGCGCGCCGTAAAGGTCCTGATGCAGGCAGTTATAGTCCCCGGCGCGGTAGCGCAGGAGCAGCGGCGTGGGCCGGCTCTGCCCGTCCGCATGGCAACGGTCGAGGAAGGCCTCGTGGCTCTGCGGAAACCGCCGCCCGGTGCCGAGGGCAGCCTCCCAGGTATTGGCGACCCCGACCAGCCGGGCATAGAGCGCGCGCCGCGCATCGGAGATCGCGCCCGGCAGCGGGTTGGCGAAATACTTGTACTCGCCCTCGCCGAAACCGTGGCGGCGCATGACGATATGACTGCGAAACGGGCGCTCCTCGTCGAACATGCCCGCCAGCCGGTCGCAGGTGGCGGGATCGAAGAGCGGCCCGAGATCCGCATGGCCGAGCGCATCGAGCGACGCCGCGATACCGGCCGGGCTGCCCTCCCTTGCAGTTTCGAGATCAAGCACGTCGCCCATGGCCTCGCTCCCCATGATCGTTCCTCGCTGCTGCGACGGGCGCCGGACGCGCCCCGCACAGCCGATCATGACCAAGGCCACCACCACCGCCACCCGGATCTTGCGGCAGAACACGTTCCGCCCCACCCGTCCGGGCCAATGGCCGCGCCCTGCGCGCCCCGCACACACCCCCCGCCCCCCGGTTCCCCGGCCGCAACCGCAACGCGCCGACCGCAGCCAACCGCCGCGCCCTGAAGGCCACTCACACCAGCAAATCCGCGAAGAGCATGGAGCGGGCGATGGGGATCGAACCCACGACATCGAGCTTGGGAAGCTCGCGTTCTACCACTGAACTACACCCGCATATTAGTGGAGATACTGTGTGACAAGCCGATGGTCAAGGTAGACAGCCTGATGCGCGAAAGCGCCGTGGAGCATTTCAGTAGTTCAGAAGACGCACACATCGGAAGCACTCTTTCGGACGGAAGGTGACACCTCTTGGTCCAGACGACGCAGATCAAAATTCCATTCTTGGCTTTCACAGTAAGCGTCCGGTGAGGCTGCTCAGCCTGTTCTGATGATGTTCCAGTGGGAAGGGCGGTGCAATAACCGGCCACGTTGACGCCCGGGAGGGCGGCGTAAAATCCCGCCGCTGCTGTCAATGACGGTCGGAAACTCCGCCACTATGGCGGCGCGAGTTTCAGCCACTCTGGTTTGGGAGCAGCCGGTTGCCACGGGCGAGCGCCTTGGTGCGTGCGCTCCCCAGAT
>JBCBWF010000442.1:0-4182 GCA_039817245.1 Pseudomonadota bacterium | reverse complement strand
GCCGCCCAGCCCGGGGACACGCTCGCCTCGATCGACTGGCGCCGCTCCGCTCGCTCGGACCGACTCTATGTGCGCGAGATGGAGTGGGAGGCCGCCGAGACGGTCCTCTTCTGGGTCGACCGCGCGCGCTCCATGCAGTTCGCCTCGCGCTATGCCCGCGAGGCGCGCGACGGCCGCGTGACCAAGGAGGGCCGCGCCGCCCTCCTCGCCCTCGCCGTCTCGCTCCTGCTCTCGCGGGGCGGGGAGCGCTTCGGCCTCCTCGGCACCGATGCCGAGCGCCCGCGCACCGGCGAGCGCCAGCTCGAGCGCTTCGCCGCCATCCTCTCGACGCCCTCCGATCCCGATGCCGAGGAGTTCGGCGCGCCGGCGGCCTTCGAGCTGCCCCGCGCCGGCCGCGTCGTCTTTCTGTCGGACTTCATGGGCCCGCGCGACCGTGTCCTGCCCGCGCTGAAGCGCGCCGCCGGGCGCGGCATCGGCGGCGTCTATGTCCAGGTGCTCGATCCGGTGGAGGAGGAGTTCCCCTTCGCCGGGCGCACCCGCTTCGAGAGCGTCGGGCGCAGCGTCCGCCACGAGACGGACGAGGCGGAGGCCCTGCGCGAGCGCTACCTCACCCGCCTCGCGGACCGGCGGGACGATCTGGCCAAGGCCGCGCGCCGCGCCGGCTGGCAGCTCCTCCTGCACCGCACGGATGAGAGCCCGCGCAAGGCGCTCCTGCAACTGCATGGCTGGCTCGGCGGCGCCGGGATCGGAGGGGCGGCATGATCGGCATCGGCACCCTCGGCTTCCTCGCCCCCGCGGTCCTCGCCGGCATCGTGGCGCTGCCCGTCCTCTGGTGGCTCCTCCGCGCGATCCCGCCCGCGCCGAAGACCGAGCTCTTCGCCGGCGTCCGCCTGCTTCTCGGGCTGGACGACGAGGAGCGCGAGGCCGAGCGCACGCCCCTCTGGCTCCTCCTCCTGCGCATCGTGGCGCTCGCCGCCGTGATCATCGGCTTCGCCCAGCCCGTGCTGAACCCCTCCCAGCGCCTCGCCGCCAGCGGCGAGGGCCCGGTGCTCATCCTGCTCGACCAGGGCTGGGCCAGCGCGCCGGACTGGGCCGCGCGCCGCGCCGCCGCCCTCGCCGCGGTGGACGAGGCGGGCCGCCTCGGCCGCCAGGTCATCCTCTGGCGCGCCGCCACGGATACAGCGGCCCCGCCCCCGCCGGTCGCCGCCGCCCTCGCGCGCACCGCGCTCGAGGGGCTCGAGCCCGCGCCCGTGCGCCCGGACCACGCCGCCGTCCTCACGCTGCTGGACGACGCCCGCGCCACTGCGCCGGCCGAGACCATCTGGCTGAGCGACGGGCTCTCGCATGCGGACGCGACCGAGGCTCTCGGCGAGCGGCTCGCCCGCTTCGGGCCGCTGCGCATCGTCGGCCCCGCGCGCCCGGCCCGCGCGCTCCTGCCGCCCCGTCTCGTCGACCAGAAGCTCACGGTCGATGTCCTGCGCGCCGATGACGCGACCGGCGAGGGCGCCACCGCCCGCGTCGTCGCCCTCGTCACTGCCGAGACCGGGGGCGAGCGCCGCATCGCGGTGGCCGACGCCGCCTTCGAGCCCGGCGCGGACACCGCCACCGCCACCTACGAGCTGCCCGCCGAGCTCATCGGCAGCATCAGCCGGCTGACGCTGGCCGACGATCCCTCCCCGGGCGGCACCGCGCTCGCCGATGCCGCGGTCCGCCGCATCCCCGTCGCCGTGGTCGATCCGGCCAGCGAAGGCCAGGTGCTCAAGCTCACCTCCGCGCGCCACTATCTCACCGAGGCGCTCTCGCCCTCGGCCGATGTCAGCTTCTCCGCCCTCGGCGAGGCCATCGAGCGCGGCCCCTCCGCCATCTTCCTCGCCGATCAGGGCGATTTCGCCGAGACCGAGCGCACCGCGCTCACCGAGTGGGTCGAGGAGGGCGGCCTGCTGGTGCGCTTCGCCGGCCCCCGCCTCGCCGGCGCCATCGCCAGCGACAGTCTCACCCGCGGCCCCTCCGGCGAGGCCGCGCCGGGCGAGGACCCGCTCCTGCCCGTGCGCCTGCGCCGCGGCGGGCGCATGCTCGGCGGCGCGCTCGCCTGGGGCGCACCGCGCACCCTCGGCCCGTTCGCCGAGGCCGGCCCCTTCCGCCGCCTCGCCATCCCGGAGGAAGTGGATGTCCGCAGCCAGGTCCTCGCCGACCCCTCGCCCGATCTCGAGGGCCGCGTCTGGGCCCGGCTCGACGACGGCACGCCGCTCGTCACCGCCGTGCGCCGCGGGGAGGGACGGGTCGTCCTCTTCCACGTCTCCGCGGATGCGGAATGGTCCTCGCTCCCCCTCTCCGGCCTCTTCGTCGAGATGCTCGATGCCCTCCTCGCGCTCGCGCCGGGCCAGGGCGCGCGCCAGCCGGAGGCGGACGAGCTCGCCGGCACCCTCTGGCGCGCCGAGCAGACCCTGGCGGCGGACGGCACGCTCGGCCCCGCCCCCGGCGCGCTCGACACGGTGGCGGGCGAACGCCTCGCCAGCGGCCGCGCGGAGGACGGTCTCCTGCCCGGCCTCTATGCCCGCGCCGATAGCGGCCCCCGCGCCGCCGGCGCCCCGGAAAGCCTCGTGCTCAACCTCCATGTGGGCGAGGACCGGCTCGCGCCCTTCCCGGAGGCGCCCCCGGGCGCGGTGCTGGAGCGTCTCGGCGGGGCGGAGAGCATCCATTTCGCGGCCCCGCTGCTGATGCTCGCGGTCCTGCTCGCGGCGGTCGACACCATCGCCACGCTCTGGCTCTCCGGCCGCCTGCCGCGCAGTCTCGGCGCGCGCCGGCCCGGCGCCGCGGCCACCACCGCCGCGGCCGTCCTCGCCGTGCTCCTCGCGGGCGACGCCACGGCGCAGGATCAGGACACCGAGCCGCGCCGCAACATCACCGCGGGCGAGGTCTCCATCTCCGCGGAGACCACGCTCGGCTATGTGCGCACCGGCAATGTGCAGATCGACCGGGTCTCCGAGCGCGCCCTGCTCGGCCTCGGCAACGAGCTCACCCAGCGTACCGCGGTCGAGCCCGGCCCCCCCGTCGGCGTGGATCCGGAGAACGACGAGCTTGCGCTCCTGCCCGTCCTCTACCTGCCGCTCACCGCACAGACGGTGCCGAGCGAGGTCGGCCTCGCCCGCCTCGCGCGCTACCTCGCCGGTGGCGGCATGCTGCTGATCGACACCCAGAGCGGTGCTTCCGGCACCGGCGGCGCGTCCGGCGCGCAGTTGCGCGCCGTCGCCCGCGCGCTGAACCTGCCCCCGCTCGCGCCCGTCGATGCCGAGCACGTCCTCAGCCGCACCTTCTACCTGCTCACCAGCTTCCCCGGGCGCTGGCGCGGCGGGCGCGTCTGGGCGGAGGCCCCGCCGGAGGGCCGCCAGGACGTGGAGCGCGACCCCAGCCTGCCCCAGTTCGACCGGGTGGACGACAACGTCTCCCCCGTCGTCGTGGGCTCGGCCGACTGGGCCGCCGCCTGGGCGATGGACGAACGCGGCCGGCCCATGTTCCCCGTCGGCCGCCCCGGCGACCGTCAGCGCGAAATGGCCATCCGCTTCGGCGTGAACCTCGTGCTCTACGCGCTCACCGGCAACTACAAGTCCGACCAGGTGCACGCCCCCGCGGTGCTCGAGCGCCTGAGCCAGTAGCCCCCGGAACCGCGCTCGCGCCGGCCCCCGGGCGCCGGCGCGGCCCCGACATCCAAGCGGCAGAGAAGTCAGCCAGCCATGCAGACGAGCCTCATCTTCGACCCCCTGCTGCCCTGGGCGGGCATCGCGATCGCGGCCCTCCTCGCGCTCGCCTCCGTTGCCTTCGCCTGGTTCCGCGGCCTGCGGGGCTGGTGGCTGCGCGCCCTCGCGCTCGGCGTCCTCGTCCTCGCCCTCGCCGGGCCCCAGCTCAAGCGCGAGGAGCGCGACGGCCTGCCCAATATCGGCTTTCTGGTGGTGGACGCGACCGAGAGCACCGGCATCGGCGAGCGCGCCGACCAGATCGCCGAGGCCCGCGCCGCGCTGGAAGCGGAGGCCGACGCGCTCGGCGAGCCCGGCCGCCCGCTCGAGATCCGCGTGGTCGAGGCCGGCCCGGACGACAGCGGACGCAAGCGCGGCACCCGCCTCCTCGCCGCCCTCGACGCCGCCGCCGCCCGCGTCTCGCCGGACCAGATCGCCGGCGCCGTGCTCG
>JBCBWF010000123.1:0-12134 GCA_039817245.1 Pseudomonadota bacterium | reverse complement strand
GCTCGATCTCGACGCGCTGATGGCGGCCTGAGCGGCGGGCTCGGTCCAGGGGCCTCCTTGGCGGAATCGCCGCGCTGCGGGCCGGGATGCTTGTATGGCTCTCGTCACCCGTCGGGTTCCTCGAGCGGTGGCCCCAGCTTCACCCGCGCGCCCAGCTCCGGTGCGGCGGGGCAAAAGACGGGGTCGGCATGGCCTCGGTGATCCGGCGCGTCGGTTGCTGCGCGCCGGGGGAATGGCGCCCTTTCCGATGGTGCAGGGGAGCGCGGCGTGTGCGACAGCGTTCGGGACAACGGCTGTGGTAGCGCCGAGGTGGATCGAAGCCATCATGAGCGAGTAAGAGAGCCACGGCGCATCGCCCGCGCCGCGCGGCGCTGAAGGGTGCCGGGACGCATGGGCGGGCCCGGTCCGCGCGCTCGCCCGGGCGGAGCGCTGACGGGGAGGGGGCGCGGACTGGGTGCGCTGATCTTCCCGGGCCTCGAACTCCTGGATCTCTTCGGCCCGCTGGAGATGTTCGGGATGCTGCCCGACAACCCCGTGCTCCATCTCGTGGCCGAGGAGGCGGGACCGCTGCCGAGCGGTCAGGGGCCCGCTGCCCTCGCCGATACCGCCCTGCGCGACCCGGGCGGCTTCGACGTCCTCCTCGTACCCGGCGGGATGGGGACCCGGCGCGAGATCGACAATCCGCCGCTCATCGACTGGCCCGGGACGCAGGCGGAGGCCGCCGACTGGGTGCTCACCGTCTGCACTGGTCCTGCGCTCCTGGCGAAGACCGGGCGGCTCGATGGCCGCCCCGCCACCACCAACAAGCGCGCCTTCGACTGGGTCGCCGCACGGCGGCCAGAGGTGCACTGGCAGCGGCGCGCGCGGTGGACGCAGGACGGCCGCGTCTTCGCCGCCTCCGGCGTCTCTGCGGGGATGCATATGATCCTTGCCGCCATCGCCCGCATGCATGACGGCGAGGCCGCCGATCGGGTGGCGCGCCTCTGCCAGTACCGCTGGAACAGCGATGCCGCCGCCGACCCCTTCGCCCGTTGAGGCCCCGGAACAGGGGCCGGGCAGCGCCCCGGGAAGGGCGCCGGCGGTTATCGGGGTCCCGGGCCTGACCCGGGACCTCCCTGACGCCCCGCGCCCGGCCCTAGCAGCAGGCGCCCGCAGCCGCAGCCGCGGCCGCGCCGCCCCGCCCCAGATAGGTCTCGTCCGAGAGATAGAAGGCCGCGAAGGCCGTCTCGAAATCCGGCGCGACGGAGCGCTCCGCGAGCCCCGTCTCCATCAGCGCCGCCTGCCAGCGCTTCAGCTTCGGCCGCGCGCCGAGGAAGTCGTAGCCCGACCGGGCCTCGATGATCGCGGCACGGTGCAGAAGCGTGAGCCAGGCGAGATCCACCCGCCCGACCGCCGCACCGGCGAAGAAGGGCGTGTCGCCGAGTCGCGTCTCGATCCGGTCGAAGGCCACCCCGAGCCGCGCGGCGCGCTCCTCCAGCACCGCGGCGCTGGCGCTGCGCTGCGCGCCGCATTGCGTGAGATAATGCTTCGTCGCGAGCGTGCTCCAGGCCCGGCTCAGTGCGCGCTCTTCCGGCGCGAGTTCGGGCTGAAGCGGACCCCATGCCTCCTCGACATACTCCACGATCGCATCGCTTTCGAAGAGGGCGACGCCGGCATCGGTGATCAGCACCGGCACCTGCGCGTTCGGCGAGATCTCGAGGAACCAGTCCGGCTTGTCGCGCAGGCTGATATAGAGCACCTCATGGTCGATCGCCCCGGCCTCCAGATGGGCGATGACGCGCTGGACGAAGGGACAGATCTTGAAGCTTACGACTTTCATGAAGGGTCCTGCCTTTCGGATGGCCCGCGGGGCGCGCGCCGGGACGGGGGCGACGTGACGACATTACGATATCTCAACAATGGTTGAAATATGAAAGACAGCGATGCGATGCGGATGCTTGGCGCCCTCTCCCAGGAGACGCGGTTGCAGATCGTGCGCCACCTGGTCGGGCGCGGTGGGGAGGGCGCGCCGGCGGGCGAGATCGCCGAGGCGCTGGGCGTGATTTCCTCCAGCGCCTCCTTCCACCTCGCCGCCCTCGAGCGTGCGGGGCTCATCTCCTCGGAACGCCGCTCGCGCAAGATCATCTACCGCGCCCGCACCGAAACGCTCGGCGCCCTCGTCTCCTTCATCCTCAACGACTGCTGCAAGGGCGACCCGGAGGTGCTGGCCTGCTGCGCCACGGCCCCCCTGCCCAACAACCTGCCAGAAACCTTGCCCGAGACCGAAGCGGGACACGCCCCCCCTTCACGCCGCTCATGAGACCACGCCCGTCGCGGGTCCCGGGCTCGACCCGGGACCTCCTTGAGCGGCCCCTCGGCTAGCGGCTGAGTTCGCGGGTGGCGGCGTCGAGGCCGGCGAGGGTCATGGGGAACATGCGGTTCTCCATGATCTCGGCGATCAGCCCGATGGACTGGGTGTAGCGCCAGTGGCGCTCGGCCACCGGGTTGATCCAGGCGGCCGCCGGGAACTTGGCGAGCGCGCGGCGCAGCCACACCTCGCCCGCTTCCGCGTTCCAGTGCTCGTTGGCCCCGCCCGGATAGAGGATCTCGTAGGGGCTCATCGAGGCGTCGCCCACGAAGACCAGCTTCCAGTCCGCCCCATAAGTGTTCAGCAGCTCCTCGGTCGGGATCTGCTCCTCCCAGCGCCGGCGGTTGTCGCGCCACACGCCCTCGTAGAGGCAGTTGTGGAAATAGGCGTATTCGAGATGCTTGAACTCCGCGCGCGCGGCGGAGAAGAGCTCCTCGGCCACCTTCACATGGTCGTCCATCGAGCCGCCCACATCGAAGAGCATCAGCACCTTCACGGCGTTGTGCCGCTCGGGGCGCATCTGCACGTCGAGATAGCCGTTATGGGCGGTGGCGCGGATGGTGCCGTCGAGATCGAGCTCCTCCGCCGCCCCCTCGCGGGCCCAGCGGCGCAGGCGGCGCAGCGCGATCTTGATGTTGCGCGTGCCGAGCTCGACATCGCCGTCGAGATTGCGGAACTGGCGCTTGTCCCACACCTTCACGGCGCGGCGGTGGCGGCTCTCCTCCTGGCCGATGCGCACGCCCTCGGGGTTGTAGCCATAGGCGCCGAAGGGGGAGGTGCCGGCGGTGCCCACCCATTTCGAGCCGCCCTGGTGGCGTCCCTGCTGCTCGCGCAGGCGCTCGGCCAGCGTCTCCATGAGCTTCTCGAAGCCGCCGAGGCTCTCGACCAGCGCTTTCTCCTCGTCGGTCAGGTGCTTCTCGGCGAGGCGGCGGAGCCATTCCTCGGGCAGCGCGCGCACGTCCGGGCCGCCCTCGCCGGCGACCGCCTCCACCCCCTTGAAGACCTGCGCGAAGACGCGGTCGAAGCGGTCGAGATGGCGCTCGTCCTTCACGAGGCTGGCGCGGGCGAGGACGTAGAAGGCCTCGACATCGAAGGCCGCCAGCCCGGCCTCCATCGCCTCGATCAGCGTGAGCTGTTCGCGGAGCGAGACGGGCACGCCGGCAGCGCGCAGACCGAAGAAGAGGTTGAGAAACATGGCGCGAGCCTAGCGCGGCGGGCAGCGGGGCGAAAGCGTCAGAGGCCGAGATTGACGAGCGTGATGGAGACCGCGAAGCCGAGCAGCGCCAGCGGGATGGCGTGGGCGAGCCCCATCTGCACCTTGTCGGCGGTGGTGCCCTCGCGGCGGGTCGCGCGGTACCAGCCGAGGCCGAAGCCGCCGAGGAGGCACAGGAAGGCGAGCGTCATGGGTCGGGCCCCTCTCCGGTTTCGCGCGCGCCGGTGGCCGGCTCGCCGGGCAGCCTCGGCCTCCGCGCGTCAGCGCCCCAGCCAGCGGGCCAGCGCCTCGCTGTCCTCGCCGAGCGCGTAGGCGCCCCAGAGCCGGGCCTCGGCGCGAGCGGCCTCGGCCTTCGCCGGGCGGTCCATGGCATGAAAGAGGGCGGTGCGCAATGCGTAGAGCCCCGCCAGCCGCTCCTCCTGCGCATGGGCCTCGAAGGGGGCGGCGAGCGGCTCGGTGGCCGCGAGCGCCTCGCCGGTGCGCCCGATGGTGAAGAGGGCGGCGGCGCGCTCGGCGCGGATGCGCGCGAGGCGGATGTCGTCGGTCCCGAAGCGGCGCGCGCAGACCGTCTCGGCCTCGTCCAGCACCGCCAGGGCCTCGCCCGGCGCGCTGGCGGCGAGCACCCGGCCGAGTGTCATGAGCGCCACGCAGTGATGCGCCCCGCCGGGCGCGCGCCGCTCGGCGAGCCGGAGCGCGCGCTCGGCCCGTGCGCGCCGCTCGCCGGGCTCGGCATTGCGCGAGAAGACGCCGAGCGCGCTCGCGCGCCAGGGCAGGAAGGCGCGCTCATCGGCGATCCGGAGCGGCGCCACCCCCGGCGCGAGGCCCTCGGGGTTCAGCCGGTCGAGCGCGCGCCGCGCCCCCGCCGCCGTCTCCTCCCGCCCCAGCCCGGTCTCGAGCTCCGGCGCATAGAGCACGCGCAGCATGAGCAGATCGAGCGCGGTCGGCCAGACATGCGCGGCATCGTCGTTGAAGATCGAGGGCCCGAGCGAATAGAGGTCGTTGGCCGGGCCGAGCGCCTGGGCGATCTCCTCGATCAGGCAGCCGCGCACGAGATGGGGCGGCGCTGTCTGGGGCAGGAACACGGTGACCGCCTCGAGACGGCGCATCGCTGCCAGCGCCTCGCCGCCGAAGCGCTCCGGCTCGGCCTCGAAGGCCTCCCAGGCGAGATCGCCGGGCGCGACGAGGCAGGAAACCGCGGGCAGCACCCGCGCGAAGGACCGCCCCGGCACGAAGCGCACATGCAGGTTCGCCTCGGCGGGCGGGGCGGCCGGCGCGATGTCGATGCCCGTGCCCTCGCGCAGGAAGCCGAGAAAGCGCGCGAGGAACGGGTCGTACTGCCGCGACCCCGGCCCCTCCAGCGCCACGCGCACCGGCGCCTCGTAGCGCACCAGATGCGGCCGCGCCCCGCCCCACTCCATGTCGTGCGTGAGGCCCACAAAGGCGATGGCGAGCGAGGCGTTCTGGTAGCGCGTATGCCCCGCGGGCACGGCGCTGGCGAAGGCCGCGGTCTGGGGGGCAGGGGTGGCGCGGTAGGGCGCATCGCGCCCCGGCGAGCAGGCGGTCAGCAGCGCTGCCGCCGCCGCCGCGAGCGCGAACCGCCAACCCTGCCGCTGCCCGCGCATCCCGCCGTCCCGCTCAGCGCTGGTACTTGATGAAGGGCGTCTTTGTGGCGATCCGGTCATAGAGCTTCCGCGCGGTCTCGTTGAAGTCCTGCGTCAGCCAGTAGACCGAAGGGCAGCCGGCCGCATCCGCCGCAGCATAGACCGCCTCGATCAGGGCCCGCCCGGCGCCAGTGCCGCGCGCTTCGGGATCCACGTAGAGATCCTGCAAGTAGACCACATTCTCGATACGCCAGCCATGGCGATGGAAGAGGTAGTGCGTGAGGCCCACGGGGCGGGCATCACGGACGGCCAAGAGGCCGTGAAAATCCTGCGGATCGTCGCCCAGCAACCGCTCGAAGGAGCTCTGGTACACCGCTTCCGGCACCGAGGTCTCGTAGAAGTCGAGATAGGCGGTCCAGAGCCGGCGCCATTCCGGCTCGTCGCTCCGCGCGAGCGGTCTGATCTCGATCATCCTGTTCTCCTCGGCCCGTCTCCTCGGCCCGTCTTGTCGGCCCGTCTTGTCGGCCCGTCTTGTTGGCCCGTCCGCTCGGCGCGCCTCTTCGGCCCGCGGCCGGGTCGCTGCCCCTTGTCGCTACCGGGCCGTGCGGGGGCCGGTCAACCGCCGGGGTGCGCTCAGGTGCCGAGGAGGCGGCGCAGGAGACGTCCGAGATCCATATGCAGCGGCATGGCGGTGTTCAGATGGTGGCTCGCGCCGGGCACGCTCTCATGCGCCACCGCGGTTTCGGAGTTGAAGGTGCCGAGCGCGTCGAACTGGCCGAGGAACTGCGTGGCCCAGCGGATCCCCTCCGGAAAGGCGGTGACGCAGCCGGCGGTGACGATCTGCATATGCTCGGCGCGGGCGAGGGCCGCGCGGTCCGCCAGCCGCGCCAGCGCGAAGGAGAGCCCGAGCGCCCCCTTGCCATGGGCCACCGCCAGATCGAGCCGCCGCTCCGGATCGCCGAGAAGGCGGATGAGCGTGGCCGCGGCCGGGCGGGTCAGCGCATGCGCGGGCAGCCGGCTCGCGCGGTCGCCGGGGCGCATGGCCTGCAGCGCCATCTGGCCGAGGCGGTGGCGGAAGAGTTGGGCGGCGTTCTGCGCGCTGCCGAGCGCCTTGAAGAACACCTGGCCCCCCATCGCCTCGGCGAAGAGGTCCTCCCCGGTGAAGCCCGCCACGATCCCGCCGGCGGGCCGGCCGGTGGCGTCCGCGACCGTGCGCGCCAGCGCGGCCGCTCCGAGCGCGCTGCCGCCATGGCCCGCGATCGCCACCTGGGTGATGGGCGCGCCGGGGGCGGCGGCGAGCGCCTCGAAATCCGCGCGCACCGCGAGGCTCACCGGGCCCTCGGCGCCGAGCGGATGGGCGACCACGATCGCGCCCTCCGGCGCCGGGGTCTGGCGGATCATCCGCCGCTCCGCCGCCGTCAGCCCCGGGATGTCGTAGATCGCCGTGTCGATCCCCGCATTGCGCCAGGAGAGGCCGCCCGCGATCCGGTCCGCCGTGCGCTGCCAGGCGGCAGGGCCCAGCGGCATCGTCACTCGCTCGTCTACAACCACGGGCACACCCCTCGATCCGGCGCCGGACCAGGGCCGGTCCGTCGAGATCGCTTCGAATTCAACGCATCTACCGCGCCCATGCTGCCGGAGGGCGGCAGAGGGTCAAGGCCCGCGTTGTCCAGCTTTGGGGCATACCGGTTAGCGTGTGGTTGTCAGCCCCTTTCCCGCCTGGCGAGAAAAGCGAGCCGTTCGAACAGGTGCACGTCCTGCTCGTTCTTCAGCAGGGCGCCGTGCAGCGGCGGGATCGCGTTTTTCGGATCCGCGCGCAGCGCCGCGGGGTCCACATCGTCCGCCATCAGGAGCCGCAGCCAGTCCAGCGCCTCGGAGGTGGAGGGCTTCTTCTTCAGCCCCGGCGTCTCGCGGATCTGGTAGAACTGGGTGAGCGCCGCGCGCACCAGCGTCTGCTTGATGCCCGGGAAATGCACATCCACGATCCGCGTCAGCGTCTCCACATCCGGAAACGCGATGAAGTGGAAGAAGCAGCGGCGCAGGAACGCGTCCGGCAGCTCCTTCTCGTTGTTGGAGGTGATGATGACGATGGGCCGCGTTGCGGCGCGGATCGTCTCGCCGGTCTCGTACACATCGAATTGCATACGGTCGAGTTCCTGCAGCAGGTCGTTCGGAAACTCGATATCCGCCTTGTCGATCTCGTCGATCAGCAGCACCACCTTGCCCTCGGCCGTAAAGGCGTCCCAGAGCTTGCCGGGGCGGATGTAATTCTTAACCTCCCGCACCCGCTCGTCGCCGAGCTGACTGTCGCGCAAGCGGCTGACGGCGTCGTATTCATAGAGGCCCTGCTGTGCGCGGGTGGTCGATTTAACGCTCCATTCGATCAGCGGCAGGCCGAGGGCGCGGGAGACCTGGCGGGCGAGCTCGGTCTTGCCGGTGCCCGGTTCGCCCTTCACCAGGAGCGGGCGTTCGAGCCGGATGGAGGCGTTCACCGCCACCATCAGATCGTTGGTCGCCACATAGTCGTCCGTCCCTTCGAAGCGCATCGGCCATCCCTCTCACACCTGCGTGTCCCCGGCCCGTTTTGGGACGGAAATCAGGGATCTACCCGGGAATCGCCCAGGTTTTAAGACGTGACAACGGTTTCGCGACCGTCTATACGCGGCACCAATGAAAATTCCACGCGGGTGGCTTGCACCGGGAGAGGCTTGCAATGAACGTGGAGACGCCGATCGACCCCGAGTATCGTCCCAGTGACGACGAGGAGTTCATGTGCGAACGGCAGAAGCGCTATTTTCAAGCTAAACTTGTCGCCTGGCGGAATTCCATTCTGGACGAGAGCCGCGAGACCCTCCAGGACTTGCAGGAAACCACCCAGAACATACCGGATCTTGCGGATCGTGCTTCCGCCGAAACGGATCGCGCCATCGAATTGCGCACGCGCGACCGCCAGCGCAAGCTGATCTCCAAGATCGATGCGGCGCTGCGCCGGATCGAGGACGGCACCTACGGCTACTGCGAGATCACCGGCGAACCGATCTCCCTGAAGCGGCTCGATGCGCGCCCGATCGCGACCCTCAGCCTCGAGGCGCAGGAGATGCACGAGCGGCGCGAGAAGGTCCATCGCGACAGCTGAGCGCCGTTCCTGCGTGCCGTGCGTTAACCAATTGAGCTCCCATCACCGCCCCGACGCCTGTTTTCTTTCCGCTGGCCGGCCCCGCATCGCGCGCAACGGAAAGAGTTGCGCCGCGCCACGCATGCCTGCTAGCTGCCGAAGACCCTGCCCAGATCCTGCGAGAGGAGAGGCCCATGACAACGCGCGTTGAGGCGGGCGGGCTCCAGGTGGCCCGCGAGCTGCACGACTTCCTCGAGACCGAGGCGCTGCCCGGCACCGGCATCGACCCCGCCGCCTTCTGGGCCGGTTTCGGCGCCATCGTGCGCCGGTTCGCGCCGCTCAACCGCGCGCTGGTGGCCAAGCGCGCCGAGCTGCAGAGCGCCATCGACGCCTGGCACAAGGCGCGCCGCGGCCAGCCGCATGACGCCGCCGCCTACGCCGCCTTCCTCCGCGAGATCGGCTATCTCGTGCCGGAGGGGCCGGACTTCGCGGTCGAGACGCCCCATGTGGACCGCGAGTTCTCCACCGTCGCCGGCCCCCAGCTCGTCGTGCCGGTGATGAATGCGCGCTACGCGATCAACGCCGCCAATGCCCGCTGGGGCTCGCTCTATGATGCGCTCTACGGCACCGATGCGCTCGGCACGCCTGCGCCGCGCGGCAAGTACGACCGCCGTCGCGGCGGTCGCGTCGTCACCTGGACCAAGGCGCATCTGACCGGGATCATCCCGCTCTCCGAGAACGGCCTCGCCTGGGGCCATGTGGAGGGCCTCGCCATCGTCGACGGCAAGCTCGAGGTGCAGCTCATCCCGGGCCTCACCGCGCGCGACGGCGCCAACACCCGCGCCTCCACCGCGCGCCTCGCCGATCCCTCCCAGTTCGTGGGTTACAAGGGCGACCCGGCGCGCCCCTCGGCGGTCCTCTTCCGGCGCAACAACCTGCATGTCGAGCTGGTGATCGATCTCGACCACCCCATCGGCCGGCATGACAGCCTCGGCCTCGCCGATGTGATCCTCGAGGCCGCGATCACCACGATCTGCGACTGCGAGGACAGCGTCGCGGCGGTGGATGCGGAAGACAAGGTCGTCACCTACCGCAACTGGCTCGGCCTCATGAGGGGCGATATCGCCGAGGCGGTGACCAAGGGCGGCGAGACCTTCACCCGCCGCCTCAACCCCGACCGCGAATACACAGCCCCCGATGGCAGCCGCTTCACGCTGCCCGGCCGCTCGCTGATGCTGGTGCGCAATGTGGGCCCGCTGATGACCAACCCGGCGATCCTGCTGCCCGATGGCGCGGAGATCCCCGAGGAGATCATGGACGCGGTCTGCACCGCGCTTATCGCGCTCCACGATCTGCGCAAGCCCCGCGGCCCGCGCAACTCCCGCGCCGGCTCGGTCTATGTCGTGAAGCCGAAGATGCACGGGCCCGATGAGGTCGCGAACACCGACGCCATGATGGCCGCGGTGGAGGACATGCTCGGCATGGCCCGCAGCACCATCAAGCTCGGCATCATGGACGAGGAGCGGCGCACCACCGTCAATCTCAAGGAGTGCATCCGCGCCGCCAAGACCCGGATCGCCTTCATCAACACGGGCTTTCTCGACCGCACCGGCGACGAGATCCACACCTCGATGGAAGCGGGCCCGATGATCCGCAAGGCCGCCATGAAGGGCACGGACTGGATCAAGGCCTATGAGGACTGGAACGTCGATATCGGCCTCGAATGCGGCCTGCGCGGCGTGGCCCAGATCGGCAAGGGCATGTGGGCGATGCCGGATCTGATGGAGGCCATGATGGAGGCCAAGATCACCCATCCCATGGCCGGGGCCAACACCGCCTGGGTGCCGTCGCCCACCGCGGCGACGCTCCATGCGATCCACTACCACCGCGTGAATGTGGCCGAGCGCCAGGCGTTCCTCTCCGACCGCACCCGCGCCTCGCTCGATGCGATCCTCACCATCCCGCTCGCCGAGGGCACGAACTGGTCGGAGGAGGAGCTGAAGGCCGAGCTCGACAACAACTGCCAGGGCATCCTCGGCTATGTGGTGCGCTGGGTCGATCAGGGCGTCGGCTGCTCCAAGGTGCCGGATATCAACGATATCGGGCTGATGGAGGACCGTGCGACCTGCCGGATCTCCTCGCAGCACGTCGCCAACTGGCTCGCCCATGGCGTGGTGAGCGAGGAGCAGGTGATCGCCGCGCTGCGCCGCATGGCCGAGGTGGTGGACCGCCAGAATGCCGGCGATCCGGCCTATGAGCCCATGGCGCCGGATTTCGACGGGCAGGCCTTCCTGGCCGCGCGCGATCTCATCCTCGAGGGCACCCGCCAGCCCTCGGGCTATACCGAGCCGGTGCTCCATGCCCGCCGGCTCACCAAGAAGGCGGAAGGACAGCAGGAGGCCGCCGAATGACCGCGCTCACCCTCGACAAAGCCCGCGAGATCATCGCCAGTATCCGCGCCGAGGGGCGGCGGATGGCAATCAAGCCGCTCGCGGTGGTCGTGCTCGATGCGGGCGGCAACATCACCGCCTTCGAGCGCGAGGACGGCGCCTCGAACCTGCGCTTCAACATGGCCTATGCGAAGGCCTACGGCGCGATCGGGGTGGGCCTCGGCAGCCGCGCGCTGATGAACCGCGCGGAGACGCAGGCCTATTTCACCAATTCGCTGACCGCGGCCTTCGGCGGCTCGGTCCTGCCGGTGCCGGGCGGGGTGCTGCTGCGCGCCGAGGCGGGCGGGCCGATCGTCGGCGCGGTCGGCGTCACCGGCGACACTTCGGACAATGACGAGGCCGCCGCCCTCGCCGGCATCGCCACCGCCGGCCTCTTCGGCGACGGCGGCTGAAGCCCGACAGCCGCCCAAAGACCGGGGCGGGTCAAGGGTTGCGCGCCCGCGCGATCGGCGCCAGCCGTCGCGTCCTTGAGGCGCCCTTTTCTTTGCGCCCACCATCGCGCAGAACCGGCCCCGCCGGTTCCTTCAGGCCCCCGGCGCCCCCCTCATCGCTCCCGAAACGCCTCCGACCGGGCGCAAGCGCACGGCTTGGCCCACCGCTCGAGGAACCCCGCAGGGGTGAGGAGAGCCAGACAAGCATCGCCGTGCGCAGCACGGCGATACCGCTGACTTCGCGCCCGGGTCAGAGCGCGTCCCAGGCCCCGTCCTCGGCATTGCGCGCGATGTTCAGGATCTCCTCGGCCAGCGCGAGGTTCTCGTCGCTGTCCACGAAGAAATCGAGCGCATCCGCCTGCGTCACCTGTCCGCTCTCGATCAGCTCTGCCCAGAAATCCACGCCGCCCTGCTCGCCCTCGCGCCCGAGGATGTTGCGGTAGAGCCGGTCTACGAACCCCTCCGCCCCCAGCGTGTCGGGCGAGCCGAAGAGATCCGAGAACTCGTCGGAATTCACGAAGAGCTCCGCCATCGCCTCGCGCGAGCCCACGCTCGGCAGCGCCCCGATCCAGAAATTCAGCCCGTCCGCATCCGGCTCCCGGCCGAAGGCGGCGGTGTAGAGGCGCGCGACATAGTTCGCATCGTCCTCGGCCGCCAGTACCGAACTCGCGCTCGAGAAGCTCACCGTGAGATCCAGCCGGTCCCCGTTGCGGAAATCCAGCCCGTCCACATCCACATAGATCGTGTCGGTGTTGTAGAACACGTTGCTCGCCGGCACGCCGAGCGAGTTGGTGCCCGCCGAGACCTCGACCCCCGAGATCGGCCGCACCGTCGCGTTCTCGTCGCTCAGCACATAGCCGTTGAAGCTGTCCACCACCTCGAACTGCCCGCCGCCGGCCTGATCGACGCGGAAGGAGATCGCGTTCTCCGACACCGAGATATCGAGGGGGCGACCTCGGGCGAGGTCGTCAATGTCG
>JBCBWF010000206.1:0-8736 GCA_039817245.1 Pseudomonadota bacterium | reverse complement strand
GGTAGCCATGCGGTCTCTCCCGTGCTTCCCGCCGGGCCTGAAACCGTGCAACACCTCGGGTAGCGCCCGGGGACTAGCGGGTAACAGCCCGGCTCTTCCTCGCTTCGGGATCTCGTCGAGACCGTTTGACCGTCTTCCGCGCCGTCTCCGGCATCACCGCGCTGGCCTCTAGGCCGTTGCGCGGCATGCCGAATCTCTCGAGCCGTGGCTCATCCCACCGGAGCGATTCCCCCGCTCAGAGCCCCGTCCGCGAGGCGGCCGGGGCCCGTCCGAAGGTGCACACACTCTGCCATGTGTTCCAACGCCCAACGGCAGCCTCGTAGATGTTGCTTCTTGCCCGAGGCTTGCGCTTTCCGAGGAGCGGCCCGTCAATCGCAGCGGGATCGAAGGACGTGCCAAAGCCCCAGCGCTTCTTCGCCATGGATCGCGCATTCAACTTCGCGGTCCGTTGCCAGTGAGAGGAGAGCGATCCTGCCGCGATGCGTTGCTGGCATCGGGCGCAGCACCTTCCGCAACGATGGTGCTGCACGGGCCATCCGACGGCCGGATTGCGCCGCCGCATCCCGCGATCGCGCTCGCAAGCCAGACATCGCAATCGCACTTGTTCACACTATGTTTTTCAATCCGCGCCCATAATGACGTGGGTGGGTGCGGGCGCTGGGTGGGGAGGCGGCCCTAGCGGTCGTCGGCGGGGCCGTGGGTGCCGGTGCCGCGCATGGCCTCGGCCTCGATCACGTCGAGATTGGCGCGCGTGGCCGCGCCCACGGCGCTGCGCTCCTGCTCCGTCATGGGCCGGTCCGTCGGCAGATCGGGGATCCGGACCGTCACCTCGCGATGGGCGAACTTGATCCCCTCCGCGTTGAACAGCTCGCGGATCTCGGCATAGACCCGCTTGCGCACCACCCACTGATCGCCGGGCTTGGTCATGAACTTCACCCGCACGATCATCGCCGAGTCCTCCATCTCGATCACCCCCTGGCTCTTCAGGGGCTGCAGGAACAGATGGCCGATGACCGGGTCCTCCATGAGCTGCAGGCCGAGCTTCTTCACGAGCTTGCGCACCTTCTCCACATCGGTGTCGTAGGTGAGGCGCAGCGGCAGCTTCATCATCACCCAGTCGCGCGAGAAGTTCGTCAGGAACTGCACCTCGCCGAAGGGGATGGTGTGGAGCATGCCGAGATGGTGGCGGAGCTGGAAGGAGCGCAGCGAGATCTTCTCCACCGTGCCCTTCACCGAGCCCACATCAATGTACTCGCCCTTCCGGAAAGCGTCGTCGAGCAGGAAGAAGGCGCCCGAGATGATGTCGCGCACCAGGGTCTGCGCGCCGAAGCCGATGGCGAGGCCCACGACGCCCGCGCCGGCGAAGAGGGGTGCGACGTTCACGCCGAGTTCGAGCGCGATGACGAGCGCGACCGTGACGCCGATGACCACGAGGATGAAATTGCGCACGAGCGGCAGGAGCGTGGCGCGCCGGGTGGCGCCGGCCCCGCCGCCCTCGCCCTCGAGCATGGTCTCGGTGGGGTCCTCGTCCCCGCCCTCCTCCGCGATCTTCTGGTCGAGCCAGATGCGCGTCGCGTGGTAGACGATGTAGCCGACGAAGAGCACGTCCACCACATCCTCGACGACGCCGAAGAAGGCGCTCTCGGCGAAGATCTCGCTGCCGCCCCAGTACCAGATGAGCACCCAGCCGCCGACGCCGATGGCGAGGAGGCTGGATACGCGCCGGGCGAGGTCCTCGAAGGTGCGCATGCCGGTGCCGGGGCGCATCGCCTCGACCTCGGCCTGTGCCTCAGCCTGCGCCGCGGCCTCGGCGGTCGCGGCATCGGGCGCACCGGCCGCGGCGGGATCGGCGGCGGCGGGATCGGCGGCCGGGCGCGAGACCAAGCGGGCGCCGCCCTCGTCCTCGCCGTCCCCGTCCATATCGCCCGCATCGGCGAAATGCGCGCCCGAGACGATGGCCTGCTCGCGGGCCTTTGCCTCGGCGGAGGCTTCGGCGGCGCGGGCGGCGGCGTTCATCGCGCGGATGCGGCGCTGGCGCGCGAAGATCCGCTCGACGACGAACATGGTGATCGCGAACATCGCCATGGCGGCGACGATGAGGAAGAAGGGCACCATGATCCGCTCGGGCCCCGCCGGCACGCCGAGCACCAGGCGCACCAACAGATCCACCCAGCTGACCAGGACATAAAGCCCCGCGAAGGGCGCCCAGGTGGCGGCGACGACGCGCTGCATCCAGGTCATCGGCCGGCCCCTGCGGTCCCCGATCAGCACCCCGGTGATGGCGCGGCGGTTGGCGCGCAGGGCGGCGAGCAGGATCACGATCGTCACCAGCGTGACCGCGAAGGTCATGATGACATGCACCTCGCGCGGCAGCCCGAGCCCCACGATCCAGTAGCAGAAGGCATAGCCCGCGATGCCGCTGAAGCTGCCGATGCTGACCCAGCGATAGAGCAGCCGCGCGTCGCGGTCGCCGATATTGGGGATGCGGTAATGCGGCAGGAAGGGCGCGAGCGCCATGCGCCACACGGTGTGCACGACCGTGAAGGCGCCATAGGTGCCGAGCACGGCGATCACCGTGAGCAGCGTCGGCGCATGCCCGTCATAGAAGAAGAGCCCCGCGCCGGCGGCGACGCTGATGGTGAGCGCCGCGGAGAACGCCGCGAAGAGCACGCGGGTGGCCAGCACCGGCAGCTTGTCGGAATAGCCGATCGGGTTGGGCTTCTGCATGCGCACGAACATCGGCCGGGCGACGAAGACCAGGAAGATCCCCGTCACCGCGTTGCCGAGCACCAGGAGGAGGGCCGCGAAGACCGCGATGCCCACGAAATGCACCGGCTTGCCCGTGGGGCTCGCGGCCTTCAGCGTGGTGTTGAGCTCGTCGATGGCATCCGGCACGCGCTCGATGATCGCCTTCAGCCGTCCCTTGAAGACACCGAGATAGTTCGACGCCGCGTCGAGGCCGAAGCCCATGACCAGCGGCTCGGCGGGCTCGGCGGCGGCGAGGCGGCCATAGTCCTCCACGCTCGGCTCGGCGAAACCCTGCCGGTTGGCGGGACGGGACTGCTGTGGCCGCGACTGGCGGGGCGCTGACTGTTCGGGCGCGCTCGGCTCGGTGATCGAGAGAAACTGCTGCAGCGGCAGCCCCTGTGCCGATGCTCCGCCCGCGGGCAGCCACACCAGCGCGCAGAGCAGCCAGATCGCCCACAGCATCGCACGGCCCGTGCCCTGGCCCTGCCGCATTCGCGTACCTCTTCGTCCGTTGTCCCCTGCACGTCGCGGATGGCAGCCCCGGCCGGACAGATGATGCCGCAACCGGGGCCGCGGCCGGGGCCACAACCTTGGTCGCAGCCGGAGCCGCATCCGAGCGCACAGTACCGCCGGGGAGCCAGATTGGCGAATCGCGCCTTCGTTTCCAGACGTGAACGCGGCGCCGGGCCGAACAGGTTCGAAAAAAGTGAGGAGAGCAGACTTGTTGTGGCTGGGAAGATGCGGCAATCAGCATGAGTGTCCGCAAATGGGAACTCGCATGACCCGTGCGCCCGACCCCTCCGCAGCGTGTTCCGAGATCCGGACGCTCCTCTACAGCCACGACACGTTCGGCCTGGGCCATCTGCGCCGGTCCCGGACGATCGCCTCGGCGCTGGTTGAGGGGCCCGGCAGCGGCTCGGCGCTGATCGTGACCGGATCGCCCATCGCGGGGCGGTTCGATTTTCCTGCGCGGGTGGATCATGTGCGCCTGCCGGGGGTGATCAAGCATGCGGATGGCAGCTACACGCCCTCGAACCTGACGCTCGACATCGATGCGATGGCCGCGCTGCGGGGCGGGATCATCCAGGCCGCGGCGGAGGCGTTCGCGCCGGCACTGATGATCGTGGACAAGGAGCCCTGGGGGTTCCGGCACGAGCTGGCCGCCACGCTGCCGATGCTGCGCGCGCGGGGCACGCGGATCGTGCTCGGCATCCGCGACGTGCTGGACGACGAGGATGCGCTGGCCCGCGAATGGGAGCGCAAGGGGGCGCTGGAGGCGATCGAGCGCTTCTACGACGAGATCTGGGTCTATGGCATGCCGCAGATCTGCCGGCCGATGGCGGGGCTCGGCCTGTCGGCGCGGATGGAGGCGCGGACGGTCTATACGGGCTATCTGCGCCGCACCGCCTCCGACTGGCCGGCGGAGGCCGAGGGCGAGATGCCGGAGGGCCCCTATGTGCTGGTGACGACCGGCGGCGGCGGGGACGGGGCGGAGCTGGTGGACTGGGTGATCCGGGCCTATGAGGCGGATCCCGGGCTGCGGCTGCCGGCCTTCATCGTGTACGGCCCGTTCCTGGCGGCGGCGGACCGGGTGGAGTTCGAGGCGCGGGTGGCGCGACTCGCGCCCCGGGTCTCGGCGATCGGGTTTCATCCGAGGCTGGAGCGGCTGGTGGCGGGGGCGACCGGCGTGGTGGCGATGGGCGGCTACAACACCTTCTGCGAGATCCTGTCGGCCGATCGCCCGGCGATCATCGCGCCGCGCACCAAGCCGCGGCGCGAGCAGATCATCCGCGCCTCGGCGGCGGAGGCGCTGGGGCTCGTGCGGATGCTCACGCCGGAGCGCGACGGGCTCTCGGCCGCGGTGATGGCCGATGCGATCCGCGCGTTGGCGGACCGCGCGCCGCCCTCGGCTGCCGGCTGCGCGAGCCTCGGCGGGCGGCTTCTGGGCGGGCTGGAGACCATCGTGGCGCGGGCGGCAGCACTGGCAGAGAGCGCGGGGGCCGAGAATTCTTTGACGGGGAGCCCGGTTCCGGAAAGCCCGGCGGCCCTCGCCTCGGCGGGCGAGTAGCGCGGATGGACGGATCGAAGCCAGCCCCGCCCTCTGTGCCCGCGCCTGCCCTGCCGGCCGAGGAGGGCCCCGCGCTCACGGTGGTGCTGAAGGGCTACCCGCGCCTCTCCGAGACCTTCATCGCGCAGGAGCTGAAGGCGCTGGAGGACCGCGGCTACCGCTTCGAGATCTGGTCGCTGCGCCAGCCCTATGACGACAAGACCCATCCGATCCACGACCAGATCCGCGCGCGGCCGCGGTACCTGCCGGAATATCTGCACAATGCGCCCCTGCGGGTGCTGCGCGGGTTCTGGGCGGCGCTGCGGCTGCCGGGCTTCGGGCGCGCGCTGCGGCTCTGGCTGCGCGATCTCGTGCGCGAGCCAGGGCTCAGCCGGATCCGCCGCTTCGGCCAGGCGGCGGTGCTGGCGCGGGAGCTGCCGGCGGGCACGCGGCTGCTCTACGTGCATTTCCTGCACACCCCGGCCTCGGTCGCGCGCTATGCGGCGGTGATGCGCGGGCTCGGCTGGGGGTTCTCGGCCCACGCCAAGGATATCTGGACGACGCCGAACTGGGAGAAGCGCGAGAAGATCGCGGAGGCGCGGTTCGGGCTGACCTGCACGGCCTTCAACGCCGCGCATCTGAGCGCGCTGGCGGGCGATGCGCCGGAGCGGATCACGCTGGCCTATCATGGGCTCGATCTCAGCCGGTTTCCGCCGCCGCCGGAGCGCGCGGCGCGGGTGCCGGGCGGGCCGGTGACACTGCTCTCGGTGGGCCGGCTGGTGGAGAAGAAGGGCTATGACGACCTGCTGGTCGCGCTCGCGCTGCTGCCGGCGGAGCTCGACTGGCGGCTGGTGCATATCGGCGGCGGCAAGCTCGCGCGCAAGCTGGAGGCGGAGGCGGCGCGGCTGGGCCTTGCGGGGCGGATCGACTGGCAGGGCAAGCGCGACCAGCGCGAGGTGATCGCGGCGATGCGCGCGGCCGATCTCTTCGTGCTGCCGGCGAAGCTGGCGGCGGACGGGGACCGCGACGGGCTGCCGAATGTGCTGATGGAGGCGGCGAGCCAGGGGCTGCCGATCGTCTCCACGCGGCTCTCGGCGATCCCGGAATTCATCGAGGACGGGGTGCACGGGCTGCTGGTGCCGCCCGCGGAGCCGCAGGCCCTGGCCGAGGGGCTCACGCGGCTGGCGGCGGAGCCCGCGCTCGGGGCGCGGCTGGCGGCGGCGGCGCTCGCGCGGCTGCGCGCGGAGTTCGGGATGGAGGCGGGGATCGACCGCGTCGCCGCTCGGCTGGCCGAGGGACTGGCCGAGGGATTGGCCGAAGCGCAGGGCGGTGTGGGGGCCGGGGCGCCGGATGGAGCGGAGAACGGGGCGCAGAACGGGGCCGCGCCGAAGAGCGCGCCCCTGGAGGGCGTGCCGTGAGCGCACCCCTCGTGCCGCTGGCCTTCTACGCACCGATGAAGCCGCCGGACCATCCCACCCCGTCGGGGGACCGGGAGATCGCGCGGCTGCTGCTGCGCGTGCTGCCGCTCGCGGGCTTCGCGCCGCGGCTGGTCTCGCGCCTGCGGGTGCTGGATCTGGCCGGCGATGCCGCGGCGCAGGCGGGGCTGACCGCGGCGGCCGAGGCGGAGGCGGCGCGGATCGTGGCCGAGCGCGCCGGGGGTGCCGGCCTCTGGCTTACCTATCACTGTCACTACAAGGCGCCGGACCTGCTGGGCCCTGCGGTCGCGGCGCGGCTCGGGCTCGGATACGCGATCGTGGAGCCCTCGCTCTCGCCGCGCCGGCTGGAGGGGCCCTGGGCGGGCTTTGCGGCGGCGGCGGCGGCGGCGGTGAGCGCGGCGGACCGGCTGTTCTGGACCACCGAGCGCGACCGCCCGGCGCTGGAGGCGGCGGGGCTGGCGGCGCGGATGACGGCGCTGGCGCCCTTTCTCGACCCAGGCCGCGCGCCCGCGCGGCTGGGCGCGCCGGCGCGCGCACCGCTGCGGCTGCTGAGCGTGGCGATGATGCGCCCGGGCGACAAGGCAGCAAGCTATCGCCGCCTCGCAGCCGGGCTCGCCGCGCTGGAGGGGGACTGGCGGCTCGATGTGATCGGCGACGGGCCGGCGCGCGCGGAGGTGGAGGCGGCGCTGGCCGGGCAGGCCGCACGGGTGCGCTTCCACGGCGCGGCGGAGCCTGCGGCCGTGCGCGCGGCGATGGAGACGGCGGATCTCCTCCTCTGGCCCGGCGTGGGCGAGGGCGTGGGCATGGTCTGGATCGAGGCCGCGGCGGCGGGTCTGCCGGCGGTGGCCGAGGCGGGGCCCGCGGCGGAGGCGGTGATCGGCGCCGGCGGGGTTCTGGCCGCACCCGGCGATGCGGCGGCGCTGGCGGGCGCGATCCGGGCGGCCGCGGCGGCGCGCCCTGCCCTCTCGCGCGCGGCCCGTGCGCAGGTGCTCGCGCATCACGGGCTGGAGGCCGCGGCGCGGGTGCTCGCGGCCGCGCTCCATCCGCTGGCGACGGCGCCGGGGTCGGGCGCCGGATCGGGGGCCGGATCGGGGGCCGGGGCCGCCGGGCGGCTGAGCGCATGAGCGGCGCAGAGGGGGCGCAGGCCGGCGTCTCGGCCGTGCTGATCCGCCATTTCCCGACCGACTGGAATCTGGAGCGGCGGCTGCAGGGGCGCACCGACCGGCCGCTGACGGAGGCCGCGCGCACGGCGCTGGCGGCGCTCGCCCTGCCCGAGCCGTGGCCGGAGGCGTCGATCTGGGCGAGCCCGCTCTCTCGCGCGGCGGAGACGGCGCGGTTCCTGGCCGCGGGCCGGCCGGTGGCGCAGGATGTCCGGCTGATGGAGCTCTCCTGGGGCGACTGGGAGGGGCATACGGCAGAGGCGCTGATGGCGGATCCGGCGACGGGCTTCGTGCCGACCGCCTCGCTCGGCTGGGCTGCGCGGCCGCCGGGGGGCGAGAGTGCCGCGGAGGCCTGGGCGCGGGTGCAGCCCTGCCTCGCGGCGATCGCGGCGGCGGGACTGCCGGCGGTGATCGTCTCGCACAAGGCGCTGATGCGGGTGATCCTGGCGCAGGCGGAGGCCGCGGCGGCCGGCACGGCGGCGCCGCGGCACCTCAATGGCGCCGGTCATGCCCCGGGGGGCGACGGAGTCGCGAACGGGGCCGCCAACGGGGCCGGAGAGGGGGCGGGGGCGGTGAACCGCGAGACCATCCCCATCAAGCGCGGCCATCTCTACCCGGTGACGATAGGCCCGGACGGCACGGTGCGGCGCGCACGGATGCGCGGCGGGGCACGACAGGCGGGGCTGCGCCTGGTGCCCGCCGGCGCCGCGCTGCCCGCGGGCCGGCCCGCATGAGCGGCGGCGGTGCGGGCCCGGGCCCGCGGATCCTGTTTCTGACCACGCATCTGGCCGGCAGCGGGCATCTGGTGCGCAGCCTCGCGGTGGCGGAGGCGGCGGCGCGCCGGGGCGCGCGCGTGACGGTGCTGAATGGCGGGCGCGCGCTCGCGCATCTGCCCGCGCCCGAGGGAGCACACAGGGTCGCACACGGGGTCGCACACGGGGTCGCACACGGGGTCGCGCCCGGGATCGAGCCCGGGGTCGAGCTGGTGCAGATCCCGCCGCTGCGCGTGGCCGGGCGGGACTTCAGCCGGCCCCTGGCTGCGGATGGGCAGCCCGCCGACGCAGCGTATCTGAGGGCACGGCAGGCGGCGGTCGTGGCGGAGATCGCGGCCGCACGGCCGGCGGTGCTGGTGACCGAGACCTTCCCGCTCGGCCGGCGCCGGCTGGCCGCCGAGTTCGAGGCGGCGATCGGGGCGGCGCGCGCCGCGGATCCGGCGGTGCGGATCGTCTGCTCCGTGCGCGATGTGCCGGAGCCGCCCTCCCGGCCCGAGCGGCTGGCCGAGGCCGAGGCGCGGCTCGCCGGCTACGACGCGGTGCTGGTGCACGGTGCGGAGGCGGTCCTGCCG
>JBCBWF010000599.1:0-2335 GCA_039817245.1 Pseudomonadota bacterium | reverse complement strand
CTCGGCTGGAAGCCCGAGACCAGCTTCGAGAGCCTGGTCACGATGATGGTCGACGCCGACATCGACCTCCTCTCCGGGACGCTCAAGGGCATCTCGTGAGCCACGTCGTCCTGGCCGGAGGGGTCGGGGCGGCGGTGAGTGGGCCTGTGCAGCGGCGCACCGTGGGGGCGTGCGCGGGCGCAGCGCTCCCGTTCCCCAGCGAAACGCTCTGCATACGCGTGCCGCATCCGTGCTGCCTGGCCCGTGCAGGCCCGGTGCAGCCCCGTCTTCCCTGCGTCCCCATCCCGCATGGCGCTGGGCGGCGGCAGGAACATAGTGGCAACATGCGCGCGGTCGAGCTCGTCACCACCACCAATTTCACCTTCCTCACCGGGGCCAGCCATCCGGAGGAGATGGTGGAGCGCGCCGCCGAGCTCGGCCTCGAGGCCGTCGCCGTCACGGACCGGATGAGCCTCGCCGGCATCGTCCGCGCCCATGTCCGGCTGAAGGAGATCGCGCGCGAGGCGGTGGAGCGAAAACCCCGCAACATCAACGGCGAAGACGTGCGCGAGCACGCCCGCCGGATCCGCTCGCAGACCCGCATGGACCCCTCCTCGCGGCTCGAGGAGCCCCCGCCGGAGGACAGCGCACCCGCGCCCGAGCCCTACCGCTCGATCCCGCGGCTGATCGTCGGCAGCCGCCTCGCCTTCGCCGATGCGGATTTCGAGCTCGTGGTGCTCGCGCCGGACCGCGCCGCCTACGCCGCCCTCTCCCGCCTCCTGACCCTGGGCAAACGCCGCGCCGAAAAGGGCGCCTGCACCCTCTATCTCGACGACCTGACCGATTGGGGCCAACGACTTACTGGCCTCGCGATCCTGCCCGATCCTCTGGCCCCGGCGCCCGCCCAGCGCCCCCCACAGGCGCAGCACCGGCCGCGCGGCGCGGGCGAGACCGCCGCAGCCTTGCAAGGCCTGACGCGCCGCCTCGAGAGCCTCCACATCGCGCTCAGCCCCGCCTATGACGGCCGCGACGGCGAGCGCTTCGCCGCGCGGATCGCCGAGGCCCGCGCCCTCGGCCTGCCGCTCGCCGCCACCGCCGACCCGCTCCTCCATCGCGGCCACCGCCGCCGCCTCGCCGATGTGCTCACCTGCATCCGCGAGCGCCTGACCGTCGAGACCCTCGGCCATCGCGCCCTGCCCAATGCCGAGCGCCGTCTGCGCGGGCCCACCGAGCTCGCCCGCCTCTTCGCCGCCTGCCCCGAGGCGCTCGACAACGCCCTGACCCTCTCGGATCGCTGCCGCTTCTCGCTCGACGAGCTCGCCTACGAATACCCGGACGAGATCGTGAACGGCGAGAAGCCCCAGGCGCGGCTCGAGCGCCAGGCCCGCGAGGGCCTCGACCGGCGCTACCCCGAGGGCGTGCCGGAGAAGGCCCGCAGCCTCGTCGAACGCGAGCTCGCCCTCATCGGCAAGCTCGGCTTCGCCCCCTACTTCCTCACCGTCGCGGACATCGTGGCCTTCGCGCGCGCGCGCGGCATCCTCGCCCAGGGCCGCGGCTCGGCCGCCAATTCCGCCACCTGCTACGCCCTCGGCATCACCGAGATCGCGCCCGAACGCATCACCATGGTCTTCGAGCGCTTCGTCTCGGAGGCGCGCAACGAGCCGCCCGATATCGATGTCGACTTCGAACACGAGCGCCGCGAGGAGGTGATCCAGCACATCTACGAGCGCTACGGCCGCGAGCGCGCGGGCCTCACCTCCACGGTCATCCATTTCCGCTCGCGCGCCGCGATCCGCGAGGTGGGCCGCGCCATGGGCCTCAGAGGACGTTTGCGCCGCGCTCTCCGGCCAGATCTGGCACTGGTCGCGCGAGGCGATCCGGGGCGAGCGGTTGCGCGAGATCGGCCTCGACCCCGAGGACCGCCGCCTCGCCCAGACCCTCGCGCTGGTCGAGCAGATCATCGGCTTTCCGCGCCATCTATCCCAGCACGTGGGCGGCTTCGTCATCACCGCCGGCCGGCTGGACGAGCTCTGCCCGATCGAGAACGCCGCGATGGAGGGGCGCACGGTCATCGAGTGGGACAAGGACGACATCGACGCCCTCGGCATCCTCAAGGTCGACGTCCTCTCGCTCGGCATGCTCACGTGCCTCCGCAAAACCATGGACCTGATCGCCGATCACGAGGGGACGCGCTACACGCTCGATACCATCCCGCGCGAGGACCCGGCCGTCTACGACATGCTCTGCGCGGCCGACAGCCTGGGCGTCTTCCAGGTCGAGAGCCGGGCGCAGATGAACTTCCTGCCCCGCATGCGCCCGCGCAGCTTCTACGACCTGGTCATCGAGGTCGCGATCG
>JBCBWF010000500.1:0-3484 GCA_039817245.1 Pseudomonadota bacterium | reverse complement strand
TCGACACGGTGCGCACCGATCTGCGCACGGACCGCAAGGCCAACCGCGCGGGCGTGATGGAGGCGCTCGACGCGATGGCCGCGACCCGGCCGCAGGATACCGCGGTGCTCTTTCTCTCCGGCCATGCGCGCACGGTGGGCTCGGAGTGGTACTTCCTGCCCCAGGAGCTGGCGGATCTGGCCGACGAGCGCGAGGTGGTGCGCGTCGGCATCTCCGGCGACGCGCTGGCCGAGGCGCTGATCCGGGTGCCGGCGCGGCGGATCCTGGTGATCGTGGACAGCTGCCAGGCCGGCGCCGTGCTCGCGCCCTTCGAGGTCTTCGGCCAGCGCCGCGCGCTGCATGCGCTGAAGCGCCGGGCCGGCGTAGTGGTGATCGCGGCGACCCGGGCGGACCAGCTGGCGCTGGAATACGGGCTGCTCGGCCACGGGCTCCTCACCTTCTCGCTGCTGGAAGGCCTGCAGGAGGGGGCCCGCGGGCGCCTGCGCGCCGATACCGCGCCCGCCGATGGCCGGCTGACCGCCGCCGAGATCAAAAGCTATGCCGAGACGCGCGCGCCCGCGCTGGCGGCGGAGCTCGACGACGAGCTGGCCGCGATGGTCGGCGGGCGCGGCGATTTCTCAAGCACGGTGCCGGTGACGCCGGTGGGCCTGGTGCTGGGCGCCAATTTCGCCGTTGCGCGCTGAGGGGGCTCGGCGGGGCGCGCGGGGGCGCCCCGGGGCGGAGGCTCGCGGCGCGGGGCTCGCGCTGGGCCGGTGAGGCCGGCCCGACAGGCTGGCTGGGGCGGCAGGATTCGAACCTGCGCATGGCGGTACCAAAAACCGCTGCCTTACCGCTTGGCTACGCCCCAACGCGCGGGCGAGATTAGGCGGCGCCGGCGGGGGCGACAAGCCCTCCAGCGGCCCGTTTCGCGCAGGGCGCACGGGCCCGTGGCCCCGCTCGGCCCGCCGGGAAGCCCGGGCCCAGAATGCCCCTTGCGGCGCGCCGATGCCCCGCGTATACCCGCCACGCCCGCGTCGGAGTGTAGCTCAGCCTGGTAGAGCACTGTCTTCGGGAGGCAGGGGCCGCAGGTTCGAATCCTGCCACTCCGACCAATTCCAGGCCGTCAGGGGCGCCCTCGTGGCGCCCTTTGCTTGTGCGCCCCACAACCACGTCTCTACAGGCCCGCCTCTGCTGGCCCCGCCGAGGTTCGAGAACCCGCGCGGCGCCGCCGGGTGCCCCGGCCCCCGAGCCGGGGCCTCCTTGACGCGCCCCGAAGACACTCCAAAGAAGACTAACCCCGAGGCCCGCCGGCGCGCCGCTCACTTCGGATGCCGGATCCCCCACTGGCGCAGCGCCGCGATCGCGTCGGAGAGCTCGCGGCCCTTCTCGGTCAGGCTGTAATCCACCCGCGGCGGCACCACGGCGAAGACCTCGCGATGCACGATCCCGTCCGCCTCCAGCTCGCGGAGCTGCTTGGTGAGGCTGCGCTGGGTGACGCTGCCGACCCGGCGCAAGAGCTCGTTGAACCGCAGCGTGCCCTGCAGCAGGTGGTAGATGATCAGCCCCTTCCACTTGCCCGCGATCTGCTCCAGCGCGGCCTCCACCGGACAGCCCCCGCTGCAGTCGTATCGCTCGAAGCGCGGCGCCGGTGCGCCGGGGCCGGTCCGGCCCTCAGTGGTATCCTTCATGTGCCTATAGGTCCGAATGATGCGTACTTGCCGGATGGATGCCGTGCGGTCATAGGCCTTCCCAGACGCCGCTGTCAAAAGGAGCCCGTCCGATGCCGCTCACCATTCTCGCCCAGATCACCGCCGCCGAGGGCCGCGAAGCCCTGGTGCGCGCCGAGCTGGAGAAGCTCGTGCCCATCACCCGCGCCGAGCCCGGCTGCCTGCAATACGACCTGCACCTGGACAACACCGCCCCCGGCTTCTTCGTCTTCTACGAGACCTGGGAGAGCCGCGAGCTCTGGCAGGCGCATATGAACGCCCCGCATCTGGCCGCCTACATGAAGGCGACCGAGGGGGCCGTGGCGCAGTTCGTTCTGAACGAGATGACCAGGATCGCGTGACCGCGCGGGAGGGAGATGCGCATGAAGGCCGTGGGATATACGAGGCTGGGGGCGCTGGAGAGCGCGGACAGCCTGGTGGATTTCGAGACCGAGACGCCGGTGGCGACGGGGCGGGACCTGCTTGTGCGCGTCCACGCCGTCTCGGTGAACCCGGTGGACTACAAGATCCGCAACCGCCGCGCGCCGGAAGGCCCGCTGCCCAATGTCCTCGGCTGGGACGCGGTGGGCGAGGTGGTGGCGACCGGCGAGGCCGCGACCGCGTGCAAGGCGGGGGACAGGGTCTGGTATGCGGGCGCCATCGACCGGCCCGGCACGAATGCGGAGTACCATCTGGTCGACGAGCGGATCGTGGGTCGCCAGCCCGCCTCGATCTCCGATGCGGCCGCCGCGGCGCTGCCCCTGACCGCGCTGACCGCCTTCGAGATGCTGTTCGACCGGCTGCGCGTGGAGGATCCGGTGCCCGGCGCGGCGCCCGCGGTGCTCATCATCGGCGGCTCGGGCGGGGTCGGCTCGATCGCGATCCAGCTTCTGCGCGCGCTGACGGATCTGAGCGTGATCGCCACCGCCTCGCGGCCCGAGACGCAGGCCTGGGTGGCCGAGCTCGGCGCGCATCACAGGGTCGATCACAGCGCGCCCCTGCCCGCGCAGATCGCGGCGCTGGGGATCGGGGCGCCGGGCTTCGTGTTCTCGACGACCCACACGCATCAGTATCTGGGCCAGGTGGCGGAGCTCAGCGCGCCCCAGGGCCGGTTCGGGCTGATCGACGACCCGGAGACGCTGGACATCATGCCCTTCAAGACCAAGGCGATCTCGACCCACTGGGAGCTCATGTTCACCCGCCCGCTGTTCCAGACGGCGGATATGGCGCGGCAGGGGGAGATCCTGAACGCGGTGGCCGATCTCGTCGATGCGGGCCGGATCCGGTCGACGGCGACGCAGACGCTGGGCCGGATCACGGCCGAGACGCTGCGCCAGGCCCATCTGACGCTGGCGAGCGGAACGGCCCGCGGCAAGCTGGTGCTGGAAGGGTTCTGACCGGGGCCGCCGCGCCCGGAACGATAGCACCGGCCCGACCGCCCGCGCGCCTCGGCGATCCGCAGGCGGCCGCTTCGCCCTCTCCACCGCGCCCGCTCCGCGCCTCCCGGTTTTCGTCCGCGCGAGCGCCCGCCGAGCGGCTGCCATTGCCGGGGGTGTTCTCCCGAGCGTCGACGGGTGCCCCGGCCTCGCGCCGGGGCTTCCTTGCCATTCCCCGTCATCCACCACGCCAGAACGCGCGGTGCCGCGACGCCACCCCGACGCCCCGGTCACGCGACAGGAGGCGCCGGAACGGGATGCAACGTCCTCGCTTACAGGTGATATCGCTCACCTTTGTCCTTTGTCCTTTGTCCTTTGTCCTTTGTCCTTTGTCCTTTGTCCTTTGTCCTTTGTCCTTTGTCC
>JBCBWF010000247.1:0-7714 GCA_039817245.1 Pseudomonadota bacterium | reverse complement strand
GCCTCGCCCGCTTCAGCCTTGCCCGCCTGAGCCTCGTCCCCCTCGCCGCGGCGCTTCTCCTCGCAGCGCTCCTCCTCCCGCGCCCCGCCGCGGCGCAGACCCGGGAGCTTCTGCCCCAGGAGCTGCAGGAGACCCCGCTGCTCGAGGAGCGGATCGGCGAGGGCCTCCTGCCGCCCGTCGCCGAGCGCCTGCCCGTAGACCCGCTCGTGGTCGATCTCGTCGAGCGCGGCCGCACCCCCGGCGCGCATGGCGGCATGGCGCGCATGTTCATCTCGCGCGCCAAGGATGTCCGCTACATGGCCGCCTGGGGCTATGCCCGCCTCGTCGGCTACAACTCGGACTACGAGCTGGTGCCCGACCTGCTGCGCGAGGTGGAGATCAGCCCGGACGGGCGCAGCTACACGCTGCATCTGCGCCGCGGCCACAAATGGTCCGACGGCGCGCCCTTCACCACCGAGGATATCCGCTACTGGTGGGAGGACGTGGCCAACAACGAGGAGCTCTCGCCCTCCGGCCCGCCCGTGGAGCTTCTGGTGGACGGCCAGCCGCCCGAGGTCACCGTCATCGACCCGGTGAGCATCCGCTTCACCTGGTCCATGCCCAATCCGCGCTTCCTGCCGGCGCTGGCCCAGGCGCGGCCGGTCTATATCTACCGCCCCGCGCATTACCTGCGGCAGTTCCACGCGCGCTACACCGATCCCGCCACCTTCGAGGACTACATGAAGGCCAAGAAGGCGCGGAACTGGGCGCAGCTGCATAACCGCCTCGACAATCTCTACCGGTTCGACAACATCTCGCTGCCGGTCCTCCAGCCTTGGCGCAACACCTCGCCCCGCAACGGGCGGCGCTATGTGCTTGAGCGCAACCCGTTCTACCACCGCGTGGACGTCAACGGCCGCCAGCTCCCCTATCTCGACACCGTCGAGTTGGAGATCGCCGCCTCGGGCCTCATCCCCGCCAAGACCACGCTCGGCGAAGCCGATCTGCAGGCCCGCGGCCTCAGCTTCGCCGACGCGCCGGTGCTGAAGCGCGCCGAGCGCGACGCCTCCTTCGAGAGCACGCTCTGGCGCTCGGGCGCGGCCAGCGAGGTCGCCCTCTACCCCAACCTCACCTATGCCGACCCGGTCTGGCGGGCGCTCTTCCGCGATGTCCGCTTCCGCCGCGCGCTCAGCCTCGGCGTCAGCCGCAAGGCGATCAACAAGGTGCTCTATTTCGGCCTCGCCAAGGAGCGCGGCGTGGCGGCGCTGGAGGAGAGCCCCTTCTTCGACCCCGCCGAGGCGACCGCCTGGGCCCGGTTCGACCCGGCCGAGGCCAACCGCCTCCTCGACGAGATCGGCCTCACCGAGCGCAACGGCGCCGGCATCCGCCTCCTCTCCGACGGCCGGCCCATGGAGATCGTCATCGAGACCGCCGGCGAGCGGCGCGAGGAGGAGGACGCGCTCGAGATCATCGCCGCCACCTGGCGCGATCTCGGCATCCGCCTGCTCGTGAAGGCGCTCGACCGCGACATCCTGCGCAACCGCGCCTATTCCGGCCGCTCGATGATGGTGAGCTGGTGGGGCTGGAACAACGGCATCCCCACGCCGGACAGCCCGCCGGACGAGGTCGCGCCCATCCGCCAGGCCTCCTTCTGCTGGCCGCGCTGGGGCCAGCACTACGAGACCAAGGGCCGCGTCGGCGAGGCGCCGGACCTGCCGGAGGCCCAGCGCCTGCTTGCGCTCTACGAGGAATGGTCCCAGGCCACCAACCGCGCCGAGCGTGCCGCGGCCTGGCGCGAGATGCTCGCCATCCATGCCGAGCAGGTCTTCACCATCGGCACCGTCGCCCGCGCGCCCATGCCGCTCGTGCGCGACATGCGCCTCGCCAACGTCCCCGCCGAGGGGCTCTATGCCTGGGATCCCGGCGCCCAGCTCGGCGTCCACCGGATGGATGAGTTCTGGTATCGCGGCGAGGACGAGACCACCGGCTTCGGCGGCTCGGACACCGTGCTCATCCGCCAGATGATGCGCCAGCAGACGCAATGATCCGGTTCCTCCTCCGCCGCCTGGTCACGATGGCCTTCACGCTGCTGGCGATCTCGGCGCTGGTGTTCCTGATCATCAACCTGCCGCCCGGCAACTACGTCACCAACCAGATCGCCGAGATGCAGTCCTCCGGCGAGGCCGCCGGCGTCGAGAAGGCGCGCGCCCTCATGGCCGAATACGCGCTCGACCGCCCGCTCTGGCAGCAATACCTCATCTGGATTGGCGCATGGCCGGGGCCGAACGGGTTCTCCGGCCTCCTGCAGGGCGATCTCGGCTGGTCCTTCGAGCTCAACCGCCCCGTTGCGGATGTGGTGGGCGAGGTCGCGGGCCTCACCGTGATCGTGAACCTCGCCTCCTTGCTCTTCGTCTACTTCGTGGCGCTCCCCCTCGGCGTCATCGCCGCGGTGCGCGCCAACACCTGGGTGGACTATCTCGCGAGCTTCATCGGTTATATAGGCCTTGCGACGCCGAACTTCCTGCTCGCCCTCATCATGCTCTTCTATGGTGCGCAGTTCTTCGACATCCCCGTCGGCGGGCTCATGGCGCGCGAATACGAGGGCGAGCCGATGAGCCTCGGCAAGGCGCTCTCCATCGCGGCCCATCTCATCGTGCCCACCATCGTGATCGGCACAGCCGCGGCCGCCGCGGTCATGCGCCGCCTGCGCGCCAATCTGATGGACGAGCTCAACAAACCCTATGTCGAGACCGCCCGCGCCCGCGGCACCCGGTTCAACGAGCGCGTCATCCGCTACCCGCTGCGCATGGCGCTCAATCCCTTCGTCGCCGATATCGGCAATCTCGCCCCGCAGCTCGTCTCCGGCTCGGTGATGATTTCGGTGGTGATGAGCCTGCCCACCCTCGGGCCCATCCTGCTCCAGTCCCTCAAGAGCCAGGACATCTTCATGTCAGGCTTCATCCTGCTCTTCGTCTCCGCGCTCACCCTGGTGGGCATGCTGATCTCCGACATCCTGCTGGCGCTTCTCGATCCGCGCATCCGCCTCGCCGGCGGGACGGCCCGGGCATGAGCGCCGGCGGCGAGCGTCCGGGCGATACGCCGCCCGCCTATGGCGCGGACGGCGCCGGCGCCGGTGTGGCCGGCGGGGCAGGGCGCCCGCAGCGCCGCCATGCCGGCCATTTCATCGCCGAGGACACGGAGCACGACGCGGCCGCCGAGGCCCGCCGCCTCGACCGCGCCGATCTCGACGCGCCCACCTGGCTTCTCGTCTGGCGCCGCTTCCGCCGCCACAAGCTCGGCCTGATCTGCCTCGTGCTGCTCACCGTGCTCTACGCCATGCTGCCCTTCATCGAGGCGATCGCGCCCTACAAGGCCAACGCCTTCGACGAGGACAATATCTACGCGCCGCCCCAGCCCGTCGCGCTCTATCACGAGGGCGACTATATCGGGCTGCATACCTATCCCACCGCCACCGTCTACAACCTCGCCACCGGCCAGGTGACGCGGCAGACGGACTACACCACGCCGGTCCCGATCACGGGCCTGCGCAGCTGCGGCGAGCCCTACCACCTGCTGGGTTTCATCCCGTCGAGCTTCCGCCTGCTCTGCCCGCCCGAGACCGGCACCTTCTACCTCATGGGCTCGGACCGGCTCGGGCGCGACATCTTCAGCCGCATCCTCTACGGCGCGCGCCTCTCGCTCACCATCGGCCTCATCGGCGTGACCGTGAGCTTCGCCATCGGCCTCTTCCTCGGGGGCGCGGCGGGCTATTTCGGCGGCTGGGTCGATGCCACGGTGTCGCGCGCCATCGAGATCTTCCGCTCGCTGCCGGAACTGCCGATCTGGCTCGCGCTCTCGGCGGCGGTGCCGGTCAACTGGTCGCCCGTCAGCGTCTTCGTGATGATCTCGGTGATTCTCGGATTGCTCGACTGGCCGGGGCTCGCGCGCGCGGTGCGCTCCAAGTTCCTGTCGCTCCGCGAGGAGGACTATGTGCGCGCGGCCGAGCTCATGGGCGCCTCACCCCAGCGCATTGTCTGGCGGCATATGACGCCCAACTTCATGAGCCACCTCATTGCCTCGGCAACCTTGTCGATCCCGGCAATGATCCTCGGCGAGACGGCACTGTCTTTCCTCGGCCTCGGCCTGCGCCCACCCGCGGTGAGCTGGGGGATGATGCTGAACGACGCGCTGAATCTTTCCGCCGTCGAGCTCTATCCGTGGATCCTCATGCCGATGCTCCCTGTTATACTCGTGGTGCTGGCCTTCAGCTTTCTGGGAGACGGCCTGCGCGACGCGCTGGACCCCTATTCCTGACGGGCGGGCAATCGTGACGCAGAGCGGAAATGGAGCAGGATCGATGACGACGGCTGCTGGATATCGTGCTGTGACTTTCGGCGGGGCGCTGCTCGCGCTCGCCCTCGCCGTCCCCACCGCCTTCGTTGCCGCCGGGGCGGCCGCGCAAACCGGGGCCCTCACCGGGGCCGCCACCGATGCCGCCACCGACGCCGCCAAGGATGCAGCGACCGGTGCGGCCACCGATGCCGCAGGCGTCTCCGACCGTGTCGAGGAGGCGAAGAAGATCGAGGGCGAACTCGACGCGGCCAATGAGGCCGTGCGCGAGGCGCAGGGCGATCTTTCCACCGCCAAGGACGCGGCCACCGACACGGACGCTGCAACCGAGGCCGCGACGGACGCCGCCAAGGATGCCGCGACAGAGGCCGCCACCGACGCGGCCAAGGATGCCGTGACCGACAGTGTCACGAAGGGCGTGACGACCCAGTAAGCTTGGCCAGGCGCTCGGCCCCGGACAGGGGCCGACGCCGCCAAGACGGGGATCGCCGCCGCTGACCGTCGCAGGCGCCGAGATCGGCGCGCCCCACCGGCAGACCGAGCGGCCCGGACCCGAGGACCGGCCGGATTCCGCCGGCCCATCCTTGGCGGCGCGGTCTCGACCGGTGCGCATCGCCGGTGAGCGCGGTCCGGTGCCCTGTGCCCCTGCCCTTTGCCCTGTCCTCAACGGACGACCGTTCGCTCACATCCGAACAAGCGCACCTCCCAGCCGGACAGCCCACCATCCGAGGTCCGGAGAGACGGCCTTCGCGGCCGCTCCCACCCACGTTATTTTGTGCAACATCCGGTAAACGTCCGGTAAGGAGCGCCGACTCTCGGTGAGCAGCGCGAGCGGTGACATTTGTTCATTAAATGTTCTGTTTTCCGATCCTACACTAAACGTGGGTGGGCGCGGGCGCCGGACAGTCAGAATGAGCGCACCGGCCCCTAAAGCCCCGTCAGTTCGGCCAGGCCGAGCGCGCTCTCGCCAGCACCGGCATAGACCATCAGCAGCCGATCGCCATCGGCGACGAGATAGGGGTCGCGAAGGCCGTTCTCCGGCCCCGCCGCCGTGCCCACCGGTGTCGGCACCACCGGCAGGCCTGCCCCCTCCCAGTCGCGCTCCGGGGCCAGCACCCTCCGCGCGCCCTCCACCCGCCATGCCTCGAAAGGCGCCGAGAGGTCGATGGTGCTGTGCAGGATCGCCTCCGGCGCATCGCCGATCCGCGTCCAGAACACATGCAGCCGGTCGCCCCGCACCAGCACCCCCGCATGCCGGTGCCGCCGCTCGAAGGGGAAGATCCCCGCCCCGTAGCGCCCGTCCGCCACCATCGCCTGGATCTCGCCGAGCCGCGCGATCGCGTAGTCCCGCCCGCCATGCCGGAAGGCGCGCAGATAGGTCGTGTCCGACACCGGCGCCGGCTCCACCGTCCAGTCCAGCCCGTTCGGCGACGAGGCCCGCGCGGTCACCTGCGTGCCCCTCACATCCATCCCGTGAAACAGCATCGTGAACCGCCGCGCCGCCGGATCCACCCACACCTCCGGCGAGGAGATATGCGGATAGAGACCGTTCACCCCCCGCGCCACCGCCCAGTCCGGCTGCGGCGCATCGGGCTGTGTCTGCGCGAACCAGGTCTCGGCCAGATGCAGCACGCCCCGCGGCTCGCCGCCCCGCGCGCTCCGATGGACCCGCCACGGCCCCTCCGGCCGCTCCGCCAGCGCGAGCCGGATGAACCGCCCTTCATGGTGGCCGAAATAGAGGAGCCACGGCGCCGGCGCCCCCGCCCAGTCCGGCGCGCGCAGCAGCGTCGGGCCGTTCAGATTGTCCCCGATGCTCGGGCAGAGCCCCGGATGCAGGATCGGCCCCTCGCCGATCCGCCGCACGGCCAGGGCGCTCACGCCGCCCCGCCGGGCTTGCGCGCCTCCACGAAATAGCCCGAGGCCTGTATCGTGTTCCGCCAGTCCGACACCCGCGCATCGAGCAGCCGGTTCAGCCGCGTGCCGAGCCGCCGCTCCAGCCCCGTCTTCCACCATTTCGCCAGGTTCGCCATCGCCGAATACTTGCCGCGGATCGGGTAGAGCGTCACCCCCTCGAAGTCGCGCAGCGCATAGGCGAGCCCGTCGCGGCTCATCCGCTGATAGTCTTGGAAGATCAGCGAGGGCGGCGCGTGGTAGCGGTAGATCCAGGGCACATAGAGAAAGAGCCGCCCCCCCGGGCGCAGTGCGGCGTGGAAATTCGCGATCGCCGCGGGCGGATCGTACACATGCTCCAGGATCGCCAGGGCGATCACCGCGTCGTAGCGCGCGGCCATCCAGTCCGGAAAGGGCGAGCAGACATCGCCGAGGAGGGTGGGGCGGAAGAGATTGGCGTTGTCCTCCACATCGTTGATGTCCAGCGTCTCGAGCGTGCCGGGAAAGCCCGACAGCGCCCCGCGCATGCCCGCGCCCACATCCAGCACGCGCTCGGCCCCCGCCACCGCCGCTGCCACATGGGCGCGGCTGTGGTCGTCATGCAGGAAGCTCAGATCCACGCGCACCCGGGCGATGATCGCCTGCAGCCGGGCATTGAGCGCCTCGGTGTCGTGGATCCGTTGTGGCGCGGTCTCGCTCATGCTGTGGACCGCTCGGCCGGGGACCGCCCGGCCGGGGACCGCTCGGCTGGGGACCGCTCAGGCAGGGCCAGTGCCAGAAGGGCCGCTGCCGCCCGCTCCGCCCCGTCGAGCGCGAGGGGCAGGGGCGGCCGTGCCCGGCCGGCAAGCGCCTCCACCGTCTCCGCCAGCTGCGCCGGGGTGAGCGCCTCGAGTTCCAGCACCGCGATCCCCGGATGCCCGGCCAGCGCCGCCGCGCGGATCGCCTGCTCCCGCTCGCCCCCGGTCGTGTCCGGCACCAGCACTGCGGGCGTCGTCAGCGGGGCGAGGTCCATCACCGTGTTGTAGCCCGCGAGGCTGACCGAGCAGGCCGCCGCGGCCAGCCGCGCGCGGTAGTCCGCCGCCGCGGGCTCCGCGACCATGGTCGCGCCCGGGTGCCGCGCGGCCAGCGCGCGCGCATGCGCCGCCGCATCCGCCCCGCCCACGCGCAGGCGCCACAGATGGGGCGAGCGCACCGCGGCCTCCGCCGCGCAGTCCAGCAGCCGCCGTCCCAGATCCCCGCCGCCGACCGCGACCAGCACCTCGCCCCCGGCCCCCGGCAGCGGGTCTGCCGCGGGGCCGGCCACATAGCCCGTATGGCGCACGAGCCGCGCCGCCGCCGGCCCCAGCGGCCAGCTCTGTGCCAGCGGCAGGACCGCCTCCGCTCCGTGCGCGATGTACCGGAGCCGCCCTCCCGGCCCGAGCGGCTGGCCGAGGCCGAGGCGCGGCTCGCCGGCTACGACGCGGTGCTGGTGCACGGTGCGGAGGCGGTCCTGCCG
>JBCBWF010000579.1:0-2506 GCA_039817245.1 Pseudomonadota bacterium | reverse complement strand
TGGACACATTGAATAACGTGATCGGTGGGTTCAGCCAGCAGCAGTCCGGGCCCGGCGATCCTTTCATGGGTATCACCTTCTCCAGCCAGTTCGGTCAGTTCCCTTTGTCATCGCTGCCACAGGTTGGCGACGCCGTCACCCAGAACCAACCGGCGAAATCTGAGCCAACTGCGCCTTATCAGCCTTTTGCAGAGGCAGCGCCGGAGCCCGCTCCGCAAACCACCACGGGGCAAGGAGAAGATATCCTGTCAACCATCGAGCGCCTGGCGAAACTGCGTGACGCCGGTGCCCTGACCGAGGATGAGTTCGCTGCGAAGAAGGCAGAGTTGCTGGCTCGGCTGTGACGCCTGTGGATTGAGCGGATCGATGACTACTTTGTATAACTCGGGTTTACACCTGACACTACTGAGTTGTTCAGCATGATAAGCTCGAGTGGATACCAGACGTGCTATAACCTGAGAGGTGCGTTGGGGCACCAGTACTGTCCGTATACCCGACCTGATAGCCCATCTCAGTGAGCAACCGCGGCGAACGGCAGGAACCGGGAACGCCGATGCAGCATCTGCTATCTGACGCCAAAGTCCGCTCTGGCCGATTTTGTTGAAGAAGTCGGTGATCTGCGCGGTTTGGCGGGCGGCGGATCGTTCTTCCGACGTCCCCTCAGGCTGGGATTGGGGCGCGCTTCGCGAGTTTTCTGAGATTCTGGGCGGTGGCGGCGAGGAGGAACTCGTCGCGGGCGCCATTGGGACCTCGGAGGCGGAGGCGATCGAGTTTCAGGATGCGTTTGAGATGGGCGAAGAGCATCTCGACCTTCTTGCGTTGGCGCAGCGAGGTGACGAAGGCGTCCGACTTGGAGGTGGCGCGGGCCATGTCGCGCGCGCCTTCGTGGATTGAGCGCAGGAGCTTTCTCGCGGGCTCCCTCGGCACGCAGCGGGGTTTCAGCGGGCAGGCATCGCAGTCGTGTTTGCTGGCGCGGTAGCGACGCATCCCGTCGGAGCAGATCGTGTCGCGTTCCACTCTGAAGGGCCGGCGATACTGATGGAGCCACTTCCCGGCCGGGCAGCGATAGGCGTCTCGGCGATGGTCGTAGACGAACTCGCCGCGCGAGAAGGTCTGATCGCGCCGGGTCGACTTGTCGAAGACCGGGATATGCGGCTCGATGCCTTGTTCATGCACCAGCCACCCGAGCATCTCGGCACCGCCATAGGCGGTGTCCCCGACCAGGCGCTCGGGGTAGAGGCCAAACCGCTTGCGGGTGCGCGCGATCATGTCCCGCGCCGCCTTGTTCTCTGCCTGGCGGATCGGGGCGGTTGCTTCGACGTCCACGATGATCGCGTGCTCAAGATCGACCAGATAGTTAGTCGAGTAAATGAAGTGCGCTTTGCCGCGGTCGGCTGCCGACCAGCGTGCGGCGGGATCGACCGGCGAGATGTACTTGGGCTCGACCGGCGTAGCGGCACCGAAGGCCGCGTCGTCTAGCGTCTCGAGATACTCGACCGTCGCCCGGCTGGCGTGGTCCTCAGGAGACCAGTCCGCGGGCGCGATCCCATCCTCGCGATTGGCGTCCGCCTTGATCAGCGAGGCATCAACCCCGAAGGCTTCGCCGCCGACGAGCCCCTCGCGCAAGCATCGGACCAGGACGTCCTCGAAGAGGCGCCGGAACAGATCACTCTCACGGAACCGGCCATGCCTGTTCTTCGAAAAGGTGGAGTGGTCCGGTACCCGCTCGGTCAGATCCAACCGGCAAAACCACCGATAGGCGAGGTTCAGATGGACCTCCTGGCAGAGCCGCCGCTCAGACCGGATGCCGTGCGTGTAGCCGACCAGGAGCATGCGGATCATCAGCTCGGGGTCGATCGAGGGCCGGCCAATCGCGCTGTAGAAGGGTGCCAGTTCCTGCCGCAGTGCCGAGAGATCGACGAACCGGTCGATCCGTCTCAGCAGATGATCCGAGGGCACATGCTCCTCGACCGAAACTCGTAGAATAGGCTCGCCTGGAGCACCTGCCGCTCGCCCATCATCGCCGATCTCCCCACGGAACGCAGAGATTGAATCAGCGCCTAGCCATTCCTTCAACGTGCCTTCTTCAACAAAATCGGCGGAAACCAGCCATTCGCCGCACACGCGGGCTGAGCAAGTCAGCCTCGCGAGAACCGACATTCAGATCGCCTACAATCCGGAGGATATGCTGCGCCGCCACATGGCCTCACGAGCCCAAAGTGACCAACGTTGCGCTGTTCACCAATGGCTTACATTTGACGCTTGGAAGCTATCATTGGGTCCGTTCGACAAGTTCGACGCAAACAAGGCATCTCTTCCGGTCATAACCAGTGGTTGCGGCAACGCGGTGCCACGAGGCTTCACACTGAATCCGCGCAGGTCCGCGCCGCCGCAACCAACGCTTCGACAAGCGGCCGTCTATCGAGCCGGCGCCAGGCCACCGAGGTGATGAACTCCAACTCCGTTGGATGACTGGCCAAGCATGCTGCTGTCTTTGGGAAGGGTG
>JBCBWF010000098.1:0-13715 GCA_039817245.1 Pseudomonadota bacterium | reverse complement strand
GCACCGATCGCGGGGGACGACACGGCTTCGACGCCGGAGAACACCGCGACGGTGCTCTCGGTGCTGGCCAACGATCTCGACCCCGACGGCAGCCTGGTACCGGGGACGGTGACGGTGGTCTCGCAGCCGACCGGCGGCGCGGCGGTGGAGAATGCCAACGGCACCATCACCTACACGCCGAACCAGGGCTTCGTGGGCACCGACACCCTGACCTACACGGTGCAGGACAATGACGGCGCGACCTCCAACACCGCGACCGTGACGCTGACGGTGGGCTCGCCCAACCAGGCGCCGGTGTCGGTGGCCGACAGCGCGACCACGGGCGTGGACGTGCCGGTGGAGATCCCGGTGCTGGCCAACGACAGCGACGCGGACGGGACCCTGGATGTCTCGAGCGTGCTGGTGACCACGCAGCCGACCAACGGCTCGGTGCAGGTCAACCCGACCGGGACCGTGACCTACACGCCGAACCAGGGCTTCAACGGCACCGACAGCTTCGCCTACACGGTGGCGGATGACGACGGTGCGGTCTCCCAGCCGGCGACGGCGAGCGTGACGGTGGGCAGCCAGCCGCTCTACAATCTGGTGACGACCGGCGGGAACGGCGTGAACGTGCCGAACTTCACGCTCTCCGGCGAATTCACCATCGAGGGCTGGATCTACTTCACGCCCGGCGAGGTGATCGACAACAAGGACGGCTTCCTCCAGAACAACGCGGACAACATCCACATCAACTTCTGGGAAGGCCAGATGCGCCTGGCCTCCTATGTGCCGGGCCAGCCGCAGGGCGATGTGGTGACCGCCAACACCGCGGTGGGCACGGGCGAGTGGAACCACTTCGCGCTGACACGCGATGCGAGCGGCATCACCCGGATCTACACCAACGGTGTGCTGGACGGGACGGCGACCGAGGCCTTCACCGCGAACCTCACGGTGGACGAGATCGCCAGCACGCTGCGCGGCACCACCGACGGCGCCTTCGACGAGATGCGGTTCTGGAATGTGGAGCGCAGCGCCTCGGAGATCGCCTCGACCATGTCGAGCCCGATCTCGCCCTCGAGCCCGGGGCTGGTGCGCTACTACAGCTTCGACGATCCGGCGCAGGTGGTGGACGACACCGGCGGCTCGGCGAGCGTGACCCCGCCCGCGGGCGTGAGCCTCGAGGTCTCGACCTCGCCGGTCTCGGTGGGCAACGCGGCGCCGGTGGCGGTGAACGACGCGGCGGCGACGGACGAGAACGCGGCCGTGGTGCTCTCGGTGCTGGGCAATGACAGCGACTTCGACGGCACGCTGGTGGCGAGCACGGTGACGGTGGTGAGCGGCCCGACCAGCGGCAACGCGGTCGAGAACCCGGACGGCACCATCACCTACACGCCGAACAATGGCTTCGTGGGCAATGACAGCTTCACCTACACGGTGGAGGACGACGACAGCGCGGTGTCGAACACGGCGACGGTGAGCCTGTCGGTCGGCGCGCCGAACCAGGCGCCGGTGGCGGCGGACGACAACGCGGTGACGGCGATCGACGTGCCCATCGAGATCTCGGTACTCTCCAACGACAGCGATATCGACGGCACGCTCGACCCCGCGACGGTGACCGTGACCACGCAGCCGACGAACGGCAGCGTGCAGATCAACCCGTCGGGCACAGTGACCTACACGCCGAGCAACGGCTTCCAGGGCGTGGACAGCTTTGTCTACACCGTGGACGACAACGACGCGGCGACCTCGAACAGCGCGACGGCGACGGTGGTGGTGGGCAACGCCAACCAGCGCGCGCTGACGAGCGACGGCTCGAGCAATATCGACGTGTCGAACTTGCGCCTGAACGGGGCCTTCACCATCGAGAGCTGGGTCTATTTCGATCCGGGCAGCAGCATTGGCTCGAGCGATGCGCTGATCACGGATACGAGCGGGAAGGTGGCGCTGAACTTCGCGGACGGGCTCTTCCGCTTCTCCTCCACGAAGAACGGCGCGCCGCAGGGCGACCTGGCCGTGGCGACCACGGCGATCACGCCGGGGAGCTGGAGCCATGTGGCCGCGACCCGCGATGCCGGGGGCACGCTGCGGATCTATGTGGACGGCGTGCTGGAGGCGACCTCGACCGAGCAGTGGACCTCGGCGCTGGTGATCGACGAGCTGCTGCGCGGCACCACCGGCAACAGCGACATGACGGTGGACGAGTTCCGGATCTGGAGCGGCACGCTCACCAATGGGGAGATCGTGGCGCTGAGCGGCCAGGAGATCGACCCGAACACGCCGGGGCTGGAGCGCTACTACCGCTTCAACAGCGAGACCCAGGTCGTCGACGAGACCGGCAACTCCAACAGCCTGGCCCTGCCCGCGGGCATGACCGTGGCGGCCTCCACCGCGCCCATCGGGCCGGAGGGGAACCTGCCGCCGGCGGTGGAGAACGACAACCTGGTGGCGGATGCGGATGTGGCCACCAACCTCGCCGTGCTGGCCAATGATTTCGACATCGACGGGACGATCGATCCCGCCACCGTCACCATCTTGAGCCAGCCGAGCTTCGGCACCGCGACACCGCTGGCCAACGGAACGGTCGATTACCAGCCGAACCCGGGCTACGAGGGCAATGACAGCTTCACCTACACGGTGGCGGACACGCAGGGGGCGGTGAGCGCGGCTGCAACGGTCTCGCTGGCGGTGGGCGATGCGCCCTTCAACCGGCCGGTGGCGAACGACGACGCGTTCGCGCTGATCGAGGATGCGGTGATGGTTCCGCTCGCGGTCTTCGTGAACGACACCGACCCGACGGACGACCCGCTCTCGATCAGCAGCATCACCGTGCAGCCGACCAATGGCAGCATCACGCTGGTGAACGGGCAGCCCTTCTACACGCCGAATGCGGGATATGACGGGACGGACAGCTTTTCCTACATCGCGACCGACGGGACCTATGACAGCGAGTTCGCGGCGCAGGTTGATCTGACCATCGCCTCGAATTTCGAGCAGCCGCAGACGCTGGTGGACCCGAAGATCGCGCCGGAGATCGACGCCTCGGGCGACTTCCTGATCCTGGAGCGGGTGGCGAAGATGCCGCTCTCCTCCACGGGCACGCAGCCCAACATGAACAGCTTCGCCTATACGGATGACGACCGCATCTTCGTGGGCACCGAGGGCGATGTGGACAACCAGTCCCGCATCTGGGAGCTGGTGGACGACGGCAATGGCGGCCAGACCTTCGAGCTGTTCATGGATATCGGCCCGCTGATCCCGGCCAATACCGGGCGCGAGCTGAACAACGACAACCCGCGCCATGGCGGCATGCGAAGCGTGGAGTTCCACCCGGACTTCAACGACCCGACGAAGGACGGCTACGGCAAGTTCTACACCGCGATCATGGAGGGCCGGCCCGCGAACACGACGGGCCACACCTATCTCTCCGATGCCGACACGCCGATCGCGGCGGACAGCGTGCTGGTGGAGTGGACCTACGACCACACCACCGGCGAGGTGGACACCATGAGCTACCGCGAAGTGTTCCGCGTGGGCATGCCGGTGTTCGACCACACGATCCGCCAGATCTCCTTCAACCCGCATGCGGTGGAGGGCGACGAGGATTACGGCCTGCTCTATGTGGGCCATGGCGACGGGTCGGTGCAGTCCGCCACCGCGGGCGGCGGGCAGAACAACGACGCGCTCGGCAAGATCATCCGCGTCGATCCGCTGGAGGACACGGTGAACGGCACGCCCTACAGCGTGCCCGCCACCAACCCATTCGTGGGCGATCCGAACATGATCGACGAGGTCTATGCCATCGGGTTCCGGAACCCCGCGCATCTGAGCTTCGCCGATGACGGCAATGGCGGCAGCGTGCTGGTGGTCACCAGCATCGGGCGCGACAACTTCGACGAGGTGAACATCGTCGAGCCCGGCGAGAACTATGGCTGGGCGTTCCGCGAGGGCCCGCTGGTGCACCTGCCGGAGGGCGGCGGCATCGTAAACGGTGTCGCGCCGCTGCCGGCGGACGATGCGGATAACGGCTTCACCTACCCGGCCACCTTCATCGGGCATGAGGGCGATCCGGGGGTGGGCTTTGTCGGCCGCGCGCTGACGGGCGGCTACACCATCCAGAACGGGACCACCGATCTCAACGACCAGTTCATCTTCGGCGAGTTCGCCACGACCGGTCGCGTGTTCTCGGCGGATATCAACCAGCTCGATGCGGCGAACGACAAGCTGGCGCCGGGCGAGGATCCGTCGGACCTGACCTGGGTGACGCCGGAGGAAGTGACGATCCTGTTCGATCACGACAACGACGATACAACGACGCCGATCGTGAAGGACTCGATCAAGGACATCCTCGACGACAACCCGGATTTCGAGGTGGGCTTCGCGGCGGGCAAGACCCGGGCGGATATCCGCTTCGGTCAGGGCCCGGACGGCGAGCTCTACGTGCTGAACAAGCGCGACGGCTGGCTCTACCTCGCCGAAAACACGGTGCCGGACGACCTGATCGTCTGAGCCTGATGGCGGCGCCGAGCGGATCGGCGCCGTCTTTTCCCTGTCACGTCGCGCTGCGCGCCCGCGCCCTCCCACGACAGGATTGAGCTCGAATTCAGAACATTAGGTGAACGCTCCGTGTTTCGCCTGAGGAAACGCTTCTGCGGCCGCGAGCGCGTGGGAGGGGCCTGTTCGCGGTGAGGCGTCGGGGCGCGTGGGGGCGGCGCCGGTCAGTGCAGCCGCGACAGCATCGCATCGGTCACGTCGCGCTCGAAGCAGAGCGGCTCGTGCCCGCCGACGCGCGTGTGGGCGCTGCGACGTCCGCAGCGATTTCCGATACGGTCGACATGGTAGGGGCAGGCGCAGGGGCCGGGATAGGCCGCGATCGACCGCCGAATGAGCGCGCGGCGCAGCTCGGAGTCCGTTCGCTGGGCGTTCGCCGCAGACCGCAGTTTGTCCCGGCGCATCGAGGCGGGCCGCTGCTCGGACAGAAAGTTGCCATGCATCCAGCCATCGAGCCCTGAGCCGGCATCCGTCACGCGCATCCATTTGCCGCGACGCTCTCCGCCGAACGCCAATCGGGCACCGCGGTCGAACGCATGAAGGCGCCGGTAAGAGGTTCCGGGCCCGGCGCGCAGCCGCATCTTGCTGCCGCTGACATAGATGGGCATGGATCGAAGGATCGGCTCGGAGTCCGGAGCGGGGCTGAGCCGCGGCGGGTCCGCGAAGGAGGTCGTGACCGGTGTTTCGGACGCCTGTTCTCGCGCGGCCCCGGACATGACGAAGGTTGCGGCGATGGCGCAAAGCGCGCCGGCAAGGATGATGGATTTGCGCATAATCTCTCTCGCGACATTGAAATGGAGCGGTTCTGTTAACCTTGGTTAACGGCCTCAAGCAGGCAAGATCGGGGCAGAGCTGCGCCGTGCAGCAGATCAGTCGCCGCCTGTTCGAGGGGGGTCGGAGGGGCGAAACGGAAAGCGGCGCCGGGGGGGTCCGGCGCCGCTCTTCGTCTGGGGGTGCGGATCCGTCGCTCGGGGGATCGGCGGTCAGGAGGCGAGGATCACATCCTCCAGCATCACCACCGCGTCGTCGCACTCGGCGAGCAGGTCGTCCTCGAGATGGGCGATGCGAGCGAGGGTCGGCTTGTCGACGGTGGCGCCCTCCATCACCGGCGCGACGATCGCCTTCATCTCCTGCCAGTGCTGGCCGATCATGGCGTACTGCTCCTTCAGCTCCGCGCTTTCGGGCGGATGGATGCCGAATTCGGGCATGCCGAGCGACAGGGCGCGGTGGGAGTTCTCGAAGAGCTGCACGGTCTCGGCGAACTCGGCGCGCGCCTCGGTCTCGTGGTAGTGCATCTGGATCATGCAGCATTCCTTGCCGACGCGCTGCGTGAGGGTGCGCTGGCGGCTGGCGAGCTTGAGTTCGAGCGCGAAATGCAGCGGCAGGGCCTTGCCGCCATAGGCGCGCTGCATCTCGTCCACCGCCTTGTTCATGGCCTTCAGGACGGGGATGTCGCGGTCGACGATCATATGCGCGTGCTCGGTGTCGACGATGCCGGTCTCGATCGGCTCGCGGATCGCGTCGTCGAAGGGCAGCCAGACGGCCATGACGTCGCGCAGGCGCTCGAGCACCTTGGTGTTGGTCTCGCGCTCGAGGCCGAGCTCGGGATCGCCGTGGATGAGCCCGCGCATCACGCGCTCGAACTTGGCGCGGTCCTCGATCATCTCGTGCAGGTGGTAGTCGTGCTCCACGTCGAGATGCGCGAAGGAGGCGGCCTTGGCGATCTGCTCGATGAGGGTGCTCTCGCGGCCGGCAAGGTTGATGCGGTGGCCCACGATATGCGCTTCGGTATCCGCGACAGCGAGGGCGGATCGCATGAGGGCGGAGGCGCCGGCCACCGTGGATGCGGCCAGGAATGCGCGTCGGTTCAGCATGACGTTCGGGTCTCCCAGGTCTTGTTAACGATTTGTTAAGATTCCCGTCAGAATGCGGCGGCCGTCTTGAGAGTTCGCGGCATGAAAGTGATTTCCGCAGTGTGGAATCAAAATTCGCTCCCGGGTTGGGACAGGGCTCATTGCGGCGAGGATGGGGCGGGCGGCGGCGCGGGCCTTTGCCCCGCCGATAGCCGCACTGCGGCATGGCCGGGTGGCCTTTCTCCATTCAGGACAGCGTGAAAGCGGTTTCCTGTGCGTTTTGAGCGGTTTGGTGGCGCGGCGCGTGCCTGCCACATTGCCGCCACGTTGCGAAGGCGGTAGGCTTTTCGGTGGGTGGAATTGAGTATGGGTGCTGCGATGCAGGAGCGAATCGCGTCTATTCCGGTTGTTGGCTGGGTCTTCTCCCTGATCGCGGCGAAGCCGCTGGACCGGCTGGGGTTGCTGACCCTGCTGTCCTCGCTCTACTACTTCCAGATCTGGGGCTTCATGCTGTTCGACGGCGGGAGCTGGCCGGCGAACTACCATGTGAAGATCGCGCTCATGGCGCTCTGCTGTGTCGGCGTGGTGCTGCCGCGGCTTTACCATGTGCTGCTGATCAACAGCTTGGTCTTCGCCGCGGCGTACATGATCAACGCGCCGATCGCCTCGAACAACCAGACCACGGCGTTCTTTGTCTCGGTGGTGCTTCTGATCGGCGCGGTGGTGGCGCTGGTGCAGAACCGCGGCTCAGGCGAGAGCTGGCGCGACGAGATCTTCCGCACGATCTCCGGGCCCGGGCGCTATCTGCTCGCGATCATGTATTTCTACGGCATCTATCACAAGATCAACGTGGACTTCCTGGATGCCGATGTCAGTTGCGCGGTAGTTCTGTACGAGCTACTGGCGGTGGATATCGGGCTCGAGAACTGGTGGCTGGGGCAGCAGTCGGCGATCTATTCGACCTTCATCATCGAAGCGATTGCGATGATCCTCCTGTTCTCGCCGCGCTACAAGCGGATCGGCATGCTGGTGGGTATTCCGTTCCACATCATCATCGGCTGGACGGGATACGCCTATTACAAGGACTTCTCGACCATCGTGTTGGTGATGTACGCGATGTTCATGCCGCGCGAGGCCTTCACGGCGGCGTTCCGGGACCTCTCGGACCGTGTGGGCGGGCCGGTGATCGCGGCCTGGCTCGGGCGGATCGCGCTGGCGGCGGTGTTCGTGGGCTATCTGCTGCTGGCCGGAGCGCATCGGGGCGGGGCCGAGCTGGTGCCGACGCATGAGGAATTCGTCTGGCTCTTCACGCTCTACGGCTTTGTCTTCTACGCCTTCGCGGTGGCCTATACGCCCTGGCATCCCTCGCAGGACGAGGCGCCGGTGGTGATCCGGCCGGCCTGGCTGGCGATCATCCCGATCCTGTTCTTCCTCAACGGGCTCAGCCCCTATCTGGGGCTGAAGACCGAAGCCTCGATCGCGATGTATAGCAACCTGCATACGGAGGACGGGCAGACCAACCACCTGCTCCACGGCCAGCTGCCCATCGCGGCGGGCTACCAGAACGATGTGGTGCACCCGATCTCGTCGAATGCGGAATGGTTCGACAACACCTTCATTGGGGGCGGGCTGTCGCTGGTGCGCTTCGAGTTCGACCGGATCCTGTCGCTGCATCCGGATCTGGTGGTGACCTTCCGGCATGAGGGCGTGGAGAAGTCGAGCGCCGAGGGCTGGGTGAACAGCTACGACAACGCGTCCTTCATCGAGCGCGGGTTCCTGACCTTCAAGCCGATCGACTATGCGCGCCCGAAGGTCTGCACCCACTGAGGGTGCAGCCGGGGCGGGCGCTGGCTCGGATTATCGGGCTTGGATTATCGGGTGCCGGGGGCTTCCTCGGCGCCGAAATCGATTTTCTTGCGGCCGAGGAGCGAGAGGGTTGCGTTGCGGCCCGCGCGCAGGAACGGGTAGAGCACGCGCGAGGCGGTCTCCGAGCGGAAGACCCACGCGTTCAGCCGGTTGAAGACCCCCGAGGCGGTGGACATCATCGCCAGCCGGTTCACGCAGGCATCGCCGTGATAGATGCGCTCGCCATCGATCAGCACCATGCCCTCGTTGAGGTCGTAGCCCTTGGCGACCACCTCGGCGACGATGGGATCGCCGGCGCGCGCATCGACGAGGCGCACATCGCCGAGCGCCTTGCGCAGGTTCAGCATCCGCACATAGTTGGAGCAGAACGGGCACTCGCCGTCATAGACGATCCAGATCGGTTCGGACTTGCTCGCTTCGGTCATCCCGGCACCCACGCTTCCGTTTCACCGCGCCGGCGGACCGCCGCGCTCGCGTTAACAGGTAGGTCGCAGAGGTCGGGCGATCCAGAGCAATTCGCCGCGATGCGGCGGCGCGTTGCGCCCCTGCGTGCCGTTGCCGCGCGGGGGCGGCCTGAAACGGCACAATGGGCAAGCATTGCCACAAAGAACCAACCGCCCCGCTCCATTATGAGACAGAATAAAGGCAGCGTGTTTTCGAAGACTCGCGGCGCCCGACGGTCCTGCGGAGCTGCGGTACGGCGGGCGCAGTGCTCAAGTAATTGTCGACAGGCGGGCTGGGGGGCGCGACGGGGATTGGTGCGCACCGGTTCGCCCCGCTCAGCAACTGTCACAAAAGGGGAAGAATCTTGAGTTTTCTATGATTTGCGAATAGGACTGACTCCGGGAGTGGACGCAGCGATTTCTCGATTCTTTGGAGTCCGAGATGGCTGTAAAGACGGTGGTTATACCAATAATTCGGTCCGGCAACGGACGGAGTCGGCGCATGGTTAAGCCGGCGTCGTGATGTTTTGAACGGCGTTCCGTAGGGTGTCTTCGGCACGGGGTGGTGTTATGTCTTCACAGAGTGATGTCGGTTTCGGATCCGGCCCGGGCACGTCCGTGCTCAGCGGCAGCGCTGCGACGACTCTACTCGCGGCCCTTATTCTCGCAGTATTCGTCGTGCATTTCCTCTTCCTCGCGGTCGTCGCCGAGGATGCCTTCATTTCGTTCCGCTTTGCGCAAAACGTCGCAGGCGGGCATGGTTTCCTCTGGAATATCGGCGAGGCGCCGGTGGAGGGCTACACCAACTTCCTCTGGGTGGTGATCGCCGCCGGGCTGATCGCCACGGGGCTGGATGTGGCGCTGTTCAGCCAGGTCATCGGGTTTCTGGCCGCGCTTGGCACCATGGGCGTGGTCTATATCTGGGGCCGCCGGCTGCTGGGGCTGGAGCCGGGGCCGGCGCTCATTCCGCTGGCGCTGCTGGCGGTGGCGGGGCCCTTCGCCACCTGGGCGGGCAGCGGGATGGAGACGACGCTGTTCGGCTTCTTCCTGACCCTCGGCATCTTCTGCTTCGTGTCCTTCTGGCAGGCGCGGCGGCCGGGCTGGCTGCTGGCAGCGGCAGGGGTCTTCGTGCTCGCCTCGATGACGCGGCCGGAGGGCGTGATCGTGTTCATCATGCTCGGCACGCTCGGCATCCTGCTCGAGCGGGGGATCCGGCCGTTTCTGGCCGCGCTCGGGCTCTACCTCGTGGTCTTCGGCGCCTATTTCGCCTGGCGTTACAGCTATTTCGGCTATCCGCTGCCCAACACCTTCTATGCCAAGACCGGCGGGGGGATGGCGCAGGTGATGCGCGGGGTGAGCCATGCAAAGTACTTCGTGGCCTATTATGCGGCGCCGCTGGGGCTGATGCTGCTGCCGATCCTGTGGCCCATGCTGCGCGGCGCCGGCGCGATGCCGCGGATCATGGAGCTGCGGCTGGTGGCCCAGCGCAACGCGGCCTGGCTGGTGCCGCTGGCGGTGTTCTCGGGCTATGGCGCCTACATTGTCGCGGTGGGCGGGGACTACATGGCGATGTTCCGGTTCTTCGCGCCGGTGCTGCCGCTTCTCTACCTGGTGTTCGGCGCGGCGGTTGCGCGGTACTGGGCGGCGGCGCCGCGCTGGCCGCGCCTGGCCGGGCTGGCGGCGACGCTGGTGCTGATAGCGCTGCAGTCCACCCCGCTGGAGGCGCGGCTGCTGCCGCAGATCCCGAACAATCACGGCACCTGGCGCGGGGTCGGGGTGGAGCGCTGGCACGCCCAGCGGCTGCGGGTGATCGGGGAGTATTTCCAGTCCCTGCGCACCGACTACGACCAGAGCCTGGCCACCGATGCGATCGGGGTGATCGCCTTCGTCGCGGATATGAAGATCATCGGCAAGCACGGGCTGGTGGATGTGCATATCGCGCACAAGGAGTTTGCGCCGGGCGAGCTCGGCTCGGGCCTGCCGGGCCATGAGCGGGGCGATCTGGACTACATCCTGTCGAAGCGGCCGGATTTCTACATGTACAACCGCGCGTTCACGGAGGAGCCGCTGGCGGAGCAGCCGGCGCCCTTCCCCGCCGAGGCCGCCGCCATCGTGGCCGCGGAATACGCGCCCGAGAGCGTTTACCTGGAGGATGCGCTGAACGGCGAGGCGGGGTATTTCACCTATCTGCGCCGCAAGGACAGCGCTGCGGGGAGCCCGACCGGTGAGCGTGCAGACTGAGGGCGGCCAGGGCACGGATCTGGCGGGCAGGATTGGAGGCGGTATGGCGCGCGACACCGAGCGCGCGCGCGACGGGGAGCCCTTGGCGAGCGGCAAGCTGCGCCTGCTCGTGATCGGGCTGACCCTCGCGCTCGTCGCCTATCTGCTGTTCATCCTCTGGGCGGGGTTCGACGAGGTGATCGCCGGCGCGGCGCTCCTGTCGCTGGGGGACTGGCTGCTGCTGCTGGGGCTGTCGCTGGTGCATTTCCTGCTGCGGTTCGCGCGCTGGCAGGGCTATCTCGTGACCCTGGGGCACCGGGTGGCGCACGGGCAGAGCCTGCTCTGCTATATGAGCGGCTTCGCGCTCACCACCACGCCCGGCAAGGTCGGCGAGACGGTGCGCGCGGTGTATCTGAAGCGCCATGGCGTGGCGGTGGCGGACACCTTCGCGGGCTTCTTTGCGGAGCGCTATACGGACCTCATCGCGGTGGTGGCGCTCTCGATGCTGGCGATCGGCAGCTATGAGGGCAATGTCTGGCCGCTGATCCTGGGCTGCGGGCTGGTGCTGGTGCTGCTGCTCGGGCTGCGCCTGCCCTGGCTGCCGCGGATGCTGGACGCGATCGCGGAACGCGGCTGGGCGCAGATGGGCCGCGGCGCGCTGGAGGGGCTGGCCAAGATGCTCCGCTCGGCAGCGCAACTCCTCGGCATCCGCCAGATCACGGCGGCGACCGCGATCGCGCTGGTGGCCTGGGCGGTGCAGGGGCTGGTGCTCTATCTCGTGCTCGAGATGCTGGGCTTCCCGCTGCCGGTGGCGATCGTGATCGGGATCTATGCGCTCGGCATCCTCGCGGGCGCGCTCTCCTTCCTGCCCGGCGGGCTCGGCAGCGCGGAGGCGGTGATGATCCTGATGCTGGTGGTGGAGGGCCTGTCGGTCACGGATGCCACCACCGCGACGCTGATCTGCCGGATCGCCACGCTGTGGTTCGCGGTGCTGCTCGGGATCTCCGCCATGGGGCATCTGGAGCTGCGCAACCGGTTCTTCCGCTCTGCGGGCTGAGGGCGCGGGCTGACGGGACCACGGGGACGATCATGACGACAGTGACCGACGATCAGCAGAGCCACCGCGCCGCGACCGAGGCGCCGGACAGGCTGGCAGCGCTCTCGCGCCTGCTGCACAGTCCGGCGGTGTTCTGGCTGGGGCTGGCGGGGCTCGTGGCGCTGGGGCTCGGCCTCGCCTATGCGCTGCGCTTCGTGCAGGACGACGCCTTCATCTCCTTTCGCTATGCGCAGAACCTGGTGGACGGCCACGGGCTCGTCTGGGAGCCGGGCGTGGCGGTGCAGGGCTACACCAATTTCCTCTGGACCGTGCTGATCGCGGGGGGGCTGGCGCTCGGCTTCGAGGCGGTGCCGGCGGCGCAGGCGCTCGGGATCGCGTTTTACGCGGTCTCCGTGACGGCCTTCGTGCTGCTGGCGCGGCGGGTGCTGGAGAACGGGCCGGTGGCGCTCGGGCTCGGGCTGGTGCTGGTGGCGAACTACTCCTTCACCTCCTACGCGACCGGGGGGCTGGAGACCTCGCTCCTGACCGCGCTGGTCACGCTTTCGCTGCTGCTGGCGCACCGGGTGCTGCAGGGGCCCGCGGGGGTCGCGACCTGTGCTGCGCTGTCGCTGACGCTGGCGATGGCGGGGCTGACGCGGCTCGACAGCGCGGTGCTGGTGGTGGTGCTGACGGGGACGCTCGCGCTTTGCCTGCTGGCGCGGATGCAGCGGCGGGAGGCAATGATCCGGATCGGGGCGCTGGTGGGCCCCGGGCTCGCGGTGTTCCTGGCCTATGCGGTCTGGACGACGCTCACCTATGGCAGCGTGGTGCCCAACACCTTCCATGTGAAGGCGGGCGGCTTCTCGCTGGAGGTGATCCGGCGGGGGATCTACTACGTCTTCACGTTCCTGCATGCCTACGGGCTGCTGCTGCCGGTGATCCTGGCGCTGCCCTTTCTGTGGGGGCGGCGGGGGGATGCGTTCTTCCTGGCGCTCGTCGCCTATCTCGGGCTGATGCTGGCCTATGTCGCGCGGGTGGGCGGGGATTTCATGGAGTTCCGGCTGCTGATCCCGCTCCTGCCCGCGATCCTGCTGGTGGTGGGCAACGGGTGGGTGGCGATGGCGGCGGCGCTCTCGCGCCCCCTGCCGCTGGTGCTGGGCACCGGGGCGCTCGGTTTTCTGGTGCTGGTCTCCGCCTTTCACGGCTTCACCTACAAGGACGGGACCTATACGCGCCCGCTCCTCAGCATTCCCGAGCTTTCGCGCCAGATGACGAGCCCGCGGGAGAACTGGGTGGGGATCGGCGAGCGGCTGGGCGCGCTCTTTCCCGGCGGCTACGAGACCGGGCCGACGGTGGCGATCCGCGCGGCCGGGGCGGTGCCCTACCATTCGGGCCTGCCGGTGGTGGATATGCTGGGGCTCAACGACGCCTGGGTGGCGCGCAACGGGCTGGTGAAGGGCTCGACGCCGGGGCACCAGCGCAATGCCCCCTTCCGCTACCTGCTGGATCGCGAGGTGAACCTGGTGATCGGGCATCCGATGATGCGCCCGGCCGGCGCACCGCTGGAGCGGCGGATCTGCACCGACGAGTTCTACCTCTTCCTCGATGCCGAGGACGACCGCCAGGAGGCGGCGCTGGCGCAGGCCCGCGTGCTCCGCGTGCCGATCGATGCGCGCTACGAGCTCGCCATGCTGGCGCTGGCCCCGCATCCGAGCGTCGAGCATCTGCTGCAGTCCGGCGCCGTTGCGGTGCTGCAGCACGGGCTCG
>JBCBWF010000248.1:0-7711 GCA_039817245.1 Pseudomonadota bacterium | reverse complement strand
GGCGAACCCGCTCGGCGGCGCGCCCGCCGAGACCCGGCCGCGAGGCCGAGCGGCGCCGCCTCCACCGCCACGGCCACAACGCCAAGGAGGCAGAGGAGCGCCATGCGCAGGAGCGATGCGGCGCTCGGGAAGCGGAGTGCGTTCACCATCTCACCCTCGCGGCCGGGTCTCGGCGGGCGCGCCGCCGAGCGGGTTCGCCTCCACCTCGTCGGGACCGCCCAGCGCCGGGCCCTGGAAGGGCGCCCGCCGCCGCGCCGCCGTGCCGGGCGCGTTGCCCGGGGAGACGAGCCCGCCGGGCCGGTCGATATCGCGATCCGGCCGATAGCGCAGGAGCCGGACGAATTCGAGCCGCGCATAGTCCGCCGAGAGCGCCGCGCGCCAGCTCGCGCCGGCATAGACGAGCCGGCCGACGGGGAGGTTCGGCGGGAACACCCCGCCATCGCCCGAGGTCTCCACCGTGTCGCCGGGGCGCACCGCGTCGTCGCCGTCGAGAAACTCGAGCCGCGGCGCATGGGTCGCGTCCCCGGCCAGGATCGCGCGCCGGCCCGAGGGCTGGATCACGACGGGCACGCGGGAGGAGAAGTCGGTGAGCAGCATCAGCCGCGCCGCCTTCTCGCCGACGCCGACCACGCGGCCGACGAGCCCCGAGCCGTCCACCGCCGCCGAGCCGTCCACGACCCCGTCGCGCGCGCCCACATTGACCAGCGCGCTCTCCGAGAAGGGCCCGCCCGAATCCGCGATCACATCGCCGGTCACGAAGCTCATGCGCGGCGCGAGGCGGACATTCATGAGGGCGCGGAGCTGGGCGTTCTCCTCCTCCAGCGCGCGGGCCGTGTCGCGCCAGGCCTCCAGCCGCTCGATCTCGCGCCGCAGCGTGCGGTTCTGCTGGTAGACATCGATGAAGGTCCGGTAGTCCCGCGCCATGGCGGCGGCGGCCTCCAGCGGGCCCGCGATGAGGCCGAGCCCGGGCATCGCCGCGTCGGCCATCGCCATGCGCAGGCGTTCAAGCCGGGGATTGTCCGCGCGCCAGAGGCCGAGCAGCACCAGCGAGACGACCGCGACGATGCCGAGCAGCATCATCCGGATCCGCCGCTCCAGGTCTTTCGCCTCGTCCCGTCCAGGACGCGCCATCCGGTCCCCTCGCGCTCAGCCCCGCGCCTTCAGCGCTCTGCCGGCCGACTCCTCTGCGCGCCCGGCTCAGACGCTGATCTTCATCACATGGCCGAGCCTGTCGAGATGCTCCAGGGCCCGACCCGTGCCGAGAGCGACGCAATGCAGCGGCTCCTCCGCCACCGAGATCGCAAGGCCCGTCTGCTCTCGCAGCGCGATGTCCAGTTCGCCGAGGAGCGCACCGCCGCCCGCGAGCATCACGCCGTTGTCCACGATATCCGCGGCAAGGTCCGGCGGCGTCGCCTCGAGCGCAACCATAACCGACTCGACGATCTGCTGCACAGGCTCGGAGAGGCTTTCGGCGATCTGCGCCTGGGTGATCTCCTGCTCCTTCGGCACCCCGTTGAGAAGGTCGCGCCCGCGGATCGACATGGTCTTGCCCACCCCGTCCGTCGGCATGCGGGCGGTGCCGATCTCCTTCTTGATGCGCTCCGCGGTGGACTCGCCGATCAGCATGTTATGCTGGCGGCGCAGATGGCTGATGATCGCCTCGTCCATCTTGTCCCCGCCCGTGCGCACGGAGCGCGCATAGACGATGTCGGAGAGCGAGAGCACAGCGACCTCGGTGGTGCCGCCGCCGATATCGACGATCATCGAGCCCGTGGGCTCCGTGATCGGCAGGCCCGCGCCGATGGCGGCCGCAATCGGCTCGGCGATCAGGAAGGCCTTGCGCGCGCCCGCGGAGAGCACGGACTGCTCGATCGCGCGCTCCTCCACGGCCGTGGCGCCGTAGGGCACGCAGACCACCACCTGCGGCTTGGAGAACAGGGTCGCCGGCTGCACCTTCTTTATGAAGTGCTTGATCATCTCCTCGGCGACCTCGAAATCGGCGATCACGCCGTCGCGCATCGGGCGGATGGCCTGGATCGAGCCGGGCGTGCGGCCGAGCATGAGCTTGGCGTCCTCGCCGACCGCCTTCACTTCCTTGCGACCCTGGATCGTCTGGAAGGCGACCACGGAGGGTTCGTTCAGGACGATCCCCTTGCCCTTCACATAGACAAGCGTGTTGGCTGTGCCGAGGTCGATGGCCATGTCGTTCGAGAACATGCCGAACAGTCCGCCAAACATTGAGACCCTCGTTGCCCTTGCCGGTCGTGTTGCGCTGTCTAGGGGCCGGGGAATCCCCGCCGGCCGCGGTGCGCCCGCTTATAGGAGGGGCGCCCGGCCACCGCAAATGCGAAAGCGACGGCCAAAGGCGCCTTGGAGAAGCGGAAACGCCTGATCAGAGGACCCAGATCCCGTCGTCCACGTCGTCGGCATAGGTTTCGCGATATTCGTCGCTGCAGACGAAGAAGACGAGCATGTCGGCGCGGGACTGCTCGCCGCTCTCGAAGACACCGAGCCAGAAGCCGAAGCCGTCGTCATCGGCATTGCGGCCGAGCACGGTGTTGTAGAGCGCCGAGATATAGTCGATGTCGCTGATCTCTCCGTCGAAGAGCGAGGCGAACTCGGGGCTGTCGATGAAGAACTCGGCGATCTCGGCCTTGCTCAGATTGCTGGCGTTCGCGGTGTCGTTCCAGAAATTGAAGCCCGGCTCGTCGGGCGTTCGAGCGAGCGAGGCGGCATAGACGCCGTAGAGGTATTCGGAGAGCTCGCCCTCGACATTGTAGAGGTACGTGCCGTCCTGCAGTTCGACACGGTCGAGCCCGGAGACATTGACGCTTTCGTTGTTGAGCGAGAGGCTGATCGTGCCATCCTCGCCGACCACTTCGTTGAGCGCGTTGCGGTCGAAGGCGGTCAGATCCAGCGTGTCGATACCGTCGCCGAGATCGACGACGATGCCGTCGGCGTCGTCTGAACTGAGGTCAGCCGGAAACAGGCTGCTATCCAACAGGAAGTCGAGCCCGACAATTTCAGTGTCCCCTGTTGCATAAGTGATGCGGTATTCGATGCTGCCGTCATTGTCGAGAAAGGCGCCGAGAAAGTTCTCGATGCGCACGAGTTCGTTTCCCGCACCGTCGAAGAAGCTGAAGTTGTTGGCAATCGGCTCGCCATTGATGATGCTCTCGGTCACCACGAGACGCGCGCCGCTCGGCAGGAAAGTGGTCTCGACGCCGATGGTGTCCCCGATCTGGCGGATATCCACGTTGGTGTCGTTCTCGACGATGCTGCTGATCTCATCCAGGCGGGTCTCATCGACGAAATACGTAATCGAAACGACACTCATCGCTCATCCCTCCGAGCAAGTGGTGGTCCATTTGGTCCGGACACGCGCCTTCGGCGCCCGGTCCGGCCTTGCCTCGCGTCTCGATGTGTCCGGCAAATATGGCGAGGACGAGGCGCGCCGGCCCAATTGGGCGCGGGCCGCGGCTGGGCTGCGCGGACCGATGCAGCGTTGCAGAACGGCCGGAGGCAGGATGCACAACGCCTGCGGAGCCATGCATCAGCCGGTCGCCGGCACCGGGCCTCGGCGAGGGGCGTTGCCCGTGCCCGTGCCCGCCCCCCGCCCGCGGGGCGCGGATACGGGCGGCGCGGGCGGTCTCAGCGGGCGTCGGCGCTCTCGCGGTAGATCTCCTCGAGGCGCGCGAGATGGGCGAGGGCCTCCGGTTCGAGATCGGCGGCGGCCGGGCGGTCCGTGCCGAAATGGCCGTAGGCGTCCTGGCCGCGGACCAGCATGACCGTGTCGAGATCGTGCTTCGTCTGGCGGATATGCGGGGCGATGTACTGGATGTTGAGGCCGATGCGGCGGTCGTCGCTTTCGTTCGGCATGGAGGCGTGCAGCGTCCAGCCGTGGTGGAACGAGGCCTCGCCGGGGCGGAGGGGGCACAACTCGGCCGTGGCCTCGCTCACATCGGCGACGGTCTGGCCGTGGAAGAGCACGTTGCTTGCGTCCTCCGTGGTGGCATGGTCGCGCCGGCCTGCGAGATGGCTGCCGGGGACCATGCGCATGCAGCCGCTCTCGGCGGTGGCGGGCGAGAGGGCGATCCAGGCGGTGACCTGATCGTCGCCGCTGAGGCCCCAATAGGTGAGGTCCTGGTGCCAGCTCACATGCGAGGGCGTGTGCGGCTCCTTGATGATGAAGGTGGCGTTGTAGAGCAGGATGTCGGGGCCGATCATCGCCTCCACGAGGTCGAGCATGCGCGGATCGGTGGCGAGGTCGAGCGCCGAGGTGAGCACGGTGTGGATCTTGGGGCGGTAGTGGACGGGGCCGATGCGGCTCTCGGCGGCCTCGAGGGCGGCGCGGTGGCGGGCGGCCTCCTCGGGCGTGACGATCTCGACGCCGGAGAGATAGCCGTCGCGGCGATAGCGTTCGGCGAGGGCGGGGATGCGGTCGAGGGGCATGGGGTGCGGGCCTCCTTTCGGTGCGGGTGCGGGGAGGGTGGCATCGGTCGGGGGCGGGCTGCAGGGTGGTGCGCGACGGATCCTGTCGCGCGCTGGCCGGAAATGCGGATAGGGGGCGAGGCTGGCGGAATCGCCGTGCTGCGCACGGCGATGCTTGTCTGGCTCTCCTCACCCCTGCGGGGTTCCTCGAGCGGTGGGCCAAGCCGTGCTGTTGGCCCCTTGCCGGAGGCGTGGCGGGAGCGATGGGCTTGTGGCTGTTCGCTGAGAGAACCGGCAGGGCCGGTTCATAGCGATGTTGATTGCGAGGGCCGGGGCGCGTCAAGGACGGGCCGGCTGGCGCCGGTCGCTGGCGCGATCCTTGACCCGCCCCGGCCCTCGCGGCCGCTGGCCTACTGGATGGCGGCGAGGTTGGGGGCGGTTTTTGCGCGGCGCAGGATGAGGCGGCTCAGGCACTGCACATAGGCGCGGGTGGCGGCGACAACGGTGTCCGTGTCCGAGGCGTTGCCGGTGGCCATGTGGCCGTGCTCGGAGAGGCGCACGCTGACGGTGGCCTGCGCATCCGTGCCGGCGGTGACGGCGTGGATCTGGAAATGCTCGAGCTCGGCCTCGTGCGGCACCAGCGCCTTCACCGCGTTGAAGGCGGCGTCGACCGGGCCGTCTCCGGTGGCGGTGTGGCGCGCATCCTGGCCGTCGATCTCGAGGACGATATCCGCCGACTGAGGCGCCTCGGTGCCGCAGATGACGCGCAGGAATTTGAGGCGCACGGTATCGCCGGCCTCCTCCGCCTTTGTCTCGGTGACCAGGGCGAGGATATCGTCATCGAACACTTCCTTCTTGCGGTCGGCGAGCGCCTTGAAGCGGACGAAGGCCTCCTGGATCGCATTGTCCCCGAGCTCGACGCCGAGCGCCTCCAGCTTGGTGCGGAAGGCGTGGCGGCCCGAATGCTTGCCCATCACGAGATTGGTGGCGGAGAGGCCCACATCCTCGGGCTTCATGATCTCGAAGGTCTCGGCGTTCTTCAGCACCCCGTCCTGGTGGATGCCGGATTCGTAGGCGAAGGCGTTCTTGCCGACGATGGCCTTGTTGAACTGGACCGGGAAGCCGGAGACCTGGGCGACGAGGCGGGAGGCGGCCATGATGCGCTGCGTGTCGACCTGCGTCTCGAAGGGCATGATGTCGCCGCGGACGCGCAGCGCCATCACCACCTCCTCCAGCGCGGTGTTGCCGGCGCGCTCGCCGAGGCCGTTGATGGTGCACTCGATCTGGCGCGCGCCCGCCTCGACGGCGGCGAGCGCGTTGGCGGTCGCCATGCCGAGATCGTTGTGGCAGTGGGTCGAGAGGGTGCAGCCCGCGAGTTCGGGCACCTCGCGGCGGAGGAATTCGATGATCTCGGCGGATTCGCGGGGGGCCGTGTAGCCGACCGTGTCGGGGATGTTGATCGTGGTCGCACCCGCCTCGATGGCGACGCGGACGGTCTCGGCGAGGTAGTCGCGCTCGGTGCGGGTCGCGTCCATCGGCGACCACTGCACGTCCTCGCAGAGGGCGCGGGCATGGGCGACGGTCTCGCGGATCTGCTCGAGGACCTGGTCGCGATCCTTGTTGAGCTGGTACTGGCGGTGCAAGGGCGAGGTGCCGATGAAGGTGTGGATGCGCGGGCGCCGGGCGTGCTGCACGGCGGCCCAGGCGCGGTCGATATCGCCCTTGTTGGCGCGGGAGAGCCCGGCGATCACGGCGCGCTCGGCGGCCTTGGCGATCTCGGTTACGGCCTCGAAGTCGCCCTCCGAGGCGATCGGGAAGCCGGCCTCGATGATGTCCACGCCCATCTCGTCGAGGAGCATGGCGATCTCGAGCTTCTCCGGCAGGGTCATGGAGGCGCCGGGGGACTGCTCGCCGTCGCGCAGGGTGGTGTCGAAGATCTTGACGCGTGCCTTCTCGGCCGCGGGGGTCGCATGGTCGGTCATGGGAATATCCGTCTGAGCTTTGAGGTGTCTTGCCGGCGCGTCCGCTGCTCCCCTGAGCGCGCGCGCCGCTGTCCCGGCACGCTCAGGGGCGCGTAAGGAGAAGGCCGAGGAGGCCGAGGGGCACAGCGATGGTCGCGACGTTGCTCATGCGCGTTTGATACGCGGTTCCGGCGCGCGGGGGAAGGGGGTGCGGTCAGCCGAGGGCGAGCATTCCGGCGTTTCGGGTGAGATCGGGGAAGAGATAGCGGCCGCGCAGCAGGGTGAGGCGGCGGGCAAGGAAGCCCTGCTCGCCGGTGGCGACGAAGCGGGCGATCACGTCGCGGGCCTCCGCGGGCAGGTCGTCGAAGCGCTCGAGCAGCGCGGCGGCCTGGGCCCGGCGCCGTGCCATGCGGTGGCGCACGGCCTGCACCTTGCCCTCGATTCGCGCGAGGCGGCTGACGGTCACCTCCGCCTGGGCCGACACGTTGGCGCCGTGCAGGCGGTAGAGGAGGCCCGGCTTCGGCGACCAGGCGGTGTGGCCGTAGATGCAGGCGACGAGCAGGGCATACCAGTCATGCCCCGTGATGGCGTCGACGGGCATGGGCAGCAGGCGCTCGACAAGCGCGCGGTTGAGCCCGGAGGCGCAGCCCAGCATCGGCGGGCAGACCAGGAGGTGCGAGAGGCTGCGCGCGATGGCCGGGTCGATGCGCTTGAAGGCCCAGTAGCTCTCGGCGACGGGGGCGAGGGCGGCGTCGACCACGCGGACATCGGTGAACACGTAAGCCGGCACGCCGGGGCCGGCGACGGCTTCGGCCTCGCTGAGGAGCGCGAGCGTGTCGGCGACCTTCTCGGGCAGCCAGACATCGTCGTGGTCGGCGAAGAGGATGTGGTCGGCCTCGCTGGCCGCGAGCAGGCGGGCGAAATTGCCGGTGGCGCTGCCGCTGGGCGTGCGGTCCTCGAGGATCGTCATGCGGCCCCCGAAGCGGGGGCGGTAGCTCTCGAGGAGCGCGAGGCTCTCGTCCTTCGAGCCGTCGTCGCGGACGATCAGGCGGAAATCGCCATGGGTCTGCGCGAGCAGGCTGTCGAGGAGCGCCGGGCCGAAGCGCGCGCAGTTATAGGTGGCGAGCAGGATGTCGACGCTGGGCTTGGGGCTCGGCATGGCTCTGGATCCCGCTCTGGGCGCTCCCGGATGCGCGAAGGCGCGCGCGGAGGTGCCGCGCGCGCCTTGGTATTCAGGATCGGGCGCCGGCGGGCAAGGGCCGCGCCGGGGCCGGGGTCAGCGTGCCGACCGGTTTACTGGGAGGCCGTGTCGCAGTCGC
>JBCBWF010000134.1:0-11728 GCA_039817245.1 Pseudomonadota bacterium | reverse complement strand
GGCCCGAGGGGATCGCGGTCGCCATCGGCCTCCTCACCCTCGCCGCGATCCTGGCGCGGCGGCACTGGAAGGGGCTCGCGCTCGCCATCCTGATCGCCGTGCTGGTCTTCGCCGCGGCCACGCTCTTCCGCGTCCTCTATTTCGGCCAGCCGGTGCCCAACACCTTCTACGCCAAGGTCTCTTCCGACCGGCTGCAGGACCTGACGGACGGGGTGAAATACCTGTTCTCCTTCGTCAGCGAGTCCCCCTTCGCAGAGCTCTGGCTGATCCTCTGGGTCGTCGCCGGCGCCTGGGCTTTCTTCAACATGTGGAGCCGGGTGCCGGGCTCGCGCGGGCTCGCGATCTGCGCGGCCACCGTCTTCGGCCTGCTCTTCACCTATGCCGCCCTCGGGGGCGACCATTTCGCGCTCTGGCGGTTCTACCAGCCCATGGCGCCGCTCTTCGCGCTGGCGGGGGCGCTCGGCCTTGCGCTGCTGCTCAGCCCGGAGATCCTGCGCCGCCATGTCGTGCTGCCCGTGGTCTCCGCCGCGGTCGTCCTCGCCGTCGGCTGGACGCATTACCTGCAGAGCCGCTTCGATGTGGTGAAGGAGTTCAATCTCGTCGAACGCGCCCTCGAATTCGGCGCGGTCCTCAGCGGGATGGAGGCGCGCCCGGCCATCGGCGTCGGCCCCGCAGGCGGCATCGCGCTCGCCTATGACGGCACGATCCACGATCTCTTCGGGCTCAATTGGGTCGAGATGGCGCATGCGAACCCGATCAAGACCGGAAAGCGCAATCACGCAAGTTTCGACAAGGACGTCTTCTGGCGCCACGAACCCGATTTGCTACCGCACTTCAATTTATCCTGTCCAGGCGATGAAGCGGCGGAGTACAAGGTGGGGCCCGATGGAGTGTTCAAGGGTCTGTATGCCGACGCGCGCTTTCAAGAACGGTACACGCCCATGATCCTGCACGGGGAAGGGGGCGAGTGTTGGCCCGGCTTTGTGCGGCGCGACTGGCTGGCGAGCACGCCGACCACGATGATCGAGGCGCGTGACTGGAGCGCCGTGCGGTTTCTGCCGGTGCGCCCTTGAGCGAAGCGGCCTCGACGGCGCCGGCGGGGTCTGCGCGCGGCTTCTTCCGAAGCGTCGGCTCGCTCATCTCGGCGCGGGTCTTCCTCGTGCTCGCGCAGTTCATCGCCCTGCCGGTCATCGCGCGGCATCTCGCGGTCGAGGATTTCGCGATCATGGCCATGGCCATGTCCGTCGTCATCTTCGGCTCCATGCTGAGCGATGCGGGGCTCGGCCAGTCGCTGATCCGCTCCAAGAGCGAGGATCCGGCGGAATGGTCGAGCGCCTTCTGGCTGCTCGTGGCGGTGGGCTGCGGGCTCGCGGCGCTGATCATCGCCATCTCCCCGGTCTGGGCCTGGTTCTTCGACACCGAGGAACTCATCGCGGTGATGGCAGCGCTCTCGCTGATCCCGCTCTGCCAGGCGCTCGCCGCGGCGCCCAATGCGGAGATGGAGCGGCGCGAGCAGTACAGCACCATCGCCGCGATCCAGATGGTGACCACCGTCGCCAGCGTGGGCCTCGGCATCGGCCTTGCGCTCGCGGGCTTCGGGGTCTGGGCGCTCGTGGCGCAGCAGGTGGCGCTCGCGGCCGTGCGCCTCGCGGGCGTGGCGCTTCTCACCCGGTTCCGCCCGCGGTTCTACTTCTCGCTCGGCCTTCTCGGCGAGCATCTGCGCTTCGCCCGCGACGCCATCGCGGTCTCCGGCATCACCGCGATCCAGAACCAGTCCACCGTGATCGTGATCGGACGACTCCTCGGCGAAGGCCCGCTCGGCCTCTTCGCCATGAACCAGCGCTTCGTGAACCTGCCGAAGAGCGGGCTCGCGGGGCCGGTCTCCTCGGTGGTCTATGTCCGCATGGCCAAGGCGCGGGACGAGCCTGCGCGCGTGGTCGACATCTATGTGGCTGCGATCCGGTTGCTCTCGCATGTGATGTTCCCGGTGGTCGCCGTGATCGCGGCAGCGGGCCCGGCCGTCTTCACCGTTGTGCTGTCGGAGAAGTGGCGGGACGTGGCGACGATCTTCGCGTTCTCGGTGCCGGGCATGATGTTCGAGGCGGTGACGATCATGTGCCTCAGCGCGCTCTTCCGCGCGATGGGCCGGACGGAACTGCTGCTGCGCTTCATCGCGGAGGGCGCGGTGCTCCGGATCCTGATCGTGCTGCCTGCGGCCTTCATCAGCCTCGAGGCGGTGGCTGTGTCGCTCACCATCTGGGGGGTGGTCTTCGTGCTCCGCGGCTGGGTCTATGCCGGGCGCTGCGTGGCGCTCGATCTCGGCCGCTGCCTCGGGGCGGTGGCGGTTCCGGCCGCGGTGGGGGCGGCCTTCGCAGCGCTCCACATGCTGCTCCTCTCGAGCATCGAGGTCGGCAATCTCGAGGAGATGGCGATTGCGGCGATCGGCGCTCCGCTCGCGGTGGCGGTGGCCGCCCTCCTCAACCACCGCATGATCCGCCACGACATCACGCGCTTCCGCGCCTGACTTGGGCGCAGGATCGCGAGGCTGCCCCGGCCTTGAGCCGGGGCCTCCTTGAGCGCCGAGGGAGGTCCCGGCTCAAGGCCGGGACGACCACGGACGGCGCCGAGCGCCACAATGCTCCTGAAGGCCGTCGCTCCGGCTCCTCCACTCTCTCGCGCCCGCGCCCACCCACGTCATTTTGTCGGCTGGAGACAAGAACATAATGTGAACGAGGTGCAAGTTGAGACGGATGGGCGAGGGCCTGGATTCGTTTATCCCGCATTCACCAAACGCTGGCCAAAATAACGTGGGTGGGAGCGGCCGCACCGTCCCGGCCGTCACGCCTTTCGGCCGCCCCTAACCCCCGCTCGCCATCCGGTAGATCGAGAGGTATCGCCGGGCGGAGGCTTCGAGGCTCAGCACTTCGGTCACGTAGTCCCGCGGCGCGAAGCCCTCGAGCCGCTCCCAGAACGCGTCGAACCGCTCCCCGAGATCCTCCAGCGTGAACTTCACGCCGCAGCGCTTGTCGAAATACGGCACCGAGGACACCCGCAGCCCCTCCGGCGCGTATTTCCGCTGAGTCGGGTCGAACAGCGCCTCCTCCTCCCAGGCGAAGACCGGCACGCCCGAGGACAGCGCCTCCTGATAGGCCAGCCCCTGCGTCTCGTGCTCGCACACGAACACCAGGCTCCGCGCCCGCTTCAGCAGCCCGCGGAACTGCGAGGTATGGTGGTGCCCGTAACGGATGGTCTGATGCGACCGCCCCCGCGCATCCAGATGCGCCCGAAGCGCGGTGCCCACCAGCGGCTCCCGCGTCTCGCGCTCGAAGCGCACCTTGTCGTAGATCAGGCAGTCGAGCGTCTTCTCCTCGCCGCTCAGATCCGGCCAGGCCTCCGTGTCGATGCCCACGAAGAATGGCTGCACCCGCTCGCCCAGCACGGGGCGATAGATCTCCGCCGGCCATTCGGACGGCACCGTCATGATCCGGATCCGGCTCTCCGCCATCACCCGCTCCACCTCCGGCGGCGGCGGCACATAGCCGGGCCCGAAGATCGCGGGGTTCTCCAGCGACACCGCCTTGTGCACCGAGGCATAGCCGCTGAGCCCGATCACCTGCCCGGGATTGCGCCGCGCGGCGGCGAAATCGTTGATCCGCACCTCGCAACCCAGCGCCGAGAGGCTGCGGCAGAGGTTGCGGAAGGCCACATAGTAGCCCGTATACGGTTGCACCCGCTTCGCCGTGCGCCAGAGCCAGCGCGCCGTGCCGCGCAGGTCCGAGTAGAGCCGGCCATAGGGCCTGTCGATCGCCTGCATCTCGAAGCCGTCATAGAAGAGCACGATGCTCTCGGGCACCGGCACGCGCTCCGCCGCCGTATCCATCACGCGCTCGCTCGTCTCAGCCATGACCGTACATCTCCGCCCGCGGCGGCCGGAGGCAGCCGGTGCACACCCCGATATGAAAGGCGCCCCGCATCGCCCAGAACGCCAGCCGCTCCGAATTCACCGCGGCCGGCAGGGCGCGCAGCGCGCAATAGGCCGCCTTCGCCATCGCCAGCACGAACACCGTCGCCCGGCCTCGCCCGTCCTGATCCGGCGCGAAGGCTCCATAGATCGCCCCCGTGGCGAGTTTGCGGCGGAAGATCCAGGACGCGCTCATCCGCTTCTCCGCCACCGGTTCGCGCACGATCGCGTCCCAGGCGATGCCGAGCTGCCCGCCCGCGCGGAAGAGGCGGAAGAAGAACTCCGTGTCCTCGCCGCCCGTCCGCCCCAGCTCCAGCCGGAAGCGCTGCGCCGGCGCCAGCCCCTCGCGCCAGCGCATCAGCACGTTGCAGGAATAGCCGGTCTCCACCGTGTCGCCGCGGCGCGTGGGGATGTTGGAGTGAAAGTCGTTCGCCCGCATCCAGCGCGGCGCGGTGTCGGGATAGACCGCCATCGCCGGGCCGAACACCGCCTCCGCCTGCTGCGCACGCGCCGAGGCGAGAAGCTGGGCCAGCCAGTCCGGTTCTGCCACCTCGTCGTCGTCGATGAAGGCCACCCAGTCCGCTTGCGCTGCGTCAAGGCACGCATTTCTGGCTATCGAGATGTTGCGTGCCGGTGCGTGTCGGTATACGAGCGCGATCCCTAAGCGGTGGCCGAGGGCGAGGAGTTCGTCTTCCTTAATCGATGCTTCGTCATTATCCGCGACAATGACGCGCACCCGGGTATTTTTTGGCAACTCTTGCTGGGCAATACTCGCGATCGTGTCGACCACGGAGTGACGCTTGAATGTGCATATGCAGACGTCGATCGAGGTTTCGTCGCCCGATTGGCCACAATCCGGCCACTTGCCGGATTTACCATCACTAGAAACAGCAACCCCCATAGCGACCCCCATCGCTTGACTCACGTGAACGGCAAAACTGGACTGGCAACCTCAAAGTGATTCACGACATCGCTAAAGACAGATCTATGTCGTTCGGTTATGGTTACATCAAAGCATGACGACAAATGCGTTGCAAAGAGGAGAGGAAAATGAGGCAACACGGGCGGACCCAGCAGTGCTGAGAGTTGTGCTCCTGTCCTATGCGGCCACCGGACTTCTGGCTGCGCTCAGCTGGATGGTGCTGGGCGGTCCGCTGATCTGGTGGATCCTCGGCGCCTGGCTTGCAGCCGTTCCCGTCACGCTGTTCTCCGCAGCGGCGGTGCCGGAGACGGTGCGCAAGAGCTCCACGCGCTTCACCGAGTGACACGCGCACTCCCAAGAAAAAACCCCGCTCCAGGGTCGTCTGGAGCGGGGTTTTTCTTTTCCCCCGGGCCGTGCCCGGAGGCCTCGGACGGGGCTCAGTAAGCCCCGTCGAAACGACCGCGCAGCAGCATCATCGCGGTGCGATAGACGATGCGGACATCGCCGAAGAACGACCAGGACTTCACGTAGCCCACATCCATGCGCACGCGGGAGTCATAGCTGGTCTGCGACCTGCCGCCGATCTGCCACGGTCCGGTGAGACCCGGACGCACCAGCAGGTAGTACTTCTTCCACGGTCCGTAGTTCTCGAGCTCTTCCTCGACGATCGGACGCGGCCCCACCACGCTCATATCGCCACGGATGACGTTAAGGATCTGCGGCAGCTCATCCAGGCTGGACTTGCGCAGCAGCGAACCGATGACCGGCACGATCCGCGGATCGTTCTTCAGCTTGCGACAATGCGCCCATTCCTTCCGGCTCTCCTCACATTCTTCGAGAAGCCGACGAAGAACTTCACCATTGTCACGGACCATCGTGCGAAACTTCAAGCACTTGAACTTACGGCCGTCACGACCAACACGTTCATGAGCGAAGATTACGCCACGACCATCGAATACATAGATAAGAACCGCGATCGTGATCATCAGGGGGGCGAAGACCACAAGCATTGCGCACCCGCACAATACATCAAAAACGCGTTTCACTCGGGAATTCGGGCCAATCTCAGGAAATTCTTCCTCAGGTGGCACCGCTCCGAGAGACGAAGACGGGACCCTAGACATCCAAGCACACCCCACAATCCACTCGTTAAGCTCCTAGTAACCGGTACACCAGCTTAGGTTGCTGCGCAACACTCCTCGTTCCTACCGGGCGAGTCTATCAGGGCAAAAATGTGTTGAATTCCCAATATGGGACAACGGCTTACCAGGCACTGCCCAATGCCTGCGCAGCCGGGACAGAACTGCTAGAACCTTGAGAGGATTGGAGTGTTGGCAAAGTGCAACACCCACTCCGTTCACCATGATCACAGTCGCCCCACGCAAGAATCACCCCCCGGAATGCCGAGAAAACGCCGGAATCGTTCCTCAATGGTTAACGTCTTCTTACGGGGCAATGTTGCACCGCAGCACTGTCGATGCGGCTGCGAAACTGCGCTAAAGACGGCACTCACGGACCTCTTCCGAACCAAGGTGATCATCATGGCATCGCGCTCCCTCCCTCATTCCATTGTGATCGGTGCCCCGAAATGCGGCACCACCACCCTCTGCAACGCGCTGGCCCGCCACCCGCAGATCTTCATGTATCCGAAGAAGGAAACCCACTTCTTCAACTTCTACTACGAGAGCCGCGGCCTCGACTGGTACCGGTCCCTGTTCAACGGCGCCGATGACGGGGCACACCTCATGGAGGGCACCCCCGACTACGTGGTTCGTCGCCATCTGGAGGCCGCCATGGCCCGGATCGCGCGCGATATCCCCGATGTCCGGCTGATATACATGGTCCGTGAACCACTCGCCCGTATCGAATCTCACTACGCGCAGGCTTTATCCAACGAGCGCCGATTCGTTCCGATCGGGGAGGCGGTGGAGCGCTGGCCGGACATCGTCGAGACCAGCAAATACGCGGAAACGCTCGACATTGTGCACGCCCATGTCCCGCCGGAGCGTGTCCTGGTGCTCCATATGGAGGATTACCGCGACGCGCCGGAGCGCCTGCACCGCGCCGTGCTCGACTTTCTGGGCCTGCGCTCGGGGCCGGAGGAGCTCGCCGCCCTCGCCGAGCAGGAGCGCACCCATACCCGCGAGTCCCTCCGCGCCGACAGCGCCCTTCTCGCCTGGCTCCGCCGGTCGCGCTGGTACGACCGCGTCAACATGCTAATGCCGCGCTGGCTGATCGAGCGGCTGAAGCCGCTGGTGCGCCGCAAGGTGGTGGCGGACTACTCTTGGGACGAGGCCGACCGCGCGCGCATCGCCGCGGCGGTGGAGGCGGATTATGCGCGCTTCCTCGCCGCCCATCCCCGCCTTTCCGCGCAGGACAACCCCGCCCCCCGGGCGCCCGCGTGAGCGCCCCCTCTGATTCCCGGCGACCGCCCCTAAATCGCCCCCCGAACCACCCCGCAACCCGCCGGCGCCCCCGCGCGGCCCTCGCGCCCGCACAATCCGCTGTGCCGCTGCGGGAAAATCGCGCCCCCGCCCCTGTCCCGGGGCCGGACGATCTCCCGGCGCCGGGCAGGAGTGGTATGGTCCGCGCCGCGAAGGGCCGCCGGCCCCGCCCTTCGCCGCGGGCCCCGGATCCGGGCCTGCGCCACCGCGTAAACCGGAGGTTTCCATGGCGCTCATCACGCTTCGACAGCTTCTCGACCACGCCGCCGAGCATGGCTACGGCGTGCCGGCCTTCAACATCAACAACATGGAACAGGGCCTCGCCATCCTGAACGCGGCGCGCGCGACGGACTCGCCCGTGATCATCCAGGCCAGCCGCGGCGCGCGCGCCTATGCGGGCGACGTGATGCTGCGCAAGATGCTCGAAGGCCTTGTCGAGATGTATCCGGAGATCCCGATCTGCGTGCATCAGGACCACGGCAACAACGTCGCCACCTGCCTCTCCGCCATCCAGCACGGCTTCACGAGCGTCATGATGGACGGCTCGCTGGAGGAGGACGGCAAGACGCCCGCGGATTACGACTATAATGTCCGCGTCACCGCCCAGGTCTCCGAACTCGCCCATCTCGTCGGCGCCTCGGTGGAGGGCGAGCTCGGCTGCCTCGGCAGCCTCGAGACCGGCGAGGGTGACCAGGAGGACGGCCACGGCGCCGAGGGCAAGCTCGACCACAGCCAGCTCCTCACCGATCCGGACGAGGCGATGCGCTTCGTCGCCGAGACCAAGGTGGACGCGCTCGCGGTGGCCATCGGCACCAGCCACGGCGCCTACAAGTTCACCCGCAAGCCCACCGGCGACATCCTCGCCATGGACGTGATCGAGAAGATCCACGCCAAGCTGCCCAACACCCATATCGTGATGCACGGCTCCTCCTCCGTGCCCGAGGAGTGGCAGGCCGTCTTCAACGCCAATGGCGGCGAGATGCGCGAGACCTATGGCGTGCCGGTGGAGGAGATCGTGCGCGGCATCCGCCATGGCGTGCGCAAGATCAACATCGACACCGATCTGCGCCTCGCCGGTACCGCCGAGATGCGCCGCATCGCCACCACCGATCGCGGCCAGTTCGACCCGCGCAAGTTCCTGAAGCCGGCGATGGAGGCCATGTCGCAGGTCTGCCGCGACCGGCTCGAGGCCTTCGGCACCGCCGGCCAGGCGCACAAGATCAAGATCGTGCCCATGCAGGAGATGGCCAAGCGCTACGCTTCCGGCACGCTCGACCCCAGCATCGGCGCCCAGGCCGCAGCCTGACCGCAGCCTGATCGGCCCGACCCGGCGGACACCCCCCTGGGTGTCCCGCCCCCGCATGTGCAGCACCGCTTTGAAGGAGACGAGCCCGTGAGCTTCGACCGGACCATCAAGATCGCGCCCTCCATCCTGTCCGCCGATTTCGCGGATTTCGGCGCGGAATGCCGCGCGATCGAGGCGGAGGGCTGCGACTGGGTGCATGTGGACGTGATGGACGGCCATTTCGTGCCCAACATCACCTTCGGCCCGCAGACCGTGAAGGCCATCCGCCCGCATGTGAAGACCGTGCTCGACGTGCACCTGATGATCGCGCCGGTCGACCCCTACATCGCCGCCTTCGCCGAGGCGGGCGCCGATGTGATCACTGCGCATGCGGAGGCCGGGCCGCATCTCGACCGCACGCTGCAGGCGATCCGCGATGCGGGCTGCCGCGCGGGCGTCGCGCTCAACCCCTCCACCCCGCCGGAGAGCATCGCCTATGTGCTCGACCGGATCGACCTCGTCTGCGTGATGACCGTGAACCCCGGCTTCGGCGGGCAGAGCTTCATCGAGGCGATGGTGCCCAAGGTGGCGCGCCTGCGCGAGATGATCGGCGAGCGCCCGGTGCATATCGAGATCGATGGCGGCGTCACCCCGGCCACCGCGCCGGGCGTGGTGGCGGCCGGCGCGGATGTGCTCGTCGCGGGCTCGGCGGTGTTCAAGGGCGGCAGCGTCGCCAACCCCGCGCCCTACGGCGCCAATATCCGCGCCATCCGCGAAGCCGCCGCGGCCGCGCTCCCCAGCGCCGCCTGACCCGCCCAGAAGGGAGCCCCGCCATGGCCGCCACCCCGCCGCTCTGCGATTTCGGCTGGAAGGCCCCCGCCTTCTCGTTGCCCGGGATCGACGGCAAGACCTACAGCTTCGCCGATATCGCCGGGCCAAAGGGCACGCTGGTGATGTTCATCTGCGTGCACTGCCCCTATGTGAAGGCAATCGAGAGCCGCATCGCGCGCGACGCCGCGGCGCTCACGGCCCTCGGCATCGGCGTCGCGGCCATCTGCTCCAACGATGCGCGCACCTACCCGGCGGACGGGCCGGAGGGCATGGCCCGCCAGGCCCGCGACGCGGGCTTCGCCTTCGCCTATCTGCACGACGAGAGCCAGGCGGTCGCCCGCGCCTACGATGCGGTCTGCACGCCGGACTTCTTCGGCTTCGATGCAGCGGGCGGGCTTCAGTATCGCGGCCGGCTCGATGCCTCGCGCGCCGCGCCCGGCCCCGCCGATCTCCGCCGCGACCTCTTCGAGGCCATGCGCGGCGTGGCCGAGACGGGGCAGGGGCCTCGCGAGCAGATCCCCTCCATGGGCTGCTCCATCAAGTGGAAGGCGGCGTGATGCAGGCGGTGGTCCGGGCGGTGGTCTTCGATCTCGACGGCACGCTGGTGGAGAGCGCGCCGGACCTGCACGCCGCCGCGGTCCGCATGCTCGCGGGTCTCGGCCGGCCCGCGCTCGACCTCGCCACGGTCACGGGCTTCGTGGGCAACGGCGTCGGCAAGCTCGTCGAGCGCTGCCTCGTCGCGACCGGCGGGGAGGACGGGCTGCAGGCCGAGGCGCTCGCCGCCTTCCACCGCCACTACGCCGCAGCCCCCACGGCGCTGACCCGGCCCTATGAGGGCGTGGCGGACGCGCTCGCGGCGCTGGCCGCGGCGGGCCTGCCCCTCGGTGTCTGCACCAACAAGCCCGAGGCGATGGCGCGCCGGGTGCTGGCCGATCTCGATCTCGCCGCCCCCTTCGGCGCGGTGGTGGGGGGCGACACCCTGCCGGTGCTGAAGCCCGACCCCGCACCGCTTCGCCTCTGTCTCGAGCAACTCGGCCTGCCCGGCGCCCATGCGCTCTATGTGGGCGACAGCGAGACCGACGAGGCCACCGCCCGCGCCGCGGGCCTGCCCTTCGCGCTTTTCACCCGCGGCTACCGCAAGCGCGCGGCGGAGAGCTTCGAGGCCCGCTTCGCCTTCGAGCGCTATGCGGACCTGCCCGGGCTCATCCGCGACCGCCTCGCCCCCGCCTGACCCCCCCCTGCGGCGCAAGCGCCCAGGGCCATCACGGACCCGTTGGCAAGGCCCGCTTGAGCCCCCAATTTGGCAGCGTTAGGCTGTGAAAAGGCAAAGGCAGGGAGAGCAGCGATGAGCCCGCAGGTGACGGCCTTCTTCGACGACGGAACGAACACCGTCTCCTATGTGGTGCGCGATCCCGAGAGCAGCGCCTGCGCGATCATCGACTCGGTGCTGGACTACAACGCCGCCGCCGGGCGCACCGAGACCGGCTCGGCCGACGCCGTGGCGGCCTTCGTCGCGGCCGAAGGGCTCACTGTCGCGTGGATCCTGGAGACCCATGTGCATGCGGACCACCTCTCGGCCGCGCCCTATCTGCAGGAGCGCCTCGGCGGGCGCATCGGCATCGGCGCCGAGATCACGGTGGTGCAGGACACCTTCGGCAAGATCTTCAACGCGGGCACCGAGTTCGAGCGCGACGGCTCGCAGTTCGACCGGCTCTTTCGCGAGCAGGACCGCTTCGAGATCGGCGGGCTCTCGGCCTTCGTGCTGCACACGCCGGGGCATACGCCGGCCTGCCTCACCTATGTGATCGGCGATGCGGCCTTCGTGGGCGACACGCTCTTCATGCCGGATTTCGGCACGGCGCGTTGCGACTTTCCCGGCGGCTCGGCGCAGGCGCTCTGGGACTCGATCCAGAAGATCCTGTCGCTGCCGGACGAGACGCGGATCTTCGTCGGCCACGACTACAAGGCGCCGGGGCGCGCGCAGTTCGCCTGGGAGACCACGGTGGGCGCGCAGAGGGCGCGCAATGTTCATATCGGCGGCGAGAAGACGCGCGAGGAATTCGTGGCCGCGCGCGAGGCGCGCGACGCGACGCTCTCGATGCCGGCGGCATGTGGCCGGCGCGCATATTCACCTGGATCGAGGGGATGATCAGCCGCGGCATCGAGAGCGTCGCGTCGCGCGCCTCGCGCGCGGCCACGAATTCCTCGCGCGTCTTCTCGCCGCCGATATGAACATTGCGCGCCTTCTGCGCGCCCACCGTAGTCTCCCAGGCGAACTGCGCGCG
>JBCBWF010000416.1:0-4452 GCA_039817245.1 Pseudomonadota bacterium | reverse complement strand
GCTCGATGATCGCGTCCGGATCCACCACGTTGCGCTTGGACTTCGACATCTTGATCGAGCAGTACGGGGCCGACACCGCTCGGTTCTTCATGCTGTCGGACAGCCCACCGGAGCGCGATGTGGAATGGACCGCTGCAGGCGTGGAAGGTGCCTGGCGCTTCCTGCAGCGGGTCTGGCGGATGCTGGAGCTCGTCGGCCCCGCTGCGGAGATCCCGGCGAGCTTCTCCACAGAGGCCACGGCGCTCCGGAAGCTCACGCATAAGACAATCGCCGGGGTGACGGAGGACATTGAAGGGTTCACCTTCAACAAGGCAGTGGCACGGCTCTACGAGTTCGCCAACGGCATCACCCGTCTGGACGGTAACGAGCCCGATGCGGCCTTCGCCAGGCGCGAAGCGGTGGAGACGCTGGTGCAGCTCATGAACCCGATGGCGCCGCATTTCACCGAGGAGATGTGGGCAGCGCTCGGACAGTCCACACCGCTGGTCGACACTGCCTGGCCCGCGGCCGATCCTGCATTGCTCACGGACGACACGATCCTGCTGCCGGTTCAGGTGAATGGGCGCAAGCGCGCCGAGATTTCAGTGCCGCGCGACGCGGAGAAGGCGTCGATCGAAGAGATCGCTCTCGCCATGCCGGATGTGGCGCGGCATCTTGGAGGGCAGCCGCCGAAGAAGGTGATCGTTGTGCCGGGACGGATCGTCAATGTCGTCGTCTGAGCGCGCCATGCGTCGCCGTGCGGCCCTTGGCCTTCTGGCCGGGTTCGGGGCTGTGACGCTTTCCGGCTGCTTCCGGCCCATGCTGGCGAAGACGGAGACAGGGCGTGGATTATACGGCAAGGTAGCCCTTCCGCCTGTGCGCGATCGGTTCAGCAACGCGATGAACGAGACGCTTGAATCCCGCCTCGGCCCGCCGGCGGATACCGCCTATCGGCTCGAGGTGGAGATGCGGGTGACCGAGCGCGGGCTGCTCGTCGCGCAGGACAATGCTGTGACGCGGATCCAGCTCACCGGGCGCGCTCAGTTCCGGCTGTTTCGCGACGGGGAGCCCGAACCGGTCTTGGACGACTCCGTCTTCACCGAAGCGGGGTTCGACGAGACGGCGTCTCTCTACGCCTCGCGCACGACGCGGCGCGATATCGAGGAGCGGATCGCCCGCGACCTCGGAGAGCGGATCGCCCGGCGTGTCCTGGCGCGCGGACAGGCGCTCGAGGCAAGCGGCTGAACGGAATGCGTGAGGGGCCAGGGCAGCGACGGCATAGGGCATGAAGGTGCAAGGCCGCGCTGCGGAACGCTTCTGTTCTGCGCCTGATGCTGCTGTCGTCGCCGCTCTGCTGCATGGCCCGGATGCCAGCCTGATCGCCGAGATGCGGCGGCGGCTCGTGGCAGCGCTGTCCGATGGTTCAGGAGAGGGGACGGTCACGCGGCTCGTGGCGGCGGAAGTGAGGCGCGATCCCGCGGTTCTCTACGATGCGTTGCGGGCACGGAGCTTCTTCGGCGGGCGGCCTGTAGTGTTGCTGGAAGGTGCAGGGGATGGCGCGGCGGCCGCTGTCTCGGAAGCCGTGGCGACGCTGACCCGTGAGGACGGTGTCCTTGTGGTAGAGGCCGGTTCGCTGCCGCCGAAATCCAGCCTTCGGAAGACCTTCGAGCAAGGGAAGCACATAGCGGCGCTCGGGCTCTATCCGGACGCGCCCGATATGGCCAGCCTTGATGCTGCACTGCAGCAAGCCGGGCTTCGGCACGGTCTGACGGACGAGGCACTGGCAGAACTGGAGGTACGGGTTGCGGAACTCGATCGTGGGAGCCTGGCGCGACTGATCGAACGCATCGCGCTCTTCGGCCTGAACGCGGATGTCCCGCTCTCTGCGATTGATGTCATACCATTGCTGCCGGCGGCCGGAGAGGCGGAGACGGATCGTCTGATCGAAGCGGTCGCCCGCGGGCAGGTGGCGGAAGCCGGGCGGCGATTGCGGCGGCTGGAGGCGGGCGGTGTTCAGGCGGTGACGCTGATGATCCATGCGGGACGCCATTTCCGGCAGCTCTTCATGGCGGTCTCGGCCGGCGGTGGGCCGGAGCAGGCCGTGGAGCGGATGCGCCCGCGACCAGTTGGCCCGCGCCGGACCCAGATGCTCGACCAACTCGGACGTTGGAGCCTGCCACGGCTCGAGCAGGCGGTGCGGCTCGTGCAGGAGACGGATCGCACGCTGCGATCGCCCGGTGCGCGACCGGACTACGCGATTGCCGAGCGTTGCCTGATCCGGCTCGCGATGTTGGCCCGTCGGGGCTAGCGCGCTCGGCCGCCTGATCGGGCTCAGCGGGTCAGTTTCTCACAGAGACGGTCGAGCTCTTCAAAATCGCGGTAACGGATCCGGATTTCGCCTGATCCTTCCGCACCCGGGGCAAGCGAGACACGCATGCCGATCGCGGCGGTGAGATCGCCTTCGAGCATCCGGGTGTCCGCATCTTTTTCGGGCGCAGGGGTACTCCGTGGCTTCGCCGGGGCCGTGCCACGCGCAAGGCGCTCGACATCGCGCACGGTCAGACCTTCACCGACGACACGCTCGGCGAGTGAAACCGGATCGCTCGCAGCGAGGAGCGCGCGTGCATGGCCTGCGCTGAGTTGGCCCTCGGCGAGCATGCCCTGGACTGCCTCGGGCAGTGCCACGAGGCGCAGCGTGTTTGCCACGTGGCTGCGGCTCTTACCGAGGCTGCGGGCGAGCGCTTCCTGGGTGTAGCCGAAGCGCTCGATCAACTGCGCATAGCCACGGGCTTCCTCGAGCGCGTTGAGGTCCACGCGTTGGACGTTCTCGATGATCGCAATCTCGAGCACGGAACGGTCATCGAGCGGACGCACGACTGCGGGGAGCGCATGAAGCTGCGCGCGCTGCGCCGCACGCCAGCGTCGTTCACCCGCAACAATCTGATATTCCTCAGTTTTCTCCGGATGCGGGCGCAAAACAACCGGCTGGATAACGCCCTGTGCCTTGATGGAAGCGGCGAGCTCCGCGAGATCCTCATCCCCAAAACTCCGGCGGGGCTGTCTCGGGTTTGGGTGTATGAGTTCAATCGGAATAACGGAGACACCGGCTTCCGCGCCATCCGGTTCCTGCACCGTCTCGGCGGAGGCCTCCGCCTCGGGCACAGCGACGGGCTCGATGTCACCGAGAAGTGCCGAGAGACCGCGGCCAAGGCTTTTTGGTTTCGGTTTGCGTGTCATGTCCTCAGATCTCTCCTCACGCCTCCGCCAACTCGCGCGGCTCGGCCGCAAGGATCTCCTCGGCCAGCCGGCGATACGCGACGCTCCCAGGACAATCGCCATCATAGAGCAGCACGGGGAGCCCGTGGCTGGGCGCTTCGGAGAGGCGAACATTGCGCGGCACAATCGTGCTGTAGACCTGCTGGCCAAGATTCTCCCGGACATCCACGGCGACCTGAGCGGAGAGATTGTTCCGCTTGTCGTACATGGTCAGAAGGATGCCCTCGATCTCGAGCGCAGGGTTCAGACGTTGCTTCACCCGGCGGATCGTCGCGAGGAGCTGGCTGAGACCCTCGAGGGCAAAGAACTCGCACTGCAGCGGCACGAGCACACTGTCCGCCGCCGTCATGGCGTTCACGGTCAGGATGCTGAGCGAGGGCGGGCAATCGATGAGAATGAAGTCCGTACCACGCGCTTCGGCTTCGTCGTTGTCGATCCCGAGACTGGTCCGCAGGCGCTGTGCGCGATGCGGATCCTCGGCTAGCTCGACATCCAGCCCTGCGAGATCGCCGCTGCTGGAGAGCAGGTTGAGATTGTCCACGCTGGTCGGCACCAGGCTCTCGGCATAGCCCACGGAGCCTGAGAGCACATCGTAGGCTGTGTGCTCGCGATCCGATGCAAAGACTCCGAGGCCGGTAGAGGCATTGCCCTGCGGGTCGAGATCGATCATCTCCACCTGCCGTCCGGCGAGTGCCAAGGCGGCGCCGAGATTAATCGCCGTCGTCGTCTTGCCCACGCCACCCTTCTGGTTGGCAAGCGCGATGACGCGCGGCCGGGATGTCTTCTGGGACTCGGATGTCATGCGCGGGCCTCGAATCTGTCGATGGCGAGGAGAGTGCCGTCTGCGTCGCTTCGGCTCGGCAGCGTGATCGCTTCTATATGCCAATCCGCGCGCGCGGCGGTCAATTCGGAATGCACCTGTCTGCCCTTTGGAAAGAGACATCGCGTATGGTCGCCCCGGAAGGGCGCGGCGAGTTCGAGGAGGCGCGGAAGCGGAGCGAGGGCCCGGGCGGAGATGATATCGTAGGGTGTGGGCGGGATCGCTTCGATCCGGCGATCTTCGATCTCCGCAGAGAGCCCCAGGGTACTGGTCGCTGCACGCAGAAAGGTCGCTTTCCGCTGGTCGGCTTCGACGAGGGTCACCGCACTGTTCGGGTTGAGGATTGCGACAACGATACCCGGGAGGCCGGCTCCACT
>JBCBWF010000227.1:0-8205 GCA_039817245.1 Pseudomonadota bacterium | reverse complement strand
TCTCCGCCGACTCGTCGCCGTCCAGATAGGCGAGGAACGGGATGTCGTCCGGCCGGCCCCACTGCACGTCCTCGAAGATCGTCGCGCGCGTCTCGGCATCCAGCGCCGACCAAAAGCTGCCCGTCCGGTCGTCGATGACGAGGTCGTCCGAACCATCCCCGTCCACATCCCCCACCAGCGGCACCGCCCCGGGCCGCCCCCGAAAGGCAACCCGGCGAAACACAACCGCCGTGGCTGAACGGGCTCGCGGCGGCTGGGGGAATGCGCGGCCGATGCGCCGTTCGTGGCGCTTGAAGGGGCGGCCGGCCCCGGCCGCTGCGCACCATCGCGCCGACCGCCCCGGCCCAGCGAAGCGCGGCGCCGGCACCGCGGGCCTCGCGCTCCCGCCGGCCGGATCCGCCTCGGCGCCCGGCCGCTCAGAGCCACCAACCGCCCGTCCCGGTCGCGTGCACGCGGGAGCCGTTAGGGAGGAGGGGCCGAGGCGTGCGCCCGGCCTGCCGTGCCGAGCGCCTGAAAGCCGGCGCGCGGGCATCGGCACGCGCCGGCGTGGCGCAGGGCGCCCGCGATGGTCGTCCGGTCCGCCGGGCGGCGGGGCCTTGCGGATACCGATCGCGGCTCCGGCGAGCGGGCGCCTGCCGATCGGATGCGTCCCCGTCGGGCAGGGCTGCGTCGCATGTCCGCCGGGCAAAGCCTCACCGGCGCGAAGCCCTGGCGCGGCGCCGCGGCGCTCCGGAGCACCGCGTAAACCGCCACCGGAAGACGGGCAGAAAAGTGAAAGTTAATGAGTTTTCTTACGCATGTTTTGACCCGCTTTGCGCAGCTTCTGCCCACCGGTCCCGTGGCCCCGGAACGCCAGGTCGGGACCTGTGGCCGCGCCCGGATCCGGCGCGCCGGCGGGGTGTCGCGACCGTCCCTGTCGGGCACCGGATCGTCGATCCGCCCCTCTCCCGAGACGCCCGCGCTGCCGCCGACGCATCGACCGGTCACCGATGACCGCGCGGCCGGACCAGCGGGCGCATGGCGCCCGGTGCCGCGCAGCGCCCGGTCCTGCCAGAGGCGGAGACGCAACCCTCCCCGGCGAGGTCCGCGGCGCCCGCCCGTTCGCGCCCTTGTAGTCGCGCCCGCCCGGATCGGTTGGGTTACTGCCTGTATGCGTTGGGTTTTTCCGACCAGCTCAGATAGGCGGCGCGTTGGCGATCGGCGCCGATCTCCCGCGTCAGCGCATCCCAGGCCGCGGCCGCTTCGTCGAGCACCGCCTTCACATCCTCCCCATCCATCACGCGGCTGCCGGCGTCTCTGAGAACCGCGTCGTAGCGGTCCACCTGCAGGATCGAGAGGTCCAGGAGGCCCGCCGCCGCCGCCTCCCTCAGCCGCTCCAGATAGTCCGGCGCACCGGGCCAGCGCGCGCGATAGGCCGCGCTCTCGAAATGCGAAAGGCGGAAGGGATCGCGCAGCGCATAAGGCAGCTGCACGCGCTCGAGCGAGATCTCCTCGGAGTTCAGCCACTGGATAAACAGTTGCGCTGCCTCCTTATTTTGCGACGTGGCCGAGACCGCGAGCGAGTAGCCGACCGCGAGCTGCGCGCCCCCGCCGGGCGGCAGCGCATAGCCGACGCGGCCGGCGATCTGGCTCGGCGGGATCCAGCTGAACACCAGATCGTCCTCCCCGTAGCCCTCCGCCCAGCGGCCCATCGGCGGCCAGAAGATGAGCATCGCGGTCTCTCCGGCGAGGAAGGCCGACATGGTTTCGAGCAGGCCCCAGGTCTCGATGCCGGGCGGCATGTGACGGTTGCTCTCGCGCATGCCCTCGAAGGCCGCGATGCCGGCGGGGCCGTTGATCGTCGCGCGCATCGTCTCGAGGTCGAAGAACCGGCCCCCGGCGGCCCGGAAGCGTTGCTGGAAGAGGAGGTGCAGATAGACCTTGTCCCGGAACTGCCCGGCGCCGTAGAGTTGCGGCGCGTATTTCTCGGTGAAGAACTGCGCGATCTCGTCGTATTGCTGCCAGGTGGCCGGCGGGGCGAGCGGATAGCCGAAGCGCTCCTCGAAGGCGGCGCGGTTTGCCGCATCCTCGAATAAGTCCCTGCGGTAAAAGAGCAAAAAGACGTCGCCGTCATCGGGCAGGCCGTAGATCCGGTCGCCTACGCGCGCCTGGTTCTCGAGATAGGTGGGCGCGATCCCCGCGAGTTCCTCGCCGTAGCCGTATCGCGCGATCGCGTCGTCCAGCGGCTCCAGCGCGCCGGCGCTCACGAGGTCGGGCATCCAGCTCGGCATCACGTTCAGCACGTCGTAGGCGCTGCCGCCTGCGCGATGGTTCTGCAGGATGCGGGGGTAGATCTCGTCGATCGAGACCTCGACGATGCGGACCCGGATGCCGGTCAGCTCCTCCCAGAGCGGCGCGGAGTAGGTCAGCGGGTCGAGCGCCTGCAGGCCTTCCTCCCAGACCACCGTGATCTCCGTCCCCGCATAGGCCCGCGCGGCTTCGACCGCGCGCTCGGCGGCCGAGCCGGCCTGCGCGGGACCGGGCGCGCATGGACCGAGCGCGAAGACAAGGGCGGCGAAGACGGCGCTGAGTGGGCGATACATGGCGGCTCCCCTGGACGCTATGGGCGCGGCACCGCGGATCGCGGCCGGATCGGCAGGCGCTGCGGGGCAAGGTTACGAGGCAAGGTTTGCCGATCCCTTAGCCCGCCGCCGCAGCGGCAGGGTTTCGTGCCGGCTCAGCCTGCCTCGCGCAGCGCGCCCGGTTGCCCGGCCCTCCGGGCGAGGCCGTCGCGTAGGGTCTCGATCAGCATGGCCTTGCGCACCGGCTTGCCCAGATGCCCGTCCATGCCGGCGGCGATGCAGGCGCGGACATCGTCCTGCAGCACATTGGCGGATAGCGCGAAAATCGGCGTCCGGCCGCGCCCGGTCTCCGCCTCGAACTGCCGGATCCGCGCGGTCGCCTCGTATCCGTCCATCGTCGGCATCGAGACATCCATGAGCACGAGATCGGGGGCCTCGCGCTCGAAGGCGTCCACCGCCTGGGCGCCGTCCTCGCAGAACACGATCTCGGCCTGCGAGGCGGCGAGCATCTTCTGCAGCACCAGGCGGTTGGTGCGCCCGTCCTCGGCGACGAGGAGCTTGACGCCGGCGAGGAAGGCCTGGTCCGTCGCCGGAGCCGGGCCGGCGGCCGGGCGCTCGGCCGCGCCGGGCGCGGCGCCGGACAGCGCGTCCGAGATCGCGGCCGCAAGCTCTTCAGCGCGCACCGGTTTCAGCAGCACCGTGGCGAAGCCGAGCGCGCTCTTCAGATCGGCGAAGCTGGAATGCACCGCCGAGGAGAGCAGCACGACCGGCAGGCGGTCCGCCTCGGGCCGCCGCGCCTTGAGAGCGCGCATCATGTCGCCACCGGTCATCTCCGGCATGTTGTAGTCGGTGAAGACGATGTCGAACGGCGCGCGCCCGGGCTCCAGCATGGCCAGCGCCTCGCTCGGTGTGCTGACCGCCTGCACGGCGACGCCCCATCGCGCGAGCCGGCGCTCCATGATCAGCCGGTTGATGGGCAGATCGTCGACCACCAGCGCCTTCAGCCCCGAAAAATCGGTGCGCACGAGCGTCGAGGCGGTGTCGAACGGCCCGTCCGCGGGCGCGAGGCCGCTCTCGAAGGTGAAGCGCGAGCCGATGCCGGGCTCCGACAGGACCGTGAGCGAGCCGCCCATCAGCTCCGCCAGCCGGCGGGTGATCGCGAGGCCGAGGCCCGTGCCCTGGAAGCGGCGCGTCGCCGTGCTGTCCACCTGCTCGAAGGCGCGGAAGACGGCGGCCTGCTTCTCCGCCGGGATGCCGATGCCCGTATCCTCCACCGCGATCGCCAGCCGCCCGTCCGCGCCGCCATGGCGCACCTCGATGCACACATACCCGTCCTCGGTGAACTTCACCGCGTTGCCGGCGAGGTTCACGATGATCTGGCGGATGCGGGCGGGATCTCCCTGGAAATGAGTGGGCGCGTCGGGCGCGTAATCGATGCAGATCTCGATGCCCTTGGCGGAGGCGTTGACGGCCAGCAGCGCGCCCACATCGTAGACGGCATCGTAGAGCGAGAACACCTCCGCGCTGAGATCGAGCTTGCCCGACTCGACCTTGGAGAAATCCAGCACATCGTTGATGACGATCAGCAGCGCCTGCGCGCTCTGGGCGATCGTCGTCGTGAAGACCCGCTGCTCGCTCGTCAGCTCCGTCTCGGCCAGCAGCTCCGACATGCCGACGATGCCGTTCATCGGCGTGCGGATCTCGTGGCTCATATTCGCCACGAACTCCGACTTCGCGCGGCTCGCGCCCTCTGCGGCGCGGCGCGCGCCCTCCAGCGCCGCCTGGTGCCGACGGAGATCGGCGAGCGCGGGCAGCATGACCAGCCGGCCGATAAGCGCGATGACCAAAATCGTCATGATCGCAAGCGCCAGGCTCACGATATTGAAGCTGTGGTTCACGCGGTTCTCGGCGGCCTGGATGTCGTCCACCAGACTGTCGAGACGGGCCACGAGCGGGCTGGCACGCATGGAGAGCAAGGGATAGTAGGACCACTCCCAGGGCTCGGCGCCATAGCCCTCGAGCGGGAGCTGCGCGCGCCTCGTGAGCTCGGCGGCATAGCGCTCCAGCAACCTGCGCTCGGCATTGTCGGGGTTGGCGAGCAGTGGCGGTAGGCTCGCCACGCCGATGGCTTCCAGGCGCTCGGTCCGGCTGAAGAGCGCTGCCTGCAGCTCGGCCAGGCGTTCGGCCACGGGACGGAGCCGGCGCAGCGCCGCCTCCCCGACAATTCGGTCCGACCGCGAGATCTCCGCGGGATCGGTCCCTCTTCCGGTCAGACGCTCCAGCTCGATCGTCACGCCGCTCGCGATCTGCAGCTGCGTGCGGTGCTGCGCAGCAAGCTGGGCGAGGTTCTGAAACCGCTCCTGTATGCTCTGGGAGAGATAGGCGGACAGCACGAAAAGCGCTCCGAACGCGGTCTGCGCCGCCGCGGCCGCGTAGAATGCCCGCCTGGGCCTCTGGCTTTGATCTCGCTGCCGCATCGCTGCACCGGCGTAAAGCATCGGCGTTGGCAAAACGTTGCCGTCCTCCCGCCGAAGTGCCGGAAAGCGCGGCCGTTTGGCGGGCGAGGCGGCGGTGCAGTGTCCGGAGAGGAGACGCATCCCGCGGGGCGGACCGCCCTTCCGTGCGCGGCCGCGCAGCAAGGCGGCAACTCGGTTGACTCTCCGCCCGCCCTCGAAGATGCATAATTTTCGCAGAGGAGGCGCAGGACGCGAGGTTCCGATTTGCTGCGGCTATTGTGGACACTCTCTTTCTTCTTCTGCGGCATTGCGCATGGCGCAGAGAGAGTGGCGTTGCTGATCAACAATGCCGGCCCGTTCGAGGCGGAGCACGGGGCGCTGAGCGCCCATGCCGACACGATCTCCGCCGCGCTCTCCCGGATCGACTTCGATGTCGCGCAGATCGAGAATGCGGACCGCACCGCGATCTGGCTGGCGCTGCGCGCGTTCGAGAAGGAGGCGGCGGGCGCGGAGATCGCCGTCGTCTACTTCTTCGGCGGTGCTGTGTCCGGGATCGGCGAGAACTTCATTCTGCCCGCCGATGTCGCCGAGGCCGAAACGGGCGATCTGTTGTTCGGCGCCGTGCCCGTGTCGCTCCTGCGCACGAGCGTGGAGCCGGCCGCGGCGCTGGGGATGGTTGTCCTCGACATCACCCATGACGATCGCCAGCTCGGTGCGCTGTCCGGGCAGATCGAGCCCCTCCAGCCGCGCTTCTTCGACCTCGCCACTCTCGATGAGAACGAGCTGATCCTGCTGACCGCCGCGCCGGCCCAGACCACCGTGGCGGCGGATCTGGGCTTCAACCCGTTTGCGCGGGCGCTGGAGGCGGCGACGGGCGAGCCCGGGCTCGGGCTCGATGCGTTCCTCGGCCGCCTGCAGGACGGGGTGATCTCGCAGACCGAGGGGGCGCAGGTGCCGGCCCTCTATGGCAGCGTCTCGGCGGAGGCGCTGGTCATGGTGCCGGAACCGGCGGTCGGGGCGGTCGAGGCGGTCGCGGGGAGCGCCGCTGCGGACCCGCAATCGCCCGATGCGGAGGAGGCGCGCGATGCGCAGGCCCTCCTCGACTACGCGTTCTGGAACGCGATCGAGGCGAGCGAGGATCCGCGCGACTACGAGGACTATCTGGCGACGTTCCCCACGGGCGTTTTCGTGCCGCTCGCCCGCCGTCGGCTGGCAGCGTTGCAGCCCGCTGCCGAGGTTGTCGCGGCGGGCACGGATGTTGCGGCCGCTGGGCCGGAGGAGGCGGGCCCGGAGGTTGCAGGCCCGGAGGATGCCGGGCCGGAGGAGACGGTGGTCGAGGAAAGCCTCCCGCCGGCCGATCCCGGGGCAGCCCGCGCCGCAGCACCCTCCACCTCCGACATCTGGAGCACCCAGCTCGCCCGGCTGATGCCGCAGGCTGAGGCCGAGCCTGAGGCGCCGGCGGCGGCATCCGAGCCAGCGCCTGCCTCCCCGGCCGTCGGCGATCCGGCGCCGGCACCGGAGGAGGAGGCGCGGACAGCCCGTCTCGAGCCCGCGGATGCGGAGGATGTGACTGCCGCTGCCGCGCCGCCTCCCGCGCCGCTGCCTCCCGAGCCGCCCCTTCCCGAGCCGCTCACGGCCCGGGAGGACATCCGCGATGTGCAGATCCTGCTGGGCGCACTCGGCCAGGATGTGGGCGCGCTGGACGGCATCGCAGGGCCGCGCACGGCGCGCGCCGTCTCGGCCTATCAGAGCAGCGTCGGGCTCGAGCCGGATGGCGCGCTGACCACGACGCTGCTGGTGCGGCTGCGCGCCGAAGTGAGCCCGACCCGCGCGATCGCCTACGAACAGTCCCGCCGCCGCGCCGCTGCGCAGGCTGCCGAGCGCCGGCGCCGTGCCGCCGCACGCCAGCAGGCCGCGGCCCGTCCGACGCGCGAGGCCGACGAGTTCGCCGACCTGCCGGCAATCTCGCCCGAACCGGTCGTCGTGATCGAGACGGAACCGCTCCAGACGGCTCCCGATCAGACGGTGCCCTCCCAAAGCGCGCCCGCGCCCACGGCCGCCGCCCCCGAGGCTGCGGCGCCCGCTTCGGCGGCCCCGGCTCCCGAGGCCTGGACCCCCTTCGGCGCCGGCAGCCGCGGCGGTGACGGCGGCGGCGGCGCAGGCGGCAGCGGCGGCGGGGATTGAGGCCGGAGCGTGTCTCGGCCCCGTTCTCCGCACCCGGTCGACGCGCTTTGCGGTGCTGACCGCGAAGGCATCGTCTAGGCTGCGCCCTCGATAACCGATCCGCAAACCGGGAGCACCCGCATGTCTCTCTCAGGCGCGACTGTCAGCATCGAGTTCGTGTTATCCAATGGGGTCCGCAATCGGAACGCAGCGGTTGTTGCCGAGGCGGTGGAGTTGTTCGGGAACAGCAACCCAAACGACGATATCCGCGGCCTCTCGGTCGATGTGGACGCGGACACGATCCGGCTGATCCCGTCGGAGTTTAACCCCGAGGGCTTTTCGCGCGCGCGCGCGGACAACGATTTCGGCGCCGGCGTCGAGATCCGCCTCCTCGCCGGCGGCCAGCGGATCACAGGCTTCGAGATCGTCGATGACGGTTTCGGCCTCAACAATGTGCCCGGCGAGCGGCGCAACATCGCCGATATCGGGCCCGACATCGCCGAGCGCGTGCGCCTGACCGAAGACGGCATCTTCTTCAACTACGAAGCGCTCGTCACACCGCTCGGAGAGGTGGCCGAGATCCGCCTCCTGTTCGACACGGATCCCACCGATCCGCCCACGACAATCACCGGCACGCAGGGCAGCGACACGCTGACCGGCGGTGCGGGCGCGGATGTGATCCTGGGCCTTGGCGGGGACGATGTGCTGGCAGGCGCCGGTGGAGACGACCGCCTTGAGGGCGGGGCCGGCACCGATGTCGCTGTCTTCGCCGGTCTGCGATCCGACTACAGCTTCGCCCTCGGCGCGAACCCGGGCGATCCCCTCGATGTCACCCGCGCCCTCGGCGGCGGTGCGACCGAGGTGGTGAGCCTCACCGGCATCGAGCGGCTGCGCTTCGACGATGGTGAGATCGACGCGTTCGTGCAGCAAGGATCGGCGATCGACGGCACCGACGGGGACGATGTGCTTCAGGGCGGCGCCGGCTCGGAGACGATCACCGGGCTCGCGGGCGACGATCTCATCAC
>JBCBWF010000120.1:0-12432 GCA_039817245.1 Pseudomonadota bacterium | reverse complement strand
CTGGGCCCGGGGAGACGCTGGGCCCGGGGAGGTCAGCGGTCGCTCTTCAGGATCGCGTGGAGATAGCTGTCGCGCCATGTGCCGCGGACTTGCCGGTGGTGGCGAAGGCGGCCCTCGCGCTGCATGCCGAGCCGTTCCATCACCCGCCAGGAGGCGTCGTTCTCCACGTCGGTGGTGGCCGATAGGCGGTGCAGATCGAGTTCCTCGAAGCAGAGCTGCAGGATCCGGCTCACGGCTTCGGTCCTGTAGCCTCGGCCTGAAGACGCGCCGTTCAGCGCGTAGCCGATATCGCCGCTGCGATGCGCCGGATCGTCGATGGCGATGCGCACCGTCCCGATCAGATGCTGCGCGTCGGTGAGTTCGATGGCGCACTGATAGCCGCCATCGCCCCAACGGTCCGCCAGTCGCCGGTCCAGAAACGCCGTCACGCTCGCCGGCGTTGGCGGATCGAGCGGCAGGTACCGCCAGAAACGGTTCTGCAAGGCATAGGCCTCGAGGAACGGGAGGTCTTATGGGCGGAACTGTCGCAGACGGAGGCGCTGTGTCAGGAACTCTCGGTCTCTTGCCACGGCGCGGCCCTCCCTGCCGGGTGCACATCTGACGGGCCGCTGTGCGGCGGGTCGGCGGTGTTTCTTCGTGTGCGTGTCGTCCCGGCCCGTGTCGTGCGGGTTCCTGCCGATGCTGCCCTTGTCGATGCCGTGCTTGTCGGCGCTGCCTTTGTCGACGCTGCCCGTGTCGGTGCTGCCCGTGTCGGTGCTGCCTGTGTGGGCGCTGCCCGTGTCGATGGTGCCCGTTTCGATCCTGTCCGTGTTGGTCCTGGTCGGCCGGCCCTCTTCGAAGCCTCCGGGTCCGGTTGCGCGGTGGGGCTCCCTGCCGGACGCGGCGTTACTGGGGCGCCTGGCCGCGGGTGGCCTTGGCGAGCGCCTCGACCTTGGCGCGGGCGGCGCCGGTGTCGATGCTCTCGGCGCCGAGGCGCACCCCCTCCGCCAGACCCGCGGCGCGCCCGGCGATGACGAGGGCGGCGGCCGCGTTCAGGAGCACCGCATCGCGATAGGCGGACGGATCGCCGGCGAGGAGGCTCCGAAGGGCCGCCGCGTTCTCCTCCGCCGTCCCCCCGAGGATCGCCTCGAAGGGGTGGACCGGCAGGCCCGCATCGCCCGGCGCGATCTCGAATTCGCGGATCGCGCCGCCCTCGAGCGCCACGACCCGGGTGGGCCCGGCGATGGAGATCTCGTCCGTCCCGTCGCTGCCATGCACGAGCCAGGCGGTCTCGGAGCCGAGCGTCTGCAGCGTCTCGGCCATGGGGCGCAGCAGCCAGGGCGCGAAGGCACCGGTGAGCTGGCGCCGCGCGCCGGCGGGATTGGTGAGCGGGCCCAGAATGTTGAACACCGTGCGCACGCCGAGCTCGGTGCGCACCGGCTGCACATGGCGCATGGCCGCGTGGTGCATCGGCGCCATCATGAAGCAGATGCCGCAATCCGCGAGGGCGCGCTCGGCCACCGGCGCGGGCACCATCACCTCGACGCCGAGCTGGCCGAGCGCATCCGCGGCGCCGGCACGCGAGGAGAGTGCCCGGTTGCCGTGCTTGGCCACCGGCACCCCGGCGCCGGCCACCACGAGCGCGGCGGCGGTGGAGATGTTGAGCGTGCCCTTCCCGTCGCCGCCGGTGCCGACGATGTCCATCGCGTCCTCGGGCGCTGCGACCCGGGCGGCGCGCGCGCGCATCACCGTGGCGGCACCGGCGATCTCGTCCACGGTCTCGCCCCGGATCGCGAGCGCCATGAGAAAGCCCGCGATCTGCGCCGGCGTCGCCTCGCCGGACATGATCACGCCGAAGGCGCTCTCCGCCTCGGCGCGGCTGAGGGGCCCTGCGACGGCGCGGGCGATGAGCGGGCGCAGATCGTCGCTCATGCCGCGGGCGCCGGTTCGGCGATGCCGGCGATCGCGAGGAAGTTGCGCAGCATGGCGTGGCCGTGTTCCGAGGCGATGGATTCGGGGTGGAACTGGACCCCGTGGAGCGGTCGGTCCCGATGCGCAAGGCCCATCACGACGCCGGACTGGGAGCGCGCCGTCACCGTCAGCGTCTCCGGCATGGTCTCCGGCGCGACGGTCAGCGAATGGTAGCGCGTGGCGGAAAAGCCCTGCGGCAGGCCCTCGAACACCCCCGTGCCGTCATGCGTGATGTTGGAGAGCTTGCCGTGCAGCACCTCGTGGCAGCGCTCCACCCGCGCGCCCTCGGCCGCCGCGATCGCCTGATGGCCGAGACAGACGCCGAAGATCGGCATCGTCGCAGGGGCGGCCTTGATGAGATCGACGCAGATCCCCGCCTCCGCCGGGGTGCAGGGGCCGGGCGAGAGCACGATGGCGCGCGGCGCGAGCGCGAGCGCTTCGGCGACGCTTAGTGTATCGTTTCGCACCACTTTCGCCTCTGCCCCCAAAACGCCCAAGTAGTGCACCAGATTCCACGTAAAGCTGTCGTAGTTGTCGATCAGAAGAAGCATGAGGCGGGCCTGCAGCTGCTGCGGCGGTCACGGTCCCCTCGGGACGCGACGGCCGGTATTGGGATCCGGGGTTGCGGCTCTAATTGACGGGCGACGGGCGTGTGCGTCAAGCAGGCGCAGTGGCGGTGTCGTGGCGGGCCGTGTCCGAGCGGTGCGGCTGGGTTGGCAGGCTTTGAGAGGTTGAGGTCAGCGTGGCAGGCAACTGGAAATCGCGCAGGCGGGGGCGGCGCGGCGAGAACCGGGGGTGGATCGGGAACTTCCTGCGCGGCCTGCTGGCCGGGGGCCTGCTGATCGTCGGCGCCGTGGTCGCGCTGGTGGTGACGGCGCCGCCTCCGGGCAACGGGCCGGACGGTGTGGTGCCGCGCGTGATCGACGAGACGGTGCGCGAGGAGCGCGGGCGGAGCGGGCCCTGGAGCCAGGGCAACTTCGCGGGCGAGACGGAAGCGCCGGCGGGCGAGGTGACAGCACCCCAGAGCGCGCCGCGGGTGGCGACGCCGGGGGCGGGCAATGTGCCGGTGGTCGCGCCGCAGCCGGGCGCGGGGGGCGATAGCGAGACGGATCTTGCCGGGCTGGTGGCGCCGGAGGGCACGGGCTCCCTGGCGCCGGCGCGGCCGGGCGCGGGCGATGTCGGCGGGCTCGCCGCGCCGCAGGGCTTTGCGCCTCCGGCCGGGCTGGCCCCGCCGGCAGGCGCTGCGCTCGGCACGGGGCCGGTCGCGGGCGGATCGGCGGGCGGCCCGGTGGACAGCACGGTGAGCGGCACGGTGGACAGCACGGGCGGCTTCGGCGCAGCGCTGCCGCAGGGCGGTGCCGCGCCCGCGCCCGGCGCGGCGCTGCAGGACACCCCGGGCGATGGGGCGTCGCTCCGCGATGGTGTTGCCAACCCGCTGCCGTTCGCGCCGGAGATCGATGCGAGCCGGATGACGCCGGAGGAAGCGCGTGCCGCGCTGGCGGCACTCGAGGCGGAGGAAGCGGCGCTTCTGGAGAATGCCCCGATCGTCGGGCAGGAGGCGCGGGAGGCCGGGCCCGACACGGTGGCCGGAACGGTTGCGGGGAGCGAGCCCGCGCCGGTCGATCCGCCCGCCGCCGGCGACGGAGCGGCCCCGAAGGCCGATGGATGGCGCGCGGCGGAGGAGCAGCTCTCGGCGCTTGCGGCCGACCCGGTGGAGGTCAGCGAGGGCGCCGCGGTGCCGGAGGCGGAGGGCGCGCCGCCGGTCGAGAGCGCGGTCGAGCCGCCGCCGACCCCGCAGGCCGCCGCGACCCCCGATGCCCCGCCGGAGACGGAGCCGCAACCGGAGGCGCGGCTCGCGCCCGAACCGGAGCCAGAGCCAGAACCCGCGGACCCGGTATTGGCGCTCGCCGGGCCCGCGCTGACAGTCAACGCGCTGAGCTACGAGACGGCGGCGGGCAAGGTGCCCGTCGCCCTCGTGCTTTTGGACGGCGGCAAGGCGGACGGGCTTGATCCGGCGATGCTCTCCGCGATCACGGCGCCGCTTGCGGTGGGCGTGATCTCCGGCACGGAGGGCGCGACGGATCTCGCCGGCGCCGCGCGGGCGGCGGGCCACGAGGTGGTGGTGGAACTGCCGTTCGACGAGCTCGACGGCCGGGTTCCGGCGCGGGCCGTGGTCGATCCGGGGCTGGACACCGCGGCGCTCGAGGCGCGGCTGACCGCGGCGCTGGCGCGCGTGCAGGAGGGTGTGGCGGTGATGGCCGTCTCGGGCCGGGGCCCGGCCAAGGCGACAGCGCCGGGGCTTTTCGAGCCGCTCTCGCGCCACGGCTTCGGCTTCGTGGAGCCGCGGACCCTCGGCGGGCGGGACAATATGCGTGCCGCGCAGCGCGCGGGGCTCTCGGCGATCTCGGCGGATCGCACGGTGCCCGCGACGGCGACCGAGGCGCAGGTCTACCAGATGCTGACGGTGGCCGCGGGGGTCGCCAAGCGGCAAGGCTCGGCCGTGATCGTCGCGCCCGCCTCGCCGGCGACCTTGCGCGCGGCGATGCAGTGGACGCTGGAGGGCGCGCGGGGCGGCGCGGAGCTTGCACCCCTCTCTGCGGTGATGCGCCTGCGCGCGGGCGGCTGACGGGGGGCTGAGAGACGGGTCATGCGCGTTCGGCGGCCGACCGAACCGGGACGCCGGATCGACTGAGCACCCGCGCCCACCCAGCGACAGCATAGCCAGCAGAAACAGAACATATAATGAACACTTGCGATTGAGTGCAGCTGCGCTCTGTTCTCTAAATGTTCATGTGCAGCGGCACATAATGTCGTGGGTGGGAGCGGCCGCAAGGGCAGGTTTTCGGACCCGATGATGCCGCCCTGAGAGGGTCGGTGCCGTGTCAGCGATTGGCGCGGGCAAAATTGCGGGCGATGGCGGCCGCCTGAAGGAGCGCGCGGGATTTGGACACGGTTTCCTGATGCTCGGCCTCCGCCTCGCTGTCCCAGACCACGCCGCCGCCGGCCTGGACATAGAGCGTGCCGTCCTGCACCACGCCGGTGCGAAGGGCGATGCAGGTGTCCATTTCGCCGCCCGCGCCGAAATAGCCGACGCCGCCCGCATAGACCCCGCGCTTCTCGAGCTCGAGCTCGTCGATGATCTCCATCGCGCGGATCTTGGGCGCGCCGGACACCGTGCCCGCCGGCAGGCCGGCGAGAAGCGCGGAGAGCGCATCCTCGTCCTCGCGCAGCACCCCGTCCACATTGGAGACGATGTGCATCACATGGCTGTAGCGCTCGATGGTGAACTGCAGGTTCGGATCGACCGTGCCGATCTTGGCCACCCGGCCCACATCGTTGCGCCCGAGATCGAGCAGCATGAGGTGCTCGGCGCGCTCCTTGGGATCGGCGAGGAGATCCGTCTCGAGGGCCGCATCCTCCTCCGCCGTCGCCCCGCGCGGCCGGGTGCCGGCGATGGGGCGGATGGTGACAGTGCCGCCGCGCACGCGCACCAGGATCTCCGGACTCGCGCCGACGATCTGGAAGCCGCCGAGATTGAAGAAGAACATGTACGGGCTGGGGTTCGTGCGGCGGAGCGCGCGGTAGAGCGCGAAGGGCTCGGCCTCCAGCGGCAGGGCCCAGCGCTGCGAGGGTACGACCTGGAAGATGTCGCCCGCGCGGATGTAGTCCTTGGCGCGCTCGACCATCTCCAGATAGCGGCCATGGCCCGTGTTCGAGACCGGCGCGCTGCCGAGAGCGGCGACGGGGTCGCGCGGGATGGTGGGGCCGATATGGCGTACCGGGGCGGTCTCGGCCGCGCGGCTGTCCAGCGCCTCGATTGCCGCGTCAAGCCGGGCGCGGGCATCGGCATAGGCCGCCTCGGCGCCGGTGCCGGCAGTGTTCCAGGCGGGGGCTACGAGCGTCACCTGGTCCTTCACATTGTCCACGATCGCGACGAGGGACGGGCGGAGCCACACCGCATCCGGCAGGCCGAGCGGGTCCGGGTTGGGCTCGGGCAGCCGCTCCACCAGCCGGATCATGTCGTAGCCCAGATAGCCGAAGAGCCCCGCGGCCATGGGCGGCAGGCCGGCGGGCAGCGCGATCCGGCTCTCCGCGATCAGGCGGCGGAGGGAGGCGAGTGGCGCGTCCGGCTCTGCGGCGAAGGCCTCGGGGTCGCGCGCGGCCTCGCGGTTGATCTCGGCGCGCGTGCCGCGGCAGCGCCAGACAAGGTCCGGCGCATGGCCGATCACGGAGTAGCGCCCGCGCACCTCGCCGCCGGTCACGCTCTCCAGCATGAAGCTCATGGGGGCGGCCCCGGTGAGCTTCAGCATGAGCGAGACGGCGGTGTCCTCATCCGCGACGAGTTCGGTCCAGACCACCTGGTTCCGCCCCGCCGCCCAGGTCTCGGCGAAGGCGTCGGCGGAGGGGTGGACGGTGGCGGCGGGGTCGTCGGCGCCTGCTGTCGCGGTCATTGCATGCCCGCATGCGCAGCGCCGAGGAGGCGGAATACCTCCTCGATCGCCGAGGGGTCGAAGACGGCGCCGTGCTCGGTTTCCATGGCGCGGGCGAAGTACTCGCCCTGGTCGCGCGCGAGCGAGGTGCGAAAGGCGGCATCGAGCTGCTCGGCGGTCTGCTCGAGCAGGGTGGGCTCGAGTGCCGTGATCTCGTCGAGCACCACCACCACCGCGCTGCCGTCGGAGGGGTCGCTGGCGGTCAGCGCATCGCCCGGGCTTGCTGTGAAGATGCCCGGCAGCAGGGTCGCGGGCAGGGTCGCTGGGGCCGTGTCGCGCGCGAAGGGGCCGAAGCTGTCCACCGGGCGGCCGAGGCCCGCCGCAGTGCTGGCCAGCGTTGCGCCGGTGCCGCGGCCGAGTGCCTCGACGATGGCGCGGCCACGGCGCAGGAGATCGGCATCGCGCTGCGCCTCCTCCCAGGCCGTGACGACCCGGGGGCGGATCTCGTCGAGCTCCGGTAGGCGGGCGGGCTCTATGCGGTCGATCTCGACGAGGAAGAAGCTGCCGTCCTCGAGCTCGACGATGTCGCGCTCCTCGCCGTCGAGCGCCTCGGCGATCTCGGCCCGGATGTCGGGCTGGAAGAAGAGGGCCGGGGGCTCGGCCTCGCCGGTGAGCGTGTTGTCGGCGGCCCAGCCGGGGATCTCGCCGCCCTCGACCGCGTCGAGCCGGTCGGCGATCTGGTCGAAGCCGAGACCGGAGGCGCGCAGTTCCTCGATCTCGCCCGCGAGCTCCGGCGCGAGGCGATAGGCGGCGTCGAGCGAGAGCCGGCTGGCGAGCGCGTCTCGGACGCTCTCGAGGGGCGCCACCGTCTCCGCGGTGATCGCGCGCACGCGCAGGATCGCCGCGCCGAGCGCGGTCTCGACCGGGCCGGCGATGCCCGGCTCGGTGAGCGCGAAGACGGCCTCGGCGACGGCGGGCGGCAGATCCTCTGGCGCGACGCGGCCGAGTGCCACATCCGCCTCCGAGAGCCCCTGCTCGCCGGCGAGGGCCGCAAACTCCTCCCCGCCCGCGAGCCGGGCCGCGGCGGCCTCCGCCTCGGCCATGCCGGGGAAGTTGATCTGGTCGATCTCGGCGCTGGCGGGTTGGCGGTAGTCGTCGCGCCGGGTCTCGTAGGCGGCGGCGATCTCGTCGTCGCTGGGCTCATGCGCCGCGGCGACGGCGCTCATCGACAGCGAGAGATAGCGGCCGAAGCGACGCTCGGGCTCGCGGAACGCCTCCGTATTGGTCTCGAAATAGGCGCTCAGCGTCTCCGGGCCGGGCGCGGTCGGATCCGCGGCAATGCTGCGGGGCAGGCGGAGGACCGAGACGCTGCGCTGCTCGCCCTGATGCGCGGCGATGCGGGTGGCGGCGCCGGGCGGCAGCGTGGTGGTGCCTGAGACGGCCCCGCGCAGGACGCTCTGGCCCAGAAGGGCGCGCTGGACATCCTCGAATTCGCGCGGGCTCATCCCCTGCTCGGCGAGGAGGCCGCGATAGGCGCGGTCGGAGAACTGGTCGTCGCGCCGGAACTCCGGCATCTCGCGGATCATGGTGGCTACGGCCTCGTCGGAGGCGGCGATGCCGAGGCTGTCGAGCTCCGCCGCATAGGCCGCATCGCGCACGAGATTGGCGAGGACGCGCTGGTCGAGGCCGTATTCGCGCATCTCGGCGAGCGAGACGAGCCGCCCGGTCTGGCGTGTGGCCATGGCCTGCTGGCGCTGCAGCGCGTCGGCATATTGCTCGGCGGTGACCTCTTCCTCGCCGACGGTGGCCACGGCGCTGGAGAGGCTGAAGGAGAAGATGTCGCCGATGCCCCAGACCGCGAAGCTGGCGATGAGCAGGGCCACGAGGCCCTTGGCAAGCCAGGATTTCGCGCCTTTGCGCATGGTCTCGAGCATGATCCGGCCTTTCCACAAACTCCGCCTTTAAGAGCAGACTTAGCGGCGGGGCGGTCGGGGCACAAGCGCACCCGGCGCCTGAAGCGGCATGGGTGCGGCTGGCGAGCGCGGGGTCCTGGACGGGCGCATTCGCGGCACCAGGAAAATCCGGCTTGCGCCCGCGCCCGCCCACGTCATCGTAGTCAGACCGGTACGAACATTAAGTGAACATCTGTAAGGAAGACCACACCCCTGCGGTGACTTGGTCTCGCTCACTGAGTATTCACACTTCGCCGGCAAGAATGACGTGGGGGGGAGCGGCCGCAATCGCGGCTCTTCGTCCGACGGAGCGATGCGCCGATGGCGCTAGGGCGTGAAGGCGGCGAGGCGGCGGGACATCTCGGCCAGCCCGTCCGCATCTGCGTTGGCGAAGGCGATCCGCAACGCGCGCTCGCCGCCCCAGCCGGCATTGCGGTCCTGTCCGGCACGCAGCGGCGGCGCAAACATCGTGCCGGGCAGCAGCAGGAGCGACTGCTCCTGCACGAGCCGCCGCGCCAGCGTGTTGGATGCGATCTCCCAGGGCGGCTCGACCCAGGCGAAATAGGCGCCCGCCCCGCGCACCCGCCAGTCCGGCAGATGCGACGCGAACTCGTCCTCCAGCACCGCGCGCCGGGCCAGCACCTCCGCGCGTTCGCCCGCCACCCAGTCCCCGAGATGCATCAGCCCGTAGAGCGCGCCGATCTGGCCGAGCCGCGAGGGGCAGATCGTGACCGTGTCGAGGAACTTCTCCGCCTCCGCCAGCCGGCTCGCCCCGGTCACCATCGCGCCGACCCGGTGGCCGGTGAGCCGGTAGACCTTGGAGAAGCTGTAGAGATGGACGAAATGGCGTCGCCAGTCCGGCTCGGCGAAGAGGCCGTGCGGGGGGCCGGACTGCGAATGGAAGTCGCGATAGGTCTCGTCGAGGATCAGCACCGCGCCGGCCTCGCGGGCCAGCGCGTAGAAGCCCTCGATCAGCCCCGCGGGGTACTCCGCGCCCGTGGGGTTGTTGGGCGAGACCAGCAGGATCGCGCGGGTCTTCGGCGTGATCGCGGCCCGTGCCGCGGCGAGATCGGGCTGCATGGCGTCGTCGCAGGCAAACGGAATTGCTTCCACCCCCGCCATGTCGAGCCACATCTTGTGGTTGAAATACCAGGGTACCGCGAGAAGCACCGCATCGCCGGGCGCGCAGAGGGTGGTGACGGCGGCGCAGAAGGCCTGGTTGCAGCCCGAGGTGATGGCGACGTCGAAGGGCTCGATGGTTGCCGCGTAGCGGCTCGACCAGCGCTCCGCCACCGCCTCGCGCAGATCCGGGTCGCCGAGCACGGGGCCGTAGAGATGCGCCTCGGGCAGCTCCATCACCGCCTCGGCCATCGCGCGGCGCAGTTCGGCCGGCGGAGGCAGGGAAGGGGCGGCCTGGCTCAGATTGAGGAGCGGGCGGTCCGGCGGAAACTCCGTGTCGCGCACCCAGCGCCGGGCCTCCATCACCGGCGGGGCGAGGACGCTGGCGAGATTCTGGTTGATGGGTATGCTCATGCTGCCTCCGGGCCCGGTGTTCGCGCGGCACTCTAGCGCGGTTTTCGGCCGGGGGGGAACGCGGCGCGGGCGCGTTCGTGCCGCCACCCTCTCCGGACCCCGGCTGGACCCCGACTGGACCTTGACGGGACCTCGGCGCTGGGCGAGATGGCGGGCATGGCAGGACCACCGCTTCTGACGCTCAGCGACATCGCCCTCGGCTTCGGCGGACGGCCGCTTTTTGCCGGCGTCTCGCTCTCGCTCGGCACGGGCGAGCGGCTCTGCGTGGTCGGGCGCAACGGCTCGGGCAAGTCGACGCTGCTGAAGATCGTGGCCGGCCTCGTGGAGGTGGATGCGGGCAATCGCTGGGTGCAGCCGGGCGCCAAGATTAGCTATCTGGCGCAGGAGCCGGATCTGGCGGGCTTCGAGAGCCTCGGCGATTTCGCCGCCGCCGAGCTCGACGAGACGGAGCGCTGGCGCGCCGAGGCGGCCATGGATGGGCTGAAGGTCAAGCCCGAACTGGCCCCCGCGGCAGCGTCGGGTGGCGAGCGCAGGCGCGCGGCACTGGCCCGGCTGATCGCCGGCGAGCCCGATCTGATGCTGCTGGACGAGCCCACCAACCACTTGGATATCCAGGCGATCGAATGGCTTGAGGGCTGGCTGAAGGAGAGCCGCGCGGGCTTCGCGCTGATCTCGCATGACCGCGCGTTTCTCTCCTCGCTGACCCGCGAGACGCTTTGGGTCGACCGCGGCGAGGTGCGCCGCGCGCCCGAGGGGTTCTCGGGCTTCGAAGTCTGGCGCGAGAAGGTCTGGGCCGAGGAGGACGCGGCGCGCCAGAAGCTCGACCGGCTGATCCAGCAGGAGGCGAAATGGGCCGTCGAGGGCATCTCGGCGCGGCGGACGCGCAACCAGGGGCGGCTCCGGCGGCTCGCAGGGCTGCGCGAGGAGCGCGCGACCCAGGTGCGCCGCCAGGGCACCGCGGCCATGGCGCTGGAGGCCGAGCAGGTCTCCGGCAAGCGGGTGATCGAGGCCGAGGGCATCGCCAAGCGCTTCGGCGAACGGGTGATCCTGCGCCCCTTCTCGATGCGCATCGCGCGGGGCGACTGCGTGGCGGTGGTGGGGCCGAACGGGGCGGGCAAGACGACGCTGATCCGGCTCCTGACCGGGCAGATCGCGCCGGACGAGGGGCGGGTGCGGCTCGGCACCAATATCGAGATGGCGCTCTTCGACCAGAACCGTGCTGCGCTCGACCCCGAAAAAAGCCTGTGGGAAACATTGACCTCCGACCCGGAGGTGGGCGCGGCGGGGCGTTCGGATCAGGTGATGGTCCGTGGCCAGCCGCGCCATGTGGTGGCGTATCTGAAGGATTTCCTGTTCGACGAACGCCAGGCGCGCGGGCCCGTGGGGTCGCTCTCCGGCGGCGAGCAGGCGCGGCTCCTGATGGCACGGATCATGGCGCGCCAGTCGAACCTCCTGGTGCTGGACGAGCCGACGAACGACCTCGATGTGGAGACGCTCGATCTGTTGCAGGAGCTGATCGGGGACTATGACGGCACGGTCGTGCTGGTGAGCCATGACCGCGATTTCATCGACCGCGTGGCGACCGCCACCATCGCCATGGAGGGCGACGGGCGGGCGGTGGTCTATGCCGGCGGCTGGTCCGACTACCGCGCCCAGGCGGGGCGGAGCTTCGCCGATCCGGACCCCGAAGATGAGTCAAGAAAGTCGGTAAAGAAATCAAATTCGCCACCCCGCAAGGCGGCGAAACCGGAGGCCAGGCCGGCCGCGCGCAAGCTCAGCTTCAAGCAGGAGCACCGGCTGGCCGCGCTGCCGGACGAGATCGACCGGCTGGGCGCCGAGATCGGCAAGCTCGAGGAGCTGCTCGCCGATCCCGACCTCTTCACCCGCGAGCCGGTGAAGTTCCAGCGCGCCACGCTGATGCTGGAGGAGCGCCGCATTAAGCTCGACGCCGCCGAGGAGGAGTGGCTGGAGCTGGAAGCGCTGCGAGAAAGCCTGGCGGGCTGAGCGCCGGCCGACCCCGAAGATGCGCTGGTGCGCGGGGGCATCCCGTGACGGGCAGCAACGCGATGGCGCGGCAGGCCAGCGCGCACAGCGCTCGGGGCTTTCATCTTCAAGGGCGGAGATGCTGGCCGGTGTTGAGCCTACCCAGCCCCAAAATCGCGGCGGCGCAGGGCGGCGGCGTCTCCTACGACACGGCTCCCTTGGCGCGGTTAGGCGTTGTCTGTCGGACGGCTTCACCGACGCGCAGGGCGCGAGGAGCGAGATGTCGACGGCCGGGTTCTGTCACTGCGCAGGCGGTGAGCTGGAGCGCCCCTCCCTTCATCGAGCGCTCTTCGACGCGAAGCACATCACGCATCGCAAGGCTGAGGGCCCCGGTTTTTTAAGGCCGTGGTCCGCGCCTGTTCGCCCTTGTCGGACAGGTCCCTTCTGACCGGAGCCGAGGGGCCGACGGGCCATATCGGTGTCCTTGCCAGCTCGCAGATCATGCAAGATCAGGCGTCCTCCGATTGGCCCGTGCGCGGGCGCTCTGGCAGAGCGCTGTCCCATCGGAGGAATTTGCCGTTGCG
>JBCBWF010000581.1:0-2483 GCA_039817245.1 Pseudomonadota bacterium | reverse complement strand
GAGATGGCCGAGCCCGTCGATCGACGCCTTCGCCCAGGGCTAGGCGCGCGCCCAGGGCTAGGTCGCCATGTGGGCGATGGTGTATTCGCCCCCGGCCAGCCAGTCCGTGCCCGCAAGGCGCGTGTCCAGCACCTCCAGAAGCCGCTGCGTCTCGCCCATACAGCGCTTGATGGAGACGGGCTCGTCATGCCCGTGCGGCGCCGCGATCCGCTGGAAAAACAACGCCTGGCCCATCATCGGCCCGATGCCGCCCATCTGGAACATCAGCCGCTGCAGCGTCTCAGAGCGCGTCTTCGCGTCCGCCGGCAGGAAGCGGCCGTATTTCTCCGCCAGGTACAACAGGATCGCGCCGCTCTCGAACACCGCGCAGTCCCCATTGGCCCGGTCCAGGATGGTCGGGATCCGGCCGTTGGGGTTCAGCTTCATGTAACCGGGCGCCTTCTGCTCCGTCTTGGCGAAGTCGGCGAAGGTCAGATCATAGTCGACACCGGCCTCTTCCAGCAGAATGACCGGCTTGTAGCCCTTCATCGTGGCGGCGGTGTAGAGATGCATCGGCCAGAGCAGATCGTCGAGCCCGGCCCCTCGAAGAAGGGCTCTTGCGGGCTCGCGAAGGCCGCCTCCGGCGCGCTCAGCGTCACCGACGGCATGGAGTGCCGCCCCGTCAGCGTGCCGCCGAGCCCGCAATTCGCCTTCGGCGCTTCGGCCGTGCGCCCGTCGCCCTCGCAGAGCCGGCCGTCCAAGCCCGCGGTGTGGACCTCGTCCACGCATTTCTTGAACGGCCAGGGCACGCCGATCCAGTTCACGGGAAACTGCATGATCACCGTCTCGGCCCACGGGTGGCTGGCGATCTGGGCGTCCACATCATAGCCCTCTTCGATGCGCGTGACCCGGACGCTCTGGCCGAGCGCCTCCAGATGGGCCGTCGTGCGCGCCACCATGGTCGCGTTCAGCGTGCCTTTGGCGACAGGGTGGGGCTGTTGACCGTTCAGGATCGGAACCGTGCTCATCGGAGCTATCCGCTTGCCGCAGCGCGCGGACAGCCATGCGCGGCGCGCCCTGCAGCGCCCCGCCCGTCCGCCAAAATGCCGTCGGCCGCGAATAAGAGCGTGCCCTGCCCGCCGCGCTCTGATCCTATGCGCCCCCATCGACTGCATTTCAGAGAGGATGTTTCCATGAGCGAACAGAAAGAATTCCGTCTCGGCGTCACCATGGCCGGTGCCGTCTCCGCCGGGGCCTACACCGCCGGCGTGCTGGACGTGCTCTTCTCCGCCCTCGCAGCCCAGGGCGAGCGTGAGAATGCCGCCAAGGTGATCCTGAAGGCCATCAGCGGCACCTCCGCCGGCGGCGTCTGCTCGGCACTCTCCGTCCCCACCCTCCTCGCCGAGATCGTGGACGCCCCCGGCGACGAGCCCGGAGATCCGCGGAAGCCCGCCCTCCCGCTCCTGCACAAGCTCTGGGTGGAGGAGATCGACATGATGCCCCGCATCGGCGACGACGGGCGCATCCGCGGCGGCCTCACCTCGCAGCTCGACCTGCAGGAGGTCGACGATACGGGCAAGCCGCTCCCGATCCTCTCCGTGCTCGACAGCGCCCCGATCGAGATCGCCGCGAAAGAGGCGCTGAAGACGATCGAGATGAGCGGCAGGCAGCACCCCTGGGTGGCGACGGAGCTCGACATCTTCGTGACCTGCACGAACCTCACCGGCGTGCCCTACGAGGTGCCCTTCGGGCCCGGCGACGACAAGCAGGGCCACCGCATGGCCAACCACGCCTATGTCGCGCATTTCCGCGCGACCGGCATCGGCACCACGCCGATCCCGTCGCCCTGGCTCACCCGCTGGCACGACAGCGGCATCGCGCTCAGATTCTCCCCCGAGCCGGGCCCCTTCCCCTTCTACGCGGACAAGCATGCGGAACATCTGACGGAGGACGAGGAGAACCGCCACGCCCTCGTGGAGATGGGCCTCGTCACCGGCGCCTTCCCCCTCGGCCTCTCCGCGCGCACCATCACCAGCACGCCGGGCGCGCTCGGCCACCAGCCCGCCGAAGACGACCCGCAGCAGGTGACCGGCGGCGCCTGGCCGCTCGAGATCGACCCGCAGGACCGCGCCAACTCGAAGATCCGCGCCGAGATCGACTTCAACAGCGTAAAGGGCGCGTTCCACTTCCTCGCCGTCGATGGCGGCGTCTGCAACAACGAACCCTTCGAACTCGCCCGCTACACCCTGCGCGGCGAGACGGTCGAGGACGACGACTGGAAACTCGTGGACAACCCGCGCGAACCCCATCGAGCCGACCGCGCCGTCATCATGATCGACCCCTTCCCGGAGGGCCCGGAGGATCTCGCCAAGGGCGACGACAGCCCCGCCACCCGCGCCCTCACCGCGGTCCTCTCCAGCCTGCAGACCGCGCTTGTCGACCAGGCCCGCTTCAAGCCGGGCGAGCTCGTGGCCGCCATGTCGCCGGACGGCCGCTCGCGCTTT
>JBCBWF010000267.1:0-7121 GCA_039817245.1 Pseudomonadota bacterium | reverse complement strand
CCCTTCCGCAAAGTCACCGGCGGAGAAGAGATCGACCCCGGTGACCTTGAGCTTGGTGGAGGTGACCGAGCCCTCATAGGCCGCGTCCTCGCCGGCCAGGATGCGCCCGGCCACCTTCGCCATCTCGTAGAGCGGGGCCACCAGCCCGTAGCACTGCGCGCGGTGCTCCACGCATTCGCCGACCGCCAGGATCGCCGCGTCGGAGGTGATCATCTGGTCGTCCACATGCAGGCCGCGCCCGCAGGCGAGGCCGGCTTCCTTGGCGATCCGGGTCTCCGGGCGGATGCCGACGGCCATGACGACGATGTCCGCGGGATACTCCGTCCCGTCATCGAGCCGCACGCCCGTCACCCGCTCCTCGCCGAGGATCGCCTGGGTGTTGGCGCGGCAACGGACGCGGATGCCGCGGCCCTCCAGTTCGTTCTGCAGGAGGTAGCCGGCCGCTGGGTCGAGCTGGCGCTCCATGAGATGCGGCATGAGGTGCAGGACCGTCACGTCCATCCCCTGCATTTTGAGCCCGGCCGCCGCCTCAAGGCCGAGCAGACCGCCGCCGATCACCACGGCGCGCGCGCCGGGCCGGGCCGCGGCCTCCAGCATGGCGTTCACATCGTCGAGATCGCGATAGCTCAGCACGCCCGGCAGATCGTGCCCCGGCACCGGGATGATGAAGGGCTGCGAGCCGGTGGCGATCAGCAGCTTGTCATAGGGTGTCTCCCCGCCGGCCGAACGGACCACGCGGCGCGCCCGGTCGATCCCCGTCACCGCCTCGCCGAACCGGCAGGCCACGCCGTGGCGCGCATACCAGTCCGCGTCATGCGTCACGATCTCCTCGAACCGCTTCTCGCCGGAGAGCACGGGCGAGAGCATAATCCGGTTGTAGTTCCCCCTCGGCTCCGCGCCGAAGAGCGTGACGTCGTAGCGCCCGGGCGCGTCCTCGAAGAGCGTCTCGAGCACCCGGCCCGAGGCCATGCCGGCGCCGATGACGACGAGTTTCTCCGCCATCGCGCTCACTCCGCCGCCATGTCGGACGCGGCCACGTCAGAAGCCGCCATGGGGCGCGCATAGGCGCTGTCGACCATGAAGTCCGAGATCACGCCATAGGCCGCGCGCCAGGCCGCCTCGGTCTCCGGATCGAAGGCCTCGCCGAGGCTGCGCGCCAGGGTCCAGATCAGCGCGTCGCCCACCGGCTCGTACTGCGCGGGCGTGACGCCATAGACCACGTGGCGCGCGGCCAGATCGGCCGCCACGGGCTTCATCGCCTCCCAGTCGCGCAGGCCGGAGACCACCAGGCCCAGGCTCTGCATCAGCTTTGCACCCTGCACCTTGAGGTCGGACTTGAAGAGCGGCTGCACCTCCGGCGCGATGGAGAAGAGCCGCGCGTAGAAGAGCTCCGCCGCCAGGCCCGAGATCGGGATCATCTGCGAAAAGCTCCGCTCGATCAGGCCGATCTGATGGTCGGTCAGTGTCATGACGTTTCCTTTCAGGCGGCCTTCGAATGGGCGCCGTGTTCGTATTCCTCGAGGAAGGCGAGCAGTTCCTCGCGATAGCCGTAGTAGTCGGGGTGCTCGAGCAGCGCCTTGCGGGTGCGCGGGCGGGGCAGATCCACGTCCATGATCTTGCCGATGCGCGCGCGCGGCCCGTTGGTCATCATCACGACCCGGTCGGCGAGCAGGATCGCCTCGTCCACATCATGGGTGACGCAAACCGCGGTGACCTTGGTGCGCGACCACACTTCCATCAGCACCTCCTGCAGCTCCCAGCGCGTGAGGCTGTCGAGCATCCCGAAGGGCTCGTCGAGGAGCAGCAACTTGGGGCTGAGCGCGAAGGCGCGGGCGATGCCGACGCGCTGCTTCATGCCGTTGGAGAGATCGGCGGCGGGCTTGTCCATCGCCTCTGCGAGGCCGACGCGCTCGAGATAGTACTCGACCACATCGGTCCGCTCCGCCCGGCTGGCCTTCGGATAGACCCGGTCCACACCCACGGCCACGTTCTCCCGCGCCGTGAGCCAGGGAAAGAGCGAGGGCGCCTGGAAGACCACCGCGCGCTCGGGGTCCGCCTCGGTCACATGCTTGCCGTCGAGCACGATCGCGCCCTTGGAGATCGCGTTCAGCCCCGCGGTCATGGTGAGCACGGTGGATTTGCCGCAACCCGAATGGCCGATCAGCGAGATGAACGCGCCCTTGTTGAGGCTGAGCTCGAAGTCCTCCACCACCGTGAGCGGGCCCTTGGGCGTCGGGTAGACCTTGGAGAGCTGCGAGTATTGCAGATAGCGCTCGTCCGACCGCGCCACCGCCGCCTCGGCATAGGCCTTCGGCAGGCTGTGGAGGGGCGTGACGGCGGGCAGCACCCGCGTCTCCTCCACCTTCGCGGCCATGCCCACATCCATCAGGTACTGCGTCACCCGCCCGCGCAGCAGCTTGAAGGCCGGGTTGTGGTTCATGGCCGTGCGGTCCCGCGGGCGGGCGAGACTGACCGCGAACTCCTCGCCGAGCGTGCCGTCCGGGTTGAGCGCCACGATCCGGTCCGCGAGCAGGATCGCCTCGTCCACATCGTTGGTGATGAGGACCACGGTCTTGCGATCCGCCTCCCAGATCCGCTCGATCTCGTCCTGCAGGTTCGCCCGCGTGAGCGCATCCAGCGCCGAGAGCGGCTCGTCCAGCAGCAGCACCTCGGGCTGCATGGCGAGCGCGCGGGCCACCGCCACGCGCTGGCGCATGCCGCCCGAGAGCTCCGCAGGCCGCCGGTCCACCGCATGGGAGAGGCCGACCATGTCCACATAGCGCTGCACCAGCGCCGCGCGCTCAGCCCTGGGCTTGCCGCCATGCACCGCATCGGCCGCGAGCGCCACATTCCCGGTGACCGTGAGCCAGGGCATCAGCGAGTAGGACTGGAACACCACGCCCCGCTCCGGCCCCGGCCCCGCGATGGGCGCGCCGCGGAAATGCGCCGCGCCCTGGTCCGGTTTCTCCAGCCCCGCCAGCAGGTTGATGAGTGTCGTCTTGCCCGTGCCGGAAAAGCCGAGGATCGCGAGGAACTCCCCGTCGCGCACCTCCAGATCGATGCCCTTCAGCACCTCTGTCCGCGCGGTCCCGTCGCCGAAGCCCTTCGACACACCTTTGAGAGATAGGATGCTCATGGCGCTCACCGGTTCGATGCGTGCGTGAAGGCGGACTGCACGGCGTACATCATCCGGTCGAGCACGAAGCCGATGAGCCCGATGGTGAAGACCGCGACCATGATCTTGGCGAGGCTCTGGGAGGAGCCGTTCTGGAACTCGTCCCACACAAACTTCCCGAGGCCCGGGTTCTGCGCGAGCATCTCCGCCGCGATCAGCACCATCCAGCCGACGCCGAGCGAGAGCCGCAGCCCCGTGAAGATCAGCGGCAGCGCCGAGGGCAGCACCAGCTTCGTGATCTTCGACCAGGTGCTCATCTTCAGCACGCGGCTGACATTGACGAGGTCCTTGTCGATCGAGCTCACACCATGGGCGGTGTTGATCAACGTGGGCCAGAGCGAGCAGAGCGTCACGGTGATGGCGGAGTTCAGGAAGGACTTGGAGAACATCCCGTCATTGGTGGTGTAGAGCGCCGAGACGACCATGGTCACCAGCGGCAGCCAGGCCAGCGGCGAGACCGGTTTGAATACTTGGATCAACGGGTTGAAGGCCGCATTGGCCGTGGCCGAGAGCCCGCAGAGAATGCCGATGGGCACCGCCACCAGCGTGGCCAGCAGGAAGCCGAAGAAGACCGTTTTGATCGAGGTCCAGATCTGGTCGTAATAGGTCGGCTGGCCCGTGTATTCGCGCCATTTGATGCGGTCGGCCTTGCCCGCGGCCTCGAGCTTGGCGTTGCGCGCCACCTGTCGCTCGTGGAAGGCCACCTCCTTCTCGCGCTCGCGCACATGGTCGGCATGGAGGTTGCCCACCTGCTCCCAGACCTGCGCGGGCCCTGGGATCGCGCCGAGCGATGTCTGCACCTGGGGCGCGAGCTGGGCCCAGAGCGCTAGGAACGCCAGGATCGCGAGCACCGGCACGCCGAGGAGCCGCCAGATCTCGCCCATCTGCGCGCGCGGATTGTCCCCGGCCGCGGCGCGCAGGAGCGGGGTGAGAAAACTGAGGCCGATCACCCGGAACCAGGTATCCGCCTTGTTGATCCGCGTGAACAGCCGGGCCCGCCGCGCCTCGCGCGCGGCCGCCTTGGACGGCTCGGGGATATTGGTGTCGGTCGCAACGGTCATTCTGGCCTCTCGGGCTGGCCTAACGGGCTGGGCGCGCTGGATTGCGGGAAAAGGATGCGGCGCCGGCGACCCGAGAAGGGCCGCCGGCCTCCTCAGCTCAGCCGTCGATCTCGTTGCCGACGACGCGCTGCTCCCCCTTCAGCCCGATCGGGAACTGCTCGAGATAGGCGTTGGGCGCGCGGCCATCGAAGGTGATGGCGTCGATGAATTCCGACTGGGGCTCGCGGTAACCGTCTGTATCCCAGGGGAAATCCGCCTCGTTGGCGAGCCCCTCATCGACCAGGAGGCGCGCGGCCTCGAGATAGATGTCCGGCCGGTAGACCTTGCGCGCCACCTCGTCATACCAGCTGTCCGGCTTCGGCTCGGCGATCTGGCCCCAGCGGCGCATCTGGCTGAGATACCAGACCGCATCCGAGTAGTACGGGTAGGTCGCGTAGTAGCGGAAGAAGACGTTGAAATCCGGGATCTCGCGCTTGTCGCCCTTCTCGAACTCGAAGGTGCCGGTCATTGAATTCGCGATCACCTCGTAGTCCGCGCCCACATATTCGGAGCGCGAGAGGATCTCGACCGCCTCGGGGCGGTTGGCGTTGTCGTTCTCGTCGAGCCAGATCGCGGCGCGGATCAGCGCCTTGGTAATCGCGAGCGCGGTGTTGGGGTATTCCTCGGCGAACTCGGCGGTGATGCCGAACACCTTCTCCGGGTTGTTCTTCCAGATCTGGTAGTCGGTGATCACCGGCACGCCGATGCCCTTGAACACGGCCTGCTGGTTCCAGGGCTCGCCGACGCAGTAGCCGTAGATCGTGCCCGCCTCCATCGTGGCCGGCATCTGCGGCGGGGGCGTCACGGAGAGGAGCACATCCGCGCCGATCTGGCCGGTGATGTTCTCGGGGCTGTAATAGCCCGGCTCAAGCCCGCCGGCCGCCAGCCAGTAGCGCAGCTCGTAGTTGTGGGTCGAGACCGGGAAGACCATGCCCATGTTGAAGGGCTTGCCCTCCGAGCGGTACTTCTCGACCACCGGCTTCAGGGCCGAGGCGGAGATCGGGTGGATCGGCTTGCCGTCGGCGTCGTGGGGGATGTGCTCCTTCATCTGCGCCCAGATCTCGTTGGAGACCGTGATGCCGTTGCCGTTCAGGTCCATCGAGAAGGGCGTGATGATATGCGCCTCGGTGCCGAATCCGATCGTCGCGGCAAGGGGTTGGCCGGCGAGCATATGCGCGCCGTCGAGCTGGCCGTCGATCACGCCGTCGAGCAGCACCTTCCAGTTCGCCTGCGCCTCGAGGCGCACGAAGAGGCCCTCGTCCTCGAAATAGCCGCGCTCATAGGCCACCGCGAGGGGCGCCATATCGGTGAGCTTGATGAAACCGAAGGTCAGCTCGTCCTTCTCGACATCGAGGAGCTGGGCATTGGCGGACTGGGCGGCGAGGACGGCCGCAAGGGCCGTGGCAGCGGCGAGGTGCGAGGCGAAGGCGCTGAGGCGCATGGTTTTTCTCCTGCATCGGCCCCGCGGCCTCTTGCCTGGCGGAGCGCAAAAACACGAAAAGCCGCACGTCTGCCGCGCCGAAAGCGCGACAAGACGAGCGGCTTTGCCCGAAACCCAGAGCGTTGGGATGATACCGGCGGCGAACACCGTTGCTCGCCGACGATGTGACAGTACCATGATGCGCTGCAGCAGCAAGGGGGAAATTGGTCCCCACGCAGCATTTTCTCCGGTTTGCCTATGGCTTATGCAGAATGACCATCATTTGAACAGCGCGGGGTCGAAGATCTGCCCATCGAAAAAGCGGTCTGGGCCGAGATAGAGCCGGCCGGCGGAGGAGGCGACGGGGGTCTCCACCTCGAGCGCGCCCTCCAGCTTCTCGGAGGCACCGGGCAGGTCGGCGCCGACGGGGCCTAGGACGCTGCGGTAGAGATCGGCGCGGAAGGCGCCGCGGGCGGCGCGCGCCGCCTCGCCGGCATCGAGACCGAGACGGTTCGCGAGCGCCACCGCCATCCACACCGCCTGGCTCCGCCACGGGAACTGCGCAGCACTGCCCGCGAACTCGATAAACCTCGGCGCGGTACGGACTTCTCCGGCCGGGGAGACCACGAGGCGGCCCTGCAGGGTCCGCTCGATCACCTCGGCAGACACGTCGAGATAGGCCGCGCGGGCGAGGATTTCGGAGGCGGTCATGTGGTGCGAGGGATCGGCGAGCCAGCGCCCGGCCCGCCAGATGGCGCGCATCAGCCGGCCGGTCACCTCGGGGGCTTCCTCGGCGAAGGCGCGGCGGATGGCGAGCACTTTCTCGGGCGCGAACCGCCAGATCGCACAGCCCGGCAGGACGATCTCGGCGACGCCGCGCTCTACCGCGACGGAGCCCCAGGGCTCGCCGACGCAGAAGGCATCGATCTCGCCGGCGGCCATGGCATCGGCCATCAGCGGCGGCGGGACGGTGCGCACAGTGAGCTGCTGCGGGGCCTGCAGGCCGAGGGCGCCGAGCCAGTAGTAGAGAAGCTCCGCATGCATCGAGAAGGGGAAGGGCACGCCCACCTTGAGGGGGCGCGGGGCGGCGGCGATCAGGCAGCGCCCGATCGCGGAGGCGGCCATGATGTCATTGCTAACCCCCTGATCGCGCATGCGTTCGGCGAGCTCGCGGGAGATGCCGACGACATTGCCGTTGACGGACAGGACCATCAGCGCATCGATCGGCATGGGCAGCCCGCCGAGCCCCATGCTCATCGCCACGGGCACGGGCGAGAGCATGTGCGCGGCATGCAGGCGCCCCAAAGCGAGCTTGTCGCGCAGCGCCGACCAGGAGGGTTCGCGGCTCGGCACGATCTCCAGCCCCTCCTCGCCGGCGAATCCGATCTCGCGGGCGATGACAATGGGCGCGCAGTCCACCAGCGGG
>JBCBWF010000454.1:0-4080 GCA_039817245.1 Pseudomonadota bacterium | reverse complement strand
GGGAAGCGGCAGGCATCGCCGGTCTTCCAGGCCGGGAAGGCGCGGGTGTCGCGCCCGGTAGTCGCGCCCGGTATGGGTCGCCCCGGCGCGCTCTGCCGGGGTGTCGGCGAGCGGGATGCGGGAAAGCGGCATCCGCAAGGCCTGATCCTGGAGGGCTGAATGGTTATGGGCGGGCCCGGCGTGAGGGAGTGCGGGGCCCGCCCATGCTCGGTCCTGCCGCCGCGGCGTCGGCGGCCGGGTGGCTCAGCCGTCGCCGGGGCGCCGATCGGGCAAGACCGCTGGCGCGAGGGGCGCGGCAGCGGGACGGGGCCGGGGCGATGGCTGAGCCTTGGCGAGGATCCGGTTCGGGCGGGCCGCGCCAGTACGGCCGGTCCGGACGCAGGCGCGCTCTACCGGACCGGTGCGGGTGACACCGGTCATGTAAACGCCGAGCATGCCTGCGATGAGACCGACGATGACAGCAATCAGGGTTTCGGAGGACCAAGGGATCATCGTTGTGCCGTGCTGCAAACTCGCACTCGCAGCAGTGAACGATGACAGTGCGACAAAACCTGGGATGGTAAGCTGTCGCTCAGACTGCGTGCGGGATTGTAAACAAGCATAGGACATCTTCACACCAAACACTCTTTACGTGGGCCATCCGCCTGATTGCTGTCGATTAACGAATGCCTTGGCTTGGAGGCAAATTTGGTGCGAAATTCGGGCCAGATTGTGAATTGCGCGAACAGCCGTTTCGATCTGGGACAGATCGCCACTTTTTCAGGGAGGACCCAGGGGAAACTGTCCCGTTTCCGGGCAATCTTGGCACCATCGGTAGCGATTTTGGTACGATCTGTTCCGAATCGTGGCATCTCCCCCCGCTGGCCGGAAGGAAGCTGCGCTAGCACGGCGCGCACCGGCCTCCGCGAACTTCTAGGCCGATACCTCGATGCAGCGCGAAAAGAGCCCCGCCACTACTGCGGCTGACCCGTTCTTGTACACAATTTAGTTAACGGTGTGGCCGCGTATCGGCCGCCCCTGCGCGCCGCGAAGGCGTAGCGCCGCGGCACGCCCTCAGGGATCGGGACGATTGATGCGCGGGCCGATGGCATCGATCACGGCGCGGGCGGTGTAGGCCGCGGGGTCCTCGGCCGGCTTCTCGCCGGGGAAGACGCGGATCTCCACGGAGGCGTCGTAGCGCGTTACCGGGCGCGCATAGCCATAGGCGGGATAGCCGTAGCCATACCCATAGCCGTAACCGAAGCCGTAGGTGCAGCAGTAGAGCGGCACCCCGAAGGCGAAGCTCACGCTCGAGCCGTAGGAATAGCCGCGCTTGTAGCCGTAGCCGCCCTTGTAGCCGTAATGGCGCTTGCGGTAGGCGCGCTTGCGGCCATGGCCGCGCTTGCGCCCGCCGCCATGGACCGCGCCGCCGTATTTGCGCCGGTTATGCGCGCGGCGCTCGCCGCCCCGCCCGCCGCCGCGGCGCTTGGCCGAATGGCGCGCCCCGGCGTCCTTGCGGTGCTTGTAGGCGCTGCGGGTGATGACGGTGGGCGCGCCGAGATAGACGGTGCTGCCCACGATCTTGTTCTCGGGCTCTGCCGTGCGCGTGTCCACGCGGAACCAGTCGTTGCCGGTGGCCAGCGTGATCTCGGCGGCGCGGTAGAGGATGTAGTCCTCCACCACCGAGAGCGGCGTGTCGATCTTGCCGGCGAAGCTCACACGGTAGCGGTTGTCCTCGAGCATCTCCTCGCGAAAGCCGATCCCGCCCGGCCCCTCCGCCGGTGCATAGACGGCCGGACCCGCGCAGGCGGCGAGCGCGAGGCTCGCGGCGGCGAGGACAAGGCGGCTGAGGCAGTGCATGGCGGCTCTCCGTGGCAATGGGCCATCTTACCGCGTGCGGGGCCCCGCCGAAAGTGAGCTGCGTCACAGCCCCGGGCGCAAAGCCGCCTTTGCGCCGCGTGACTTGCTGGGCGCCCGGCCCGGCGATAGCCGGAGGGCGCGGCGCGCGGGCGGCACGGCCCGGCGCGCGCGGAGATCAGCGGAGGACACTGAAGAATGCGTCGATTGCAGATGGCGGCCCTGGCGCTCGCCCTCATCGCCGGGCTTGCCGGCCCGCGCGCGGCCCATGCGGCGGATCCGCTGCGGCTGGTGCTCGACTGGTTCGTGAACCCCGATCACGGGCCGATCATCCTGGCCGAGGAGAAGGGCTTCTTCGCCGATCAGGGGCTGGCGGTGGAGATCATCCCGCCCTCCGACCCGACCGAGCCGCCGAAGATGGTGGCCGCGGGGCGCGCGGATCTGGCGGTGAGCTACCAGGCCCAGCTCCATCTGCAGGTGGCCCAGGGGCTGCCGGTGGCCTGGGTCGGCACGCTGGTGGCCACCCCGCTCAACTGCCTCCTGGTGCTGGCGGACGGGCCGATCAAGACGCCGGCGGATCTGAAGGGCCGCAAGGTCGGCTTCTCCGTCGCGGGGGTCGAGGAGGCGGTGCTCGGCACAGTGCTCGAGAACCACGGCGTCGCGCTCGACGAGGTGGAGATGGTGAACGTCAACTTCGCCCTCTCGCCCGCGCTCATGTCGCGCCAGGTCGATGCGGTGATCGGGGCCTACCGCAATTTCGAGCTCAACCAGCTCGAGATCGAAGGCGTGGAGGGGCGCTGCTTCTACATCGAGGAGGAGGGGCTGCCCGCGCATGACGAGCTGATCTACGTGGCCAACCCGGAGACGGTGAAGCGCTCGGAGGTGCGGCGGTTCCTCGCGGCCGTGGAGCTCGCGACGCAGTACATCATCAACCACCCGCAGGAGAGCTGGGAGATCTTCAAGTCCACCGCGGCCGAGCTCGACGACGAGCTCAACAAGCGCGCCTGGGTGGACACGCTGCCCCGCTTCGCGCTTCGCCCCGCGGCCTGGGACGGCGGGCGCTATGCGCGCTTCGACCAGTTCCTGCTGGAGAAGGGGATGATCGAGGCGGCCAACGCGCCGGGCACGCTGCGCATCGATGTCTTCGCCGAGTGAGGCGCAGCAGAGCGCGCCGGGTGTGCCCAGCTCACTCAGCGCGCCAACCGCGCCGGGCGTCCGCGTGGACGGGAGCCTCCGCTTCGGCGGTGGCTTCGACTTTCCGGGGATCTCCTTCGCGCTGGAGCCGGGGCGGTGGACCTGCCTGCTCGGCCCCTCGGGCGTCGGCAAGTCGACGCTCCTGCGGCTGATCGCGGGCCTGCCGGCGGGCGGCCGCTTCGAAGGCACCATCGCGGCGGAGGACGGCGCGCCGCTGGAGGGGCGCATCTCCTATATGGCGCAGTCCGACCTCCTCGTGCCCTGGCTCGACGTGCTGGGCAATGTGACCCTCGGCGCGCGGCTGCGCGGCGCGCGGCCGGACCGCGCGGGGGCGGAGCGGCTGATCGGCGAAGTGGGCCTGGCTGCGCGCATCGGGGCCACGCCCGCGCGGCTCTCGGGCGGGCAGCGCCAGCGCGTGGCGCTCGCGCGCACGCTGATGGAGGACCGGCCCGTCGCGCTTCTCGACGAGCCCTTCTCGGCGCTCGATGCGCGCACGCGCGCGGAGATGCAGGAACTCGCCTTCCGCCTCCTCGCCGGGCGCACGGTGCTGATCGTGACCCATGATCCCGCAGAGGCCGCGCGCCTCGGCTCGGCCATCTGGCTGATGGCGGGGGATGGCATCACGGCGGTCGCGCCGCCGACCGCCGCCCCGATCCGCGATCCCGGCGCGGCGGAGACACTGGCGATGCAGGCCGATCTGCTGGCGCGGTTGCGCGCGGCGCCGCTGTCGGCCCCACTCGCCGCCGGGATCCCCGCATGAGCGTCGCGCGCGGGGCGATCATCGCGGCGGTGCTGATCGGGCTTTGGTACCTGGGCGTGGCGCTGTCGGGCATCAGCCCCTTCCTGCTGCCGGGGCCGGATCGGGTGGCGCTGGTCTTCCTCTCCTCGCCCTGGGTGCTGGCGGAGAACGCGCTCGTCACGGTCGGGACGGTGCTCGCGGGGCTGTCACTCGGCGTGGCGCTGGGGGCTGTCACGGCGCTCTGGCTGACCGCCGCGCCCCGGGCGGCGCGCTTCGCCATGCCGGTGCTGCTGTTCAGCCAGGCGATCCCG
>JBCBWF010000256.1:0-7401 GCA_039817245.1 Pseudomonadota bacterium | reverse complement strand
GAGCCGGCCCGCCAGCTCGGTCACCCGGAGCGAGGGGCGTTGCTCCAGCTCCGCCAGGATCCGGCGATGGCGTTCGATCTTGTTGCGGGGCATGGGCTCCTCCTCGCCCTAGCATGACCCTCACCGCAGGCCAGGGCTAGGCCGGGGCACCCGGCAGCCGCTCTGCCCTCGCCCGGCCTAGCCCTGGCCTGCGGTGAGGGGCATGCTAGGGCGAGGAGGAGCGCATGCCCCGCAACAAGATCGAACGCCATCGCCGGATCCTGGCGGAGCTGGAGCAACGCCCCTCGCTCCGGGTGACCGAGCTGGCGGGCCGGCTCGATGTGTCCGCCGAGACGATCCGGCGGGATCTGGACGAGCTGACGGGTCAGCGGCTGATCGACCGCACCTATGGGGGTGCTGTGCGGCGGCTCTCGCTCGAGCCGAGCGTGAACGAGCGCCATGCCCTGCGCGTCGCCGAGCGCAAGGCGATCGCGGAGGCCGCCCTGCCCCATCTCGCCGGGGCCACGCATCTCCTCATCGGATCGGGGGCGACGACGGTGCATGTGGCGCGGCGCATCGCAGTCGAGATGAACGATGTCACGGTGCTGACCCATGCCTTCGGCGTGGCGACGGTGCTGTCGCTCAACCCCACCATCACCGTGATCGTGCTGCCGGGCGTCTACCATCCCGGCGAGGGGGCGATGCATGGCTCGGCGACGCTCCGCTTCCTCGACGGGGTGCGCGTGGACTGGGCCGTGCTCGGGGCCAGCGGGCTGACCGAGGACGGGCCGAGCGACGCGCTTCTGGAGGCCGGTGATGTGTACGCAGCGATGGCCGCGCGCGCGACGCAGAGCATGGTGGTGGCCGATGCCTCGAAATTCGGCCGACGCTTTCCGGCCTGCTGGGCGGGCTGGGGCGCGGTGGACCGTCTGGTGAGCGATGCCGCCCCGCCGGCCCCGCTGGCCAAGGCGCTGGAGGCGGCCGAGGTGGGCGTGACCCTGGCCCGGGACGCGACGGCCTGAAGGCGCGCGCGGCCGATCAGCCGGCGGGCAGGCTCCCGAGCGTCTCGGACAGGGCGTCCACGAAGAAGTCCGCCTCCTTGCGGGTGAGGCAGAGGGGCGGGCGGATCTTGAGCGTATGGCCGAACTTGCCGGCGGCCCCGATCAGCACCCGGCGGTCGCGCAGCCCGTTGATGAGGGCCGAGGCGAGCACGGGATCGGGCCGCGCCGGATCGCCGCTGGCCGAGAGATCGAGACCGATGAAGAGACCTGCGCCGCGCACAGCCGCGATCCGCGGATCGGCACCGGCCAGTACTTCGAGGCGGGATTTGAGATAGGTCCCGATGCGCACCGCGTTGTCGCAGAGCCCGTCTTCCTCGATCACGTCGAGCACCGCGAGGCCCGCGGCAGCGGCGACCGGGGTGCCGCCGAAGGTGTTGAAGTAACCGACATCGCGGCAGAAGCGGGCAAGATGCTCCGGCCGCGTGGCCATGCCGGCCATCGGGTAGCCGTTGCCCATGGGCTTGCCCATGGTGACGATGTCCGGCGCGACGCCGTGGCGCGCGAAGCCCCAGAGCTGGCTGCCGGTGCGCCCGAAACCGGGCTGGACCTCGTCGGCGATGAAGAGCCCGCCGGCCTCGTGCGCGACCGCGACGGCCTCGGCGAGAAAGCCGGGCGGGTCCGCGAAGACGCCATCGCTGGAGAAGATCGAGTCGCAGATGAGGCCCGCGAAGGCGTGGCCGCGGCGCTTCAGCGTGCCGATGGCGCGGCGCACGGCCATGGCGAACCCGCCGGCGATGTCCGCACCATAGGCGCTCTCGCCCGGCGGAGGCACGGCGCGCACATGCGCCGGCGGCTTGCCACGCTTCAGCGAGGCGGGCGAGACCGCGATCACCGCGGAGGTGTTGCCGTGATAGGCGGTCTCGGTGACGACGAAGCCCGTGCCGCCGGTGGCGCCCATGGCAACGCGCAGGGCGAGATCGTTCGCCTCGCTGCCGGTGCAGGCGAGGGCGATGTTGGAGAGGCTCTCCGGCAGCGTCGCCTTCAGCCGCTCGAGATAGGTCTCGGTCAGCGCGTGGAGGTAGCGCGAGTTGATGTTGAGCTCGCCGACCTGTCGGCGGATCGCCTCCACCACGCGCGGATGGCAGTGCCCGACAGAGGGGACGTTGTTGTAGAAGTCGAGATAGCGGGTGCCGTCCACCGCCTCCATCCAGCAGCCGGCGCCGCGGACCATCTCGATGGGGTCGCGATAGAAGAGAACGGAGGAGGCGCCGAAATTGCGCTGGCGCCGGGCGAGAAGGCCCTCGCCGTCCGCCGCACCGCCCTGGAAGGCGTTCATGTCGAGGATCTGGCGGGCCCTCGGGGCGCGCGGGGCCTGGCGCGGGGCGGAGGGCGCGTTGGGGGGTACCTTGGGCAGCGCTTTCTCGGGGGAGGCGGGACCGGTCATCTCGGGCTCCGTTGGGGGCTGCGCGCTCAGGCGGTGCCGTTCAGGACCGCTCGGACAGGGACTGTTCGGCCAGGAACTGCTCGGCCAGCGCGACCGAGCCGTCGGTATAGCCGGTGCCGAGCTCCTGGGCCGTCGGCGTCTCGGCATGGCTCGCGAGCCAGGCGGTGAGCAGGATGCGGCGGAGCATCACGAAGCTCGGCAGCATCGCCTCGTCCTCGGGCGCGAGGGGGGCGACGGAGCGGTAGCCCTCCACCCAGGCCGCCTGCAGCGCGGGAATGGCGGGCTCGTGCTCGAAGAAACTCACCGCGGCGGCGAAGTCGTACATGAACCAGCCGAAGCCGCAGTCGTCGAAATCGATGACGCCGATGCGCCCCGTGTCGTCGATCAGAAGGTTTGCGAGGCGAAGATCGGCGTGGATGAGGCCAAAGCGGTCGGCGGCGGTGCCGTAGGCGGCGAGGCGACGCTCGAGTTCGTTGACCGCGCGGGCGAGGATGGTCGTGCCGTCGGGGGTGAGCCCCATACCGGCGCGCCAGGCGCCCCAGTGCGGGCTGTCGCCGAGGGTGGTGGAAAAGTCCCAGGTCTTGCGCACGAAGCCGGCGGGGCGCTGCCAGGTGCGGGCATGGGCATGGAGGCGCGCGCTGATCGCGCCGAGCTCGCGGAAGCCGCCGGTGAGGTCGTCCTCCATCGAGGGCTCGTCGCCCTGCATGAACTCGAACGCGACCACGTAGCGCGTCTCGCCCCCGAGCTCGAAGCCGGCGAGATGGCCGCCATCGACGGTGTCGAGCGGGCGCGGGATATCGACGACGGCCCGGGCACGCAGATCCGCGATCCAGGCGAGCTCCGCCTCGATCTCGGCGCGGGTGTGATAGCCGGGGCGGTGGACGCGGAGGATGACCGGATCGGCCTCGCCGGGCGGGTCTGCGCGAAAGGTTGCGTTCTCGGAGATGGTGAGCAGGCGCACCTCGGTCTCCGCAGGCAGACCCCACCGGTCGAGGAGCGAGGCTGCCGCGCGGCGCAGCGCTTCCACCAGATCGTCGCTGAAGAGCCCCGCCATGCCCGCCGCCCCTGCCTTCGGATGAGGCAAGTTAAACAGAAAATGTGGGATCCACAACATAAACCCCCTTGCGTCTTCGCTGCGATGCGGAAAGCATCAAAGGCGATGGATCTTGGGCGCAACCGACGCGATGCAGCCCGTCCCGGAGGCCGGCAAGCCAATGGCGGCCCGACAGCAGAGGAGTATCACCGCATGACCCTGTCCCGTCGCGCCTTCAACCGCGGAGCCACGGCCCTCGCCGGGCTCGCCGCCCTCTCGCCCGCGGCGCGCGCCCGCGCCGCCCGTGCGGACCGGCTCAACATCCTGTGCTGGGAGGGCTACAATACCGACGACGTGCTGTCCCCTTTCCGGGACTTGCATCCGGACGCGACGGTGCGCGCGGAAAGCGGCACCTCCGATCCGGACATGATCAACAAGCTGCGCGCCGGCGAGGTGAATGTCTGGGACCTGATCAATGTGAACCAGCCCTGGGCGCGCGAGCAGCTCTATCCCGAGGGCCTGATCAAGCCGCTCAGCAAGGAGCGGTTCATGCCCTATTTCGACACCATGGCCGAAGGGTTCGCGAAGCCGGCCTACCCGCTGGCCTTTGCGGAGAACGGCGATCTGATCGGGATGCCGCAGCGCTACGGCCCCTTCAGCTTCGTGGTGAACACCGACAAGATCAGCCGCGAGATGGCGGAGGACCAGGGCTGGAAGCTGTTCCTCGATGCCGCGATGCAGGGCCGCTACGGCGTGCTGACCTACGACAACTGGAACGTGATGCATATGTGCCTGACCGGGGACCAGAACCCGTTCGAGCCCATCGAGGGGGCGGGGCTGGAGACCTTCAAGACAACGGCAGAGGCAATCTTCGGGGGCGCCAAGCTGCTGACGGACGATCTGGTGGCGATGAACACCGCGCTCATCAACGGCGAGATCGACGCCTATTTCACCGGCGGCACCTATACGGCGAGCCCGGCGCGGCTGGACGGGCTGAGCAATATCCGCGGCATCACGCCGAAATCGGGCCCGATCGGCGGCAAGGGCGGCGTGGTCTGGATCGAGCTCACCTCGGCGGTGAACAATCCGGATCCGTCGAGCCTGGCGGAGGATTTCCTGGAGTTCGTGCAGCAGCCGGAGATCTGCAAGGCGGTGGGCTTTGCGGAAGGCACCTACAACCCGGTGAGCCAGATGGGCGATCCGAAGGTGTTCGGGCTCTGGGACGAGGAGGAGCTGGACGCGATCCAGTGGGACAGCCTCGCCGAGGAAATGGAGCGCTCGGTGGAATACGCCGTCGTCGCCTCCTATGACGAGCTCAGCAAGATCTACAACGCGGCCAAGCGTGGCTGAGGGGGCGCCGGTCCCGCCCGCTCCGGCGGGCGGGACACTGGCGGGATCGGCCGCGTCCGGGATGGGAGCGCAGCCGATCCTGCGGATTGCGGGGCTGCGGAAGACCTTCGGCAGCTTCACCGCGCTGCACAGCATCGACCTCTCGGTGCGCGAGGGCGAGTTTCTGACCATCGTGGGCCCGTCCGGCTCGGGAAAGACGACGCTGATCCGGCTCCTCGTGGGCATGGAGGAGCCGACGGACGGCACGATCTGGCTGCGCACGCAGCGCATCGACCGGGTGCCGGCGAACAAGCGGCCGACCTGCATGGTGTTCCAGTCGCTCGCGCTCTTTCCGCACCGCACGGTGGGGCAGAACATCGAGTTTCCGCTGAAGATCCGCGGCGTCGAGCCTGCGGTGCGGCGCGAGCGGGCGATGGCGCTGCTGGAGCTGTTGCGCCTGCCGGCGGACTACTACGCCAAGCGCATCCAGGCCTGTTCGGGGGGCGAACGGCAGCGGGTGGCGCTGGCGCGCGCGCTGGCCTTCGACCCGGAGATCCTGTTCTTCGACGAGCCTCTTTCGGCGCTGGACTATCGCCTCCGCAAGACGCTGGAGAAGGAGCTGAAGGACCTGCACGAGCGCACCGGCAAGACCTTCGTCTACATCACGCACAGCCTGGAGGAGGCGATGGTGATGTCGGACCGGATCGCGATCATGCGCGAGGGCCGGTTCGAGCAGATCGGGACACCGGACGAGATCTATGCGCGGCCCCGGAGCCCCTTTGTGGCCGAGTTCATGGGGGAGGTGAACCTCTTCGAGCTGGCCGCTGGGCCGGGCGGGCTGGACGCGGGGCCGATCGCGCTGGCGCCGGAGGCTGCCGCGGGGCTGGGCCTCGGCCCCGGCGAGCGGGGCACGCTGGTGGTGCGGCCCGAGACGGTGCGGTTTCTCGGCGAGGGCGAGACGGCGGATGCGAGCCTGGAGGGCACGCTCCATGCCGAATACAGCCTCGGCTCGCGCAACCAGTACGAGATCGATCTGGCCGGCGGCGGCAAGGTCACCGCCGAGGTGCTGCGCGAGGACCGGCTGCAGGCGGCGGCCGGAACACCGGTGCGCATCGGCTGGGATCTCGCGCGCTGCCATCTGATCCGCGGCGACTGACGGGGGCTGGGATGGAGCGGATCGACCGGAGGCTGGGGCTTCTCTGCGCGCTGCCCATCACGGTGCTGCTGGCGTTGAGCTTTCTCGCGCCGCTCGCGGTGGTGGCGGCCTTCTCGACGATGCCGCAGAAGGTGTTCTCGCTCGCCAACATGCCGGACTTCTCGTCCTATGCGGAGTTCGTGCGGCAGGGATACTGGAAATCGCTGGCCTGGTCGCTCGGCATGGCGATGGCGGCGACGGTGGTGCTGTTCCTGATCTGCTGGCCGCTCGCCTTCGGGATGGCCAAGGTGTTCCGACGGTTCACGCTGGTGCTGACCATCGGTGTGGTGATGACGCTTTTCGTGTCGGAGAACATCCGCCTCTTCGGCTGGGTGCTGACGCTGATGAAGGGCGGGCTGATCGAGGGGCACTGGCGGGCCTGGACGGGCGAGGGCTTCGACGGGCTCCTCTACAACGTGCCGGTGATCGTGTTCGGCCTCGTCTATGTCTATTTCCCCTTCATGCTGTTCCCGCTCGCGCAGGGGATCGCGATGGTGCCGGAGGATGCGCGCCAGGCGGCGGCCGATCTCGGCGCCTCGCGCTGGACGATCCTGCGCGAGATCGACCTGCCGCTGGCCGCGCCCGGGATCGTGGTGGGGTGCCTCCTCTGCTTCGTGCTCTCGGCGGGGGCAATCGCGGAATCGAAGCTCCTCGGCGGTCAGGCGGTGATCGTGATCGGGGACGATGTGGAGACCGCCTTCACCTATGGGCAGAACTGGCCCCTGGGCTCGGCGCTGGCGATGGTGCTCATCGTGATCATCGGGGCGCTTGCGCTCTTCGGGGTCTCGCGCGTCGATCTCGACGCGATCTTCGGGCGGCGGCGCTGATGGCACCCTCGCGCTTCGCCCGGGCCGCGCTGCTGCTCTACGGCGTGCTGGCGCTGGCCTTTCTCTACCTGCCGCTCGTGTCGGTCGGCTTCGCGAGCGTGTCCAAGGCGCGGTATCTCAGCTTTCCCGTGCGCCGCTACGCCACCGGCTGGTATGCGGATGCGCTGGAGAGCCCGACGGTGGCGGATCTGCTGGCGACCTCGCTAAAGGTGGCGGTGATCGTGACCGTCATCTCGATGGTGGTGGGCTTCTTCGGCGCGCTGGCCTTCGCGCGCTATCACTGGCGGTTCCGCAAGCTTTATCAGAAGCTTATCCTGGTGCCGATCTTCTTTCCCCAGACCGTGCTGGGGCTGGCGCTCTTGATGTGGTTCAACGCCGTGGGCGTGATCCCGTCCTGGCATACGGCGGTGGTGGCGCATCTCGTCTGGATCGCGCCCATCGCAACGCTCATCATCGCGATCCGCGCCTACAGCTTCGACCCGGCCCTGGAGGAGGCGGCGCGCGATATGGGCTGCTCGACTAGGCAGAACCTGCGCGAGGTGACCAATCCGCTCCTTTAGCCCGGGCTGATCTCGGCGGGGCTCTTCGCTTTC
>JBCBWF010000323.1:0-5820 GCA_039817245.1 Pseudomonadota bacterium | reverse complement strand
GGTGGAGAAGAGCGTGCTGCTGCAGATCCTGGACCATCACTGGCGCGAGCATCTGGTGCAGCTCGACCAGCTGCGCTCGGTGATCGGGTTGCGCGGCTATGCCCAGCGCGATCCGCTGAACGAGTACAAGTCGGAGGCGTTCCAGCTCTTCGAGTCGCTACTGGCGTGGCTCAGGCGGGACGTGACGCGGCAGCTCTCGGCGATCCGGCCGCTGACGGCGGAGGAGCAGGCCGAGCGCGAACGGATGATGGCCGAGGCGGAGGCGCGGATGCGCGCGCAGTCCGAGCAGACGGCTGCGGCATCGGCCCTGGGTGCTGCCGACGCCCTGGCGGGGATGGGCGCGTCGGATGCGGAGAGCTTCGGCTTCAGCGACGGCCCGGATCCCGTGGGCGCGGCGCGCGACGCGGGCGCGGCCTCACGCGCCCAGCTCGGCGATGTGGCGATCATGACGCGCGAGGCGGATCCCAACGACCCCTCCACCTGGGGCAAGGTGGGGCGGAACGCCCCGTGCCCCTGCGGCTCGGGCAAGAAATACAAGCACTGCCACGGCAAGTTCCTCTGAGCGGCAGCGCCGCTCCCAGGGCCGAGGTAAGCGGAATCGCCGCGCTGATGCGCGGCGACGCGTTTTGCGCTTCCGGCCCGCCGCCGGCAGGCCGGAAGCCGCCCTTGGCAGGCTTGCTGGTCCCTTAGCGGGGCCTCCGATCGCTTGGCTCACCTTTGCGACCGTCGCGGGGTGGTGTGTGAAGACCGGGCTCGCCACGACGGCAGCTCGCGATCTCGTCTCAAGCGCGGCGATGTTCACATTATGTTCGAAGGTTCCTGTCCACAATGACGTGGGTGGGAGCGGCCGCAGGCTCTGCCGGTCCGACGGGGTTGAACCGTGATCTAGGGCAGCTGTGCGGGGCTGTGGCCGGCGCTGGGGGGCGGGGCCGCGCCCAGCGGGCGACGGGGCAGGGCCGCGGCGAGGCGGGTCAGCGCGCGGCGGGCGATGGGCACGCGCGTGGCGCAGGCTCGGGGGGTGTAGCGGCCGCGCGTGCAGAGGCGCATGCGCGCCTGCACGCTGACATGGAGGCTCTCCCCGTCGCCGCCGCCGGTGCGACGCGGCGCGCGGATCAGGAAGCCGCGGGAGAGCCAGCCGGCGCCGGCGCTGCTGGGCGCGCCCGGGTCCTCGGGAAAGCGGGTCTCCCAGCCCTCCGGCAGCGCGAGGCCATGGGCGGCGGCGCGGCGCAGCATCCAGTTTAGCGCGATGTTGGAGAGGCCGCGGGCTTCGGGCCGGTGGCGCACTTCGCCGCCCACATCGGCGTGGTCCCCGGGGAACCAGGTCTGTTCGAGCCGGCCCTGCCAGTCCTCGCTCCGCTCCCACTTGATGGGCGCGTAGGAGAGCCGCGTCTCGTCCGCTGCCAGCGCGTGGTAGCCGTGGCGGATATGGTGACCGAGGGCATGGTCGTGGAAGTCCACCGCCATGGGCGAGAACCAGGAGAAGCCGGGGAAGGGCAGGCCGAGGGCACGCACCGTGTCCCAGACACCGAGCATCTCGATGGGGGTGTGCGGGTGGCAATAGAGTTCGCGAAAGCGCGCAAGGCGCTCCGGCGCCGCGTCGCTCTCGTAGAGCCGGTAGGCCTCGGTGATGCGCCGTTCGGTGGCGGCCTCGGCGCGCAGCAGGCCGACACGGCCGATCATGCCGGCGAGCGAGCGCACGGCATAGCCGCCGCGGGAGTAGCCGAAGAGGAAGATGCGGTCCCCGGGCCGGTAACGGCTGGCGAGGAAGCCGTAGCCCGCGCGGATGGAGAGGCCGATGGTGCGCCCGGTGGCGGCGTTCAGCCAGCGCTCCCAGCCCCGCCCCTGGACGCCGCGGTCGTAGCGCGCGATCTGGCCGGTGCTGGCGCCGAATTCGCGGAGCAGCCGGGCCAGCCGGCCCGCATTGGTGCGCTCGCCTGGGGCGGAGGAGGAGAGCGTGCCGTCGCAGACGAAGGCGATGTTGCGCGGAGCCCGGCCCGGCGCGCCGGTGGCGACGGGGCGCCGCCGCCAGTTCCGATTTCGCCGTACCGATCCGCAGAGCACCTGTTCGTTCCCGTCTCAAACCCTTGCGATAGAACCGAGAGTGGCATGCACCCGGTGAACGGGAAGTGAGGTTTGATTCAGCACAGTCCAAATGACTTTTTGGACAAATTCGGGACAGTTTTTCCCCGCGCCGGCGTGATTGGACCGGCGCGGACTGTCACAGGATGGGGCAGCGGCTGTGCCGGCTGTCCCGGGATCACTCGGCGGCGGTGGGCACCGATTCGGCGCGCTGCAGCGCCTGCCAGAGCTTGAGCGGGGTATACGGGGTCTCGATCGGCTCGCGCACGCCGGCGCGCCAGAGCGCGTCGAGGACCGCGAGCGCGGTGGACGGGATGCCGCCGACCGAGCCTGCCTCGCCGCAGCCCTTCACGCCGAGCTCAGTGGAGGGGGCGGGGAGCTCCTCGAAGGAGAGCGCGATCGAGGGCACATCCGCCGCGCGCGGCAGCTGATAGTCCATGAAGCTGCCGGTGACGGGCTGGCCCGTGTCCCGGTCCCAGACCGCCGCCTCGCCGATCACCTGGCCGATGCCCTGGACGACGCCGCCATGCACCTGGCCCTCCACCAGCATCGGATTGATGAGGGTGCCGAAGTCGTCGACCACGGTGTAGCGGAGGATCTCGAGCTGGCCGGTCTCCGCATCGATCTCCACCTCGCAGACATGGCAGCCATTGGGGTAGGTGGTGATCGCCTCGTTCACATGGCCGCGCCCGGTGATGCCGCCGGCCTCCGCGGCGATCTCGGCGAGGCCCACAGTGCGGTCCGTGCCGGCGATGCGGAACCGCGCCTCGGCGGCGTCGAACTCCACATCGCCCTCGGCGGCCTCGAGATGCTCGGCGGCCTTGGCGCGGGCCTGGTCGACGAGATGGGCGGCGCCGAGGGTGAGCACCTGGCCGGCCTTGACGGTGGAGCGCGAGCCGCCGGTGCCGCCGCCGCCGGGCAGCCCGTCGCTGTCGCCCGAGAGGACGCGGATGTTCTCGAGCGCGAGGCCGAGCTTCTCATGGGCGATCTGGGCCCAGGTGGTCTCGTGACCCTGGCCGGAGGCCTGGGTGCCGATGCGGATGCGCAGTATGCCGTCCTCGCCGAGCGCCATCTCGGTGTGCTCCACCGGCCCGCCGCCGGTGCGCTCGAAGTAGTAGGTGAGGCCGAGGCCGCGATGGCGCCCGCGCCGGGCGGCCTCCGCGGCGCGGGCCTCGAAGCCGGCATAGTCGCTATCCGCGATGGCGCGGTCGAGAACGCGCAGCGTGTCGCCGCTGTCGAATTTGAGCCCGCCGGGGGTGGGGTGGGGGAGCTGGTCGCTGCGCACAAGGTTAACGCGGCGGATTTCGGCGCGGTCCATGCCGAGCTGGCGGGCCGCCGCTTCCATCAGCCGCTCGGTGGCGTAAAGCGTCTCGGGCCGGCCGGCGCCGCGATAGGCATCGGTGGCGGGCGTGTTGACGAAGGCGCCGCGGACGGAGGAGTGAGTCGCCTTCACCGCATACATTCCCCCAAGTAAAGGGGCTGAGAAATGCGTGTGAACCGCAACGGAGGCACTGGAATACTGCGCGCCAATTCCCGAAACGGTACGCATGCGCATGGCGAGGCAGCGCCCATCGGCGTCGAAGGCGCCCTCAACTTCTCCGCGCATGTCGCGGCCCTGGGCGTCGGACAGGAAGGCCTCCGAGCGCGAGCCGATCCACTTCACCGGACGGCCGAGTCGCTCCGCCGCAAGGGCGCAGAGCGCGTACTCCGGATGATTCATTAATTTCATGCCAAAGGCGCCGCCGACATCGGCCGTCTGGACCCGGATCCGGTCCGCATCGACCCCCAGCGAGGCGGCCAATTTGGCACGCATGCCGAAAACGCCCTGGGACGAGGTCCAGGCTTCCCAGCGCCGACTGTCCCGATCATACGCAACATTAATGGCGCGTGGCTCAATAGAGGCCACCACGATGCGCTGATTCAGGACAGGACTGCGGACCACATGGGTCGCCTCGGCGAAGAGCGCCTCGACCGCCGCTGCGTCGCCACATTCCCACTGATAGGCCAGGTTTCCGGGCGCTTCGGGGTGGAGCTGGGGCGCACCGGGCGCAAGGGCCGCGACCGGGTCCGTGACCGCCTCCAGCTCCTCGAAATCGGCCTCGATCGCCTCCACCGCGCTCTCCGCCAGAGCCCGGGTTTCGGCCACCACGAAGGCCACCGGCTGGCCCACGAAACGCACCGTTTCATCCGCCAGGTTGGGAACGGAAACAGGAGCGATTTCAATGGGTACGGGGATCTCGCTGGTCAGCGGGGCAAGATGCCCGGAGATGTCCTCGTAACCCCAGGCGCAGAGCACCCCGGGCAGGCTGCGCGCGGCCTCCAGCGAGAGGTTGCGGACGCGTCCATGCGCGACCGGAGAGCGCAGCAGCGCGGCATGGGCCTGATCGGGGAGCGAAACGTCGTCGACATACCGCCCCTCGCCACGCAATAGCCGCAAATCTTCTACACGTTTAACGGGCTGGCCGATTCCGAATTTCATAGTCTGTCCTCCCGGCAGCGATCAGCGGGGCAGAGTGGTGCGGGGCTTGAGTGCGTCAAGCAGGGGCGATCTGGAATAATCCGGGTCATCCTGTTAGTTTGTGACTGGGAGTGCACCCTTTTTGGGGTGTCGGGGGTGAGACGGTTCCGGGCCTCTGGCAGGGACCACGAAGATCCAAGGGGCGTTCGACGTGTTCAAAGACGATCGCATGATATCGATCCTCAGCGGCATCGTGCTGATGCTCGCGATCGGTACGCTCGTGCAGCGTCAGGAGATGGTTGCCGAGTTCCTGGACGGTGAACCCCAGCCGATCGCGCTGCGGCCGGACAGCATCAGCGTCATGCCTGACACGCTCACGCGCGTCGATGTGCTCGACAACGACGAGGGTGTGGGTCGCTCGGACAGCGAGCGGCTGATCGCACTGAGCCAGCCCAATTGCGGGCGCGTGTTCGTGCAGGACGGGGCGATCCAGTTCCTGGCCGAGCGCGACTGCGAGGCATCGCAGACCTTCACTTACGGCCTCGACGGCGCGGAGGAGGGCACCGAGCCCGGCCTCGTGACCGTGACGGTGCAAGGCGCGACGGGGACGCGGAACGCGCCGGAGCCGAGCAGCTCGCCCAAGGTGGCGGAGCTCGCGCCGAGCACGGCCGCTCCCTCCAGCGCGCCGGCGCGGCCCTCCGGCGTGATCGCGCCCCAGAGCGCGCGGCGTGAGCTGCCGTCGGTTAACGCGCCGCGGGTCGCCGCTACGCCGAGTGTTTCCGAGAACAGTGCACCGAGCCGTCCGGCCGCGCGTGCGCCGCGGCCGAGCGCGCCCGGGCTGACCAGCCCGCAGGCGCCCGGCCGGGTCGGTGTCGCCGGCGCGCCCTCCGCGCCTTCGCTGAGCCCGCCCTCGATCGGCGGCGGCGCCGGCCAGGCGCCGGGCAGCCCCGCCGCGCCCGGCGGCGCGTTCGGCTCGGGCCTGAGTTCGGGCGTGGCCGGCATCAACTCCTCGCCCTCCGCGCCGCGCCCCGGTGGCGCGCCGCTGAGCCCGCCCTCCATCGGCGGCGGCGACGCGCCGGTGATCGCGCTCGCGCCCTCGGCGCCCTCCGTGCCCCAGCCGGGCCGGCCCGGCGGCTCGGTCGGCTCGAGCGCGCTCGGCGGGTCCGGCATCGGCGCGCCGGCAGCACCCTCCGCGCCCAGCATCGCGCGCCCGGCCCAGCCCGGCGTGGCACAGCCCGGCGCCCCGCGGCCGAGCGCTGCACAGCCCGGTGTCTCGCAGCCTG
>JBCBWF010000452.1:0-4106 GCA_039817245.1 Pseudomonadota bacterium | reverse complement strand
GTGCGCACGGTGCCGCCGCCGAACCAGGGATGGCCGAAATGCTGGCCCGCCTCGGTCTGACGGTTGAGCTCGCCCGGCGGGATATCGTCGCCCATGCCGTCGACCTGGTTGTCGGTCCACCAGAGCTCGCCGGTTTCGGGGTGGAAGTCCTGGCCCACGGAGTTGCGCACGCCGTAGGTGTAGACCTCGCGGTCCGAGCCGTCGGTGTTCATGCGGATGATGCCGCCGATGCCGACCTCGTCGTAGAGCACGAGCTTCTCTTCGGGCGCGACATTGAAGGGCTGGCCCATGGAGATGTAGATCTTGCCGTCCGGGCCGATATCGCAGACGCGCGCGGTGTGGTTGTAGCTCTCTTCCTCGACCGGGATGAGATCGCCCTTGGCCACCACGTTGAACGCCGCGACATCCGGGCTCTCGTAGAAGAACTCGGCGGCGGGGAAGACGAGCACGCGGTTCTGCTCGACGGTGTAGAGGAAACCGTCCGGCGAGAAGCAGACGGCGTTCGGGATGAGGAAGTCGAGCGAGGGCGCGAAGTCCTTCACTTCATCGGCGACGCGGTCCTTGTTCCGGTCGGTCACGGACCAGACCTTGGTCTTGCGCGTGCCGACAAAGGTCACGATGCCCTGCGGGCCGACCGCCATGTGCCGCGCATCGGGCACGATGGCGTAGAGGTCGATCTCGAAGCCATCGGGCATCTCGATGTTCTCGAGGATCTTGCGGATCGCCTCCGCATTCGCGCCGCCCTGCTCGATCTCCGTGAAATCGGCCGAGTGGGTCGATTTGAACTGGCTGAGCTTTTCGAGATTGTCTGCGGCCGAGGTGGCGCCGGCGGCGAGCAGCGCGACAAGCGCCACACCCGCGGAAAGCATCTTTCCACGCAAGATAATGTCCTCCCTATCGTGCGTTGGTTTTGTTGTGCATCCCGAGACTATGCCCTGAGGCGCAGACCGCAAAAGAAATCTCGTATGCAACGCGCGCGGATTGCCGCTGCGTGAAATGCGCGGTCAGACTGTGCCTCGGTCTGTGGCGCTGAGCGGCGTGGAGGAAACGATGGACTTTGACCTGATCCTGCGGGGCGGACGCGTGATCGATCCCGCGAGCGGGCTCGACGGTGTGCGCGACGTGGCCTTCGCCGGCGGGACGGTGGCCGCGATCGGCGAGGGGCTCGCGGGCGGTGCCGCGACCGAGATCCGCGATGTGGCCGGGCATATCGTGACGCCGGGGCTGATCGATCTGCACACGCATGTCTACTGGGGCGGCAGCGCGATCAGCGTCGATCCGCTGCATTATGGCAAGCTTGCGGGGTGCTCCACGCTGGTCGATACCGGCAGCGCAGGGCCGGGCAATTTCGCGGGGTTTCGGGCGCATGTGATCGCCCCCTGCCCGATCAGGATACTGGCATACCTGCATATTTCCTTCGCCGGGGTCTTCGCCTTCGGGCGCCGGATCATGGTGGGCGAGAGCCAGGACATCCGCCTGATGGCGCCGCGCGACGCGCTGGAGGTGGCAGAGGCGAACCGCGACGTGATCGTGGGCATCAAGGTGCGGGTGGGGCGCCGGGCGTCCGGCGACCAGGGGGTGGCACCGCTGCGCTCGGCGATCCAGGTGGCCGAAGCGGCCGGGCTTTCCGTGATGGCGCATATCGACGAGCCGCCGCCGGATTACGACGAGGTGCTCGCGCTGCTCCGCCCCGGCGATGTGCTGACCCATGCCTTCCGCCCCTTCCCCAACAGCCCCGTGGGCGGCGACGGCAAGGCGCGCGCGACCGTGCGGGCGGCGCGCGAGAAGGGGGTGATCTTCGACATCGCCCATGGCCAGGGCTCCTTCGGTTTCGGCACGGCGCGGGCGATGCTGGCGGACGGGTTCGAGCCGGATGTGATCTCCTCGGATGTGCATGCGCTCTGCATCGACGGGCCGGCCTACGACCTGCCGACGACACTCTCCAAGTTCCTCTGCCTCGGGATGCCGCTCGAGCGGGTGATTGCCTCGGCCAGCACGGCGCCGGCGGATGCGGTGGGGCGGCCGGAGCTTGGTCGGCTGGTCCCGGGCGGGGTCGGCGACGCGACGGTTCTGGCGCTCGACGAGGGGGCCTTCTCCTATCGCGACGTGCTGGGCGAGGAGATGATCGGGGACCGGCGGCTGAGCGCGAAGGGCCTTGTGGCGGGCGGGCGCTGGATCGGATGAGGGGTCGAAAAGCGGGTAAATTAACTCGGTAAAACAATCAAAACCGGGCCTGCTGGCGGAGCGTCACCGAGGGGTCACGACTTCGGGCATGACAACCGCTCGCCGCTGCGCCACCCTTCATGCGGGATCCCGGAATAAAGGATTTGCCGTCATGCTTCGTTTACCCCTTTTCGCACTCGCCTTCGGCCTCGCCGCCACTGCCGCCGCCGCTCAGGACACGGGCGCCACCGCCCCGCCGGACGCCGATCCCGATGCCGCGCTCCGCGACCAGACCCGGTCGCTCGGCCTCTCTGTCGGCAACCACTACGCCTGCGTCGAGGGTCCCGCACGCGATGCGCTGCAGGAGGACACCCTCGTGATCTTCGACCTGATCCTGAAGGATGTCGGGTCGGATCTCGCCTTCATCTACGCCGCCAGCGCCGGCTACGGCGCGTCGCTGCCGGCCGGGGAGCTCGACTGCGAGAAGCTCGCGGAGAGCTGGTCGAAGATCAAAACCCATTTCGGGCTGGCGGAGGAGTGAGCGCCATGCGGGTGAGCCTGATCGGCGGCGTCGCCGCCCTCGCGATCCTGGCGATGCAGGCGCCGGCTTGGGCGGCGCCCGCGGGCCCGGTCCTGCCTGCCGCGCCGGTGGCCTCGGAGCTGGCGCCGGGCGAGGCGGCGGAGGTGATCCTCGCCTGCGGGCCGCGCTGCCGCGACCGCCGGCGCGTCTCGCGGCGCACGAGCCGGCGCACGGCCCGGCGCACCTCGCGCCGCGTGCATCGCCGGCACGGCTACTACGGCGGTGGCGGCGGCTATTATTACGACGACCGCCATGACAGCAACGCCGCCGCCGTGGGGATCGCGGCGGGGGTGGTGGGCCTCGCGGTGGGCGCCGCGATCGCGAGCTCGGCGGGCAACGGCTACGCCGACGAGGACTACGACTATCCGGGAGACCGCTGAGCGCCGGAGCCGGGTTCGCGCGGCCGGATCGGGCGAGGAGGATCCGCATGATCGTCGATGTGATCGAGTATGCCGGCGGCGCGCAGAGCAATACGGAGATCATGGCCGTGCAGGCGCATCGCGATGTGCTGGCGCTGCCGGCCGGGACCTCCGTGGCGGTGCTCGTGGTCGATACCGACGATCTGGCCTCGATGGTGGCGCGCATCTGCAATGCCTGCCGCGCGCAGGGCGCGAAGATGCGGCTGCTCCGGATCCATTCGCACGGGCAGCCCGGGACGCTGCTCCAGGGGCGGCTGACGGCACAGAGGGTGCGGGCCGAAGCCGCGAGCCTGCGCCTGCTGCAGGGCTGTTTCGAGACACGGGCGCATCTCTACCTGATGAGCTGCTATGTGGCCGGCGATGGCGGGAACGATCTGCTGATCGCGCTCGCACGGGCGACGCAGACCTGGGTGACGGCCGGGACGGAGCAGCAGATCGTGGGCGCGGGGGCGACGTTCTACTTCGTGGGCCCGACCCTGACGGCGGAGCCGAGCGGGCGGGTGCATCCCAACCTGGCAGGCATTCCGCGCGGGCCTAACCCTCACCTGTCGCCTTGAGCTCCGGGTCGGGCATGAGGCGAGGCGTTGCGGCGGCATCGATCGGGCTGCGGCCGCTCCCACCCGCGTCATCCTAGGCGCAGATTATCGAACACTTCTTGAACATATGGCCGTTTCGCCTGTCAGGAAATGAAACGAACGAGCTTACCCGTCCTTTACCGTGCGTTGCGTAAGATGACGTGGGTGGGAGCGATCGCGAGGGTGAGTAAAAAGGGAGGGCCGCGCGCTAGAAGGGCCAGATGAAGGGGATCGCAAGGCTGGCGATGCCGCCGACGAGGAGGTTCATGGGGATGCCGAGGCGCATATAGTCGGTGAACCGATACCCTCCGGGGGCGTAGACCAGCGTGTTGGTCTGGTAGCCGATGGGCGTGGCGAAGCTCGCCGAGG
>JBCBWF010000104.1:0-13411 GCA_039817245.1 Pseudomonadota bacterium | reverse complement strand
GCTGCTGCCGCGGAGCGTGGGGTGCGCACGCTCCACGGCGGCACCTCCTGCCGGGGCGTGATGGCCGGCGGGCGTATGCTGGCGGATGCCGATGCGGGTCTTGGTCTCTTCGCGCTGTGGGACAGCGAGGGCGCCTACGGGACCGGCATCGCGGATCCGGGCGACGACCCGGTCGCCGCGGGCAGCCGGGCGGCGCAGGACGCGCTCGCCGGCCATCACGCCCCGGCAGGAGGTGCCGCCGTGGAGCGTGCGCACCCCACGCTCCGCGGCAGCAGCCCGAATGACATCCGCGTCGTGCAGAACGCTACCATGCACGGCCATGAAGTCTGGCGGAGCGGCGCGATGCGCCGCAACGCGATCGAGGAGCATGGCGAGCGCCCGACCGGTGTCCGGATCAGCCACCGCCTCGACGCAAATCTCCAAGGACGTCTCCATGCACCTCTCCCGCACAGCCCCAACGCGGTGACGTTGGGTACCATGGCGGGCCAGCGGGGCGGCCGGGTCAGCGGGTTAGCGCTGCCTCTCCTTCGTATAGCCGTGCTCCCGCCTTTGTGAGCGAAGGCTGCATCCGCCGGGCGCCTGAGACGCGTAAGCTTCGCTGGAGATGGCCGGCCGCGCGGGCGGGCCATGCGGAGGGGCGCGCCCATGTCGACTGTCACGCCATTCGCCAGACCGGGCCGGGGCAGGCCCGCCGCCAGCGGCCCGCCCGCGTGCGGCGAGGATGCGCGCCCGGTCGACGAGGCGCGCCGGCGCATGGCCGCCCTTCTCGCGCGCACCGCCGAGGGCGACCGCGACGCCTTCCGCGAGCTCTACGCGCTCAGCAGCCGGCGCCTCTACGGCACGGTCCTCTACATGATGCGCGAGCGCGAGAGCGCGCAGGAGGTGGTGCAGGAGGCCTATGTCACGATCTGGCGCCGCGCCTCGGCCTATGATGCCCGGCGCGGCGACCCGCTGGCCTGGATGAACGCGATCGCGCGCAACCGCGCGGTGGACCGGCTCCGCGCCGAGCGCGCCCGCGGCTTCGTGAGCTACACCGACACGGTGCCGGAGATCGCGGACGGCGATGCCGATAGCGGGCTGCGCAGCATAGAGGCGCTTGCGCTGCGCCGCGCCCTCGTGCGGCTGAAGCCCGATTTCCGCCGCGCGCTCGTCCTGACCTATTTCAACGGCTACACCCATACCGAGCTCGCCGCGGTGCTCGGCGTGCCCGTGGGAACCGCCAAGACCTGGGTGCGCCGGGGTCTCATCGCGCTGCGCGAGAGCATGGGGGAGAGCGTGCAGGAGGATCTCTCATGAGCCGGATGACCGACGAGGAGTTCGAGCTCGCCTTCATCGCCCTCGGCTGCGCCGATCCGGAGGAGGCCCGCGCGCTCGAGGCGCGGCTGCGCGCCTCTCCCGCGCTGCAGGGGCTGGTGGAGGACCGCGCGGTGGAGCTTGCCGCGCTCGCGCAGATCGCCGAGCCCGCGACCCCGCCGCCCGAACTCTTCGCCCGGATCGAGGCGGAGATCGATGCCGAGACCGCGCCGGAGAGCGAGACGGTGCGCGCCGAGGCGGGGCGCTGGATCGAGCGCTGGCCCGGGATCTGGCTCAAATCGCTGCATCGGGGCGCGGAGGACGGCGTGGATGCCTACCTCCTGCGCTGCGAGCCCGGCGCGGTGATCCCGAACCACCGTCACGCGCGGGACGAGCATGTGTTCGTGCTCGAGGGCGCGCTTTGCATCGGCGCGCTCAGGCTGGGGACGGGCGACTCGCATCTCGCCCGCGCCGGCAGCACCCATCCCCCGGCGCGCACGGAGGCCGGCTGCCTCGTAATGGTGCGGTGCTGAGCGCCCGCGGCGCGGCGCAGCCCTGGCCGGGGGCACCGCGCGGCGCATCCCCGATCGGTTCCCGCGGCGCTTGACGCGCGCAGCATGCGGACGGCCATATCCCGCGAGGGGATCCGAATGGGGCGGGAAACTTTGCGAAGACCGGGGCGAAGACCAGGGCCAGGACCAGGGCAAAGAACGGCGCGGAAGGCCGGTCATGGAGGTTGAGAGCAGCGAGCTCGACCGGCTCCTCCGTGCTGTCGCCGAGGGTGACCGTGTCGCCTTTGCCGCTCTCTACCGCGCCGCTGCGCCGAAACTCTTCGCGCTCGTCCTCCGTATCTGTAGGGATCGCGCGCTCGCCGAGCGGGTGCTGCAGGACGTGTTCGTGGCCATTTGGCGCGAGGCGGAGGACTATGATCCCGCGGAGGGGCGCGCGGCGATCTGGCTGGCGGTGCTGGCGCGCCGGCGGGCGATGGAGGCGGTCGGCGACCGCAAGACCCCGCGCCCGCCGCCGGCCACGCCGGGAGCTGCCGGCGAGGGGGTGGACATGCAGGTGCTTGAGGAGGGGAACGGCGATTTCATGACGCTCATCGACTGCCTCGGCCGGCTCGAGAAGCGGACGCGCGAGATGCTCCTCCTGGCCTATTACGGCGGCTGGAGCCGGGCTGAGCTCTCCGCGCATTTCAACAGCGCCGAAGCGACGGTGCGGACCGCGCTCCGGCGCGGACTGGCCGCGCTGCGGCGGTGTCTGGACGAGTCGCGTGGCTGAGAGCGGGGAAGAGCGCGACCTGATCGCGGCCGAGCGCGCGCTGGGCCTCGCCGCCCATACGGGCGAGAGCGGGGCCGAGGCCGCGGCCCGCGAGCGCTGGGAGCGGCGCTTCGCGGCACTCGCGGAGGCCCTCGCCCCCGTCGCGCCGCCGAAGGGCCTCTTCGCCGCGATCGCGAGCCGGATCGACGCGGAGGATGCCCGCGCCGCCCTGGCCCGCGCCGAGCGGCGCGCCCGGCGCTGGCGCGGCGTGAGCGTCGTGACCGGCGCCCTTGCAGCCGGCCTCGGCCTCTTCATCGCGCATGATGGCCTGCAGGAGCCCGCACCCGAGCGCTATGTGGCCATCGTCTACGCCGACGCGGATCCTTCCGAGCACGGGATGATCGTGGAGTTCGATGCGGTGACGGGCGTGGCCACGGTGATCCCGCTCCTCGCCGCAGCGCCCGAGGGGCGCGATTTCGAGATGTGGCATCTGCCCGTGGGGGCGGAGCGTCCGCGCTCCATCGGCCTGCTGCCGGAGACGCCGCATCTGCGCCGCGAGCTTACGGCGGGGCCGGGCGATGTCTTCGCCATCAGCCTCGAGCAGGCGGGCGGCTCGCCGTCGGGCCAGCCCACCATGGCGCTCTATCACGGCCGCGCCGCCGCTGCCTCCGAGTGAGCGCGGCCCGCGCCGCCCGGCACGCCAGGCGCCCCGGGACGGGACGCCGCGCCGGCACCATCGACCCCGGAGCGCTCTTGACCTAAAATCTGCCGCGCGGGGGGGGTTGCGCGCAGGCCCGCCCGCATTGGGATCTGCCACGGTGGCCTGCTGGCCCCCCCCCGGAGGACGGCCTTGAGCCTGATTGAGCGCGATATCTTCACCAATGACCGGGTGCTGTCGATCAGCGCCACCAACCGGGATTACATGGTGATCATGCTGTGGTTCTGCGTGACCTATCGCCAGTTCCCGATGGACGAGCTGCTGCTCTACCCGCTTGCGCTCTACTTCGCCTACGCCTTCGTGCGCGATCTCGGGCGGAACCAGGTGATCATCCGGCAGAGCTTCGTGCTCTGGCTCTTCCCGATCTGGTGGATGCTCTCGATCATGTGGGCGGTGGCCCCCGGGGTGGTGCTGAAATCGGGGATGCAGATCCTGCTCAGCATGATGATCTGCTACGGTATCGTCACCAGGCTGGGGCCGCGCCATGCGATGATCGCCATGTTCGTCGCCGCCTCGATCACGGGTGTCTACAGCGCCTTTCTCGGCGAATTCGTCACGCGGCCCGATTTCGGGGCCTATTCCAGCAAGAATGCGAGCGGGACGGCGGCGAGCCTCATGTGGGTCTGCTCGCTCTGCGTGCTGATCGACAAGGGCAGCCCGCCGCTCGCGCGGCTCGCAGCGCTCGCGATGACGCCGCTCGCGGCCTATCTGATCATGGCGTCGAACTCGGCGACGGCCGTGCTGATGATGCTGGCGACGGGGGGAATCGCGGTCGGCGGCTCGCTGGTGCTCTGCCGAAAGGGCTACACGCTGCTGGAGCGCGGCCTGCTCTTTCTCTTCGCCTCGATCTGCATGGGGGCGGCTGCCATGCTGATAGCGCGGCTGAATATCGATCCCTTCACGGCTCTGCTCGATGCGTTCGGCAAGGATACGACGCTGACGGGGCGCACGATCCTCTGGGAATACGCGATGCGCGAGATCGAGGAGCGGCCGCTGCTCGGTGTCGGGCAGGGCGGGTTCTGGCGCCCTTACGCGGACAGCCCGACGGTGCGGCTCATCTTCTCGCAGTTCGGGAAGGGCGAGGGGGCGGTGTTCAACTTCCACAATTCGTATTTCGAGGTGGCGGTGCATCAGGGGCTTATCGGGCTCGGTATCACGGTGGTCGCGGTGCTCTGGACGCTGACCTGGCTGGTGCGCGGAACGCTGCGCGACAGCAATGTGCCGAAGCTTTTCTTCCTCTGCATCGCCTTCATCGTGTTCCTGCGCAGCTTTACGGAATCGGGGCTGATGTCGCCCTTCAGCAAGCTGCCGATGCTGTTCTGGTGCGGCGCGCTCTTCATGCTGAAGGAGAGCATCCTGCGCGAGCGCGCCTGGGAACGGGCGAGACGCTGATCGGGACTGCGCGTGGGAGAGACCGTTATGCTCCCTGACTTTTTTACCCTTGCTCCCGCTCCCACGCACGTCATCTTACCGTGCGAAAGCAGAACAATAAGTGAACAAACTCGCTGAATGCCAAAAGTCGCGAAGAAGCGATAACGCTCATCTGGCGTTCATAGAGTGTTGCCCACAATGACGTGGGTGGGAGCGGCCGCAGGGGCGATCCTGGCAGGCAGGATCGCTCCTGCCGGATCGGCAGGGCTACTCCAGCGTCAGTGTCGGCGGCCCGTCGCGGGTGCTGATGCCGGTGATCGTGATCGTCTCCGCGTTCTCGCGCTTGAAGAGCTGGCGGGAGAGCGGGTTGATCAGGTTGCTCTCGATCCGGTTGCCGATCCCGCGGCCGCCGTCGTTGAGATCGAAGGTGCAGAGCGCGAGGAGAGCGGCGCGCGCCTTGTCCGTCAGCACCACCTCGATGCCGTGCTCCTCCAGCACCGCGTTCAGCACCCGGCCGACGACGGCGTTGAAGATCACTTCGGAGCTGCGCGAGTTGATGAACTCGAAGGGCACGATGTTCTGGCCGAGGCGGTTCATCAGCTCCGGCCGCTTCAGCTCGTAGCGGAAATGATCGCTTACGGCGCGGGTCAGCTTCTCCTCCAGCACCTCGCGCGAGTCGGAGGGCAGCACGTTCTGGCCCGCATTGGCCGCGCGATCGCCGCCGACCATGCCGACATTCGAGGTGAAGATGATGAGCGATTCCGAGAAGAATCCGGTCTCGCCGCGCGAATCCGACAGGCGCCCGTCGTCCAGGATTTGCAGGAAGGTGTCGAGAATGCGCGGATGGCCCTTCTCGATCTCATCGAACAGGAACACGCTGAAGGGCTTGGCGCGCACGGCATTGACCAGCTCGCCGCCGTCCTCGTGGCCCGGCGCGCCCGGGGGCGGGCCGATCATGCGCCCGATGGAATTCTCGCCCATGAACTCGGACATGTCGAACCGGTTCATCGCCGTCTCGTCGCCGAACATCACTTCGGCAACGGCCTTGGCGAGCTCCGTCTTGCCGACGCCGGTGGGGCCCACGAAGAACAGCACGCCGCGGGGCCGGTTGCCCCGGCTCGTGGTCTGCGCCCCGGAGAGGCCCATGATCGAGCGCACCAGGATGTCGTAGGTCTTCTCGATCGCCCGCGGCTGGCCCTTCACGCGCTTCTCCAGCACCGTCGTCGCGTTGCGCACCCGCGTGCGCATCACCGTCGAGGTCCAGGGATTGCGGTTGGTGCCGAGGCGGAAGATGCGCAGCGCCTCGCCCAGCTCGTCCAGCCCGTACTGCTCCGCGCGGGCCAGCTCCATCACGCTGCGCATCTCGATCAGCGACATGCCCTCGCAGCGGACCGCGAACTGCTCCACCCGGGTCATCCGTTCGTCCGGCGCGAGCAGGGCAGCGTCCTTCAGGAGATCCGTCGAGGCGCTCACATAGGCGATGCGGTCGCTGAGATCGGGCGTGCCGATCACCATCTCCCGCAGCGCGGGGTTGCGCGAGACGAACCATTCCGGCAGGTCGCCCGCCCGGTCCACCACCCAGAGCACCGGGTTGCGGGGCGGACAGGCCCAGCCGATTTCAGGGCGCACGGGCGCCGGCCCGCGCGCGACCTTGTCCATCGAGATGAACATCCGATCGAGTTCGTCGCTCGGCCGGCGCATGACCGTGGAGGCGTAGTCCATCATCAGCGCCATGGGCACGCGCGCTTCGTCCATCACCTTCTTGGCGAGCGCTGCCGTCTCCTGCGGGGTGCGCGCCAGCGTGCCGGGCTCGATCTCGCAGTTGCGCAGCAGCACCTCGAAGCGCGAGTCGCAGCCGGGATGAAGGCGCAGCCCGTCCACCGGATCGTGGATCAGGAGCGCGGCACAGCCTTCCGCCTCCAGCACCTGCCAGACCGCGGTGTCGAAGGGCACGAAGTCGAGCTGCGTCTCGCCGCGAACCGGGAAGAGATCGCGCACATTGCCGGAGATCACGAATTGCGAGCGGATCGCGAGGCCGGTGGCGAGTTCCTGAAACCAGCTCGGCGCCACGTAGTCGAGAAAGGCTGCCGCGTCGTGTGACTGGTCGTTCAAGGTCGTGCTCCCGCAATCTGAACCGACAGGCCCGCTGGCCGGGCCCTCGTTCCGCTCCCCATGCCCGGGGGTCTGTGTCTGGTTCTCCGCACCGCCCCTGTCCGTCACGGCACCTCCCGGTCGTGACATCCGAGGATGTCGTGATTGGGGCGCCTGAAGGGCAGTGTTGCGCCGAAATAGATACGTCCCGGTTAGCGCCCCGGATCATTCGGCCCGATCCGGAACCGACGCGACCTGCGAATGCGCCGCGCCGCGCTGCGCGCGGTTTCGCGGCGGAAGGCCTGAAAACCCTGTCCGCCCAGCAAAATGCGCCCTGACGGCTGCGCGAAGAGAAAGGCGCCTCTGCAGCAGCATTCGCCATAGTGACGCGGGGGAAAATTCGCGAAACGGAATGAAGAGCCCCCGCGCGGCACTGCTGCCGTGACGTGGCGCGCAAGGTCCTTGCCAATTGCCACGCTTGACGAATCTCCCAGCATTCCCAGCGCCGAAGCGGACCGGGCTCACGCGTGCACTGTCCCGTATCGGGGCGTCGAGGGAACGTTCGCGGCCAAGCGCTGTTGGTCCCGAGGGCGCGAATACTTGAAAAGCGCTCAGTCTTTAGGGGGCCTTGTTTGCAGAGCGCAGGTGGTGCGGCCCGCTGATACCGACAACGATGGTTTTCGGCGAGTTTGCCTGCTACGGTTCCCGTCCCAGTTGTGGGCAAAACACGTGTCTTAGAGACCGGGGGGACATCATGAGCGGAGAAAAGGACAGCTTCGAGGTCTATCAGGACAAGCGGGGCGAATGGCGCTGGCGGCGCAAGGCCACGAATGGCCGGATCGTCGGCGCAGCGTGCGAGGGGTACAAGAAGCGATCGGACTGCGAGGCGAACATGTCCCGCGGTGTGGTGCCGACGGACAAGTGGGAGTTCTACAAGGACAAGCGCGGCGAGTATCGCTGGCGGCGCATGGCCGTGAACGGCAAGATCGTGGGCGCCGCGACGGAAGGCTACAGCTCGAAGAAGGACGCCGAGGCCAACGCCGCGCGCCAGGGCTACCCCGGCGAGTGAGCCCGGTCACGGCGGGACAATACCGGTCGCTGGGATTCGGTGATCCGGGCCGCGGCCGGTGAGCGGGGCCGGGGCGCCGCCTACTGGTTCTGAGGCGTCGTCTGCTCCGGCTGGGGCGCAGGCGACGGAGCCGCTGTCGCCCCGTCGTCCCCGGCCTGGGGCACGACGAGCGGCGGGGGCGATCCCGGTCCGAGCGCGCCGAGCCCGGGTAGCACCATCCGCCCGTTCACCGCGATCCCGTCCTCCGAGAAGCTCAGATCCGCCACCAGCTCCTCCGGCTGTTCGCCCGCGCGCATGAACTCGCCCGCGACCGCCATGGCCATCTGGGCCGTGGGGATGTCGATGAGCCCCGCATCGAGGAGCTGGCGGAGCAGCGTCATCGCCTCGGTGGTGCGCAGGCTCACCGTGCCGACGGGGATGTTGATCGGCTGCAGGAACTCGACCGCGCCGCTGGTCTTCAGCGTCGCGCCGAGGGCCTCAATATCGCCGTGGCGGATCACGAGATTGCCGATCTCCGCGTCGCGCGCGTCGCCGCTCCCCTCCGGCAGCCGGGCCGTGCCCTCGAGATTGACGACGACGAGACCGGGGGTGCGCACCAGCGCCTGGCCGGGATCGATCGCCTGCCAGAACCGCGCATTGGGCGCCACGCTGTCGGCGGCGAGACGAAAGGCGAAGGGCGCCATCTCCTCGGCTGGCAGGCTCGGTGCGGCATAGGCGGCATCGAGCCGGCCAACGGCGACACGGCCCTGGTAGCGCGCCCCGCGATCGCGCGGATCGAGCTCCAGCGCGACCGTCTCGAGGCTGCCAGAGGCGTCGAGCCGGCCATCCGTCAGCGTCAGCAATCCCGCGCCACTGCCGAGCGAGAGGCTCATGATGCCCCCATCCGGCGGCCCGCTCGCCGGCGGCGCCGGGGTGTTGGCCACGGCGAAGCGGCTCTGGCCCGCCTGCAGCGTGATCCGGGTGCCGGCGCCGGCGGGGGAGGGGGCGAGGACGCCGAAGACCCCGTCCCGCGCATCGCCGCGCAGGGTGAGGAGCACATCGTCGAGCACCGCCTCGGCGCTGCCGGCGGTCTCGGCTGTGCCGCCCGTTCCGCCACCCGTCCCGCCGCCTTCCGCGCCGGGGCGGCCCTGCGTGCCGAGGAGATCGACACGCGCGAGGGTGGCGCGCAGCCGCATCTCGGCGCCCGGCACCGGGGCGGGCAGCTCCGCCTCCAGCACCGGCGCCACCAGCTCCAGCGCCGCGCTGAGCATGCCGGTGGGATCGGCGGAGACGAGGAGCAGGCTCTCCGCCTCCAGCTTGGCCTGCTGGCCGGGCAGCGCCACCCCGCCGGCCCCGTCCGACTGCATCTCGCCGAGGCGCAGCGTGAGGGCCGCGGCCTCCACCTCCACCGTCTCCACCGGCCCGGCCGCGCCCGGCGGCAGGGTGACGGTGAAAGCGGGCGGGAAGCGCGCCACCACCCCGTCGGGCGAGAGCGGATCGGCCTCCAGCACCAGCTCCGGCAGCGCGGCGCTCAGCCCGCTTGCCGCATGGCGCACGGTCAGATCCGGCAGGCGCTTGCGCCAGGAGAGCCCGAAGGTGCCGGTGCTCTCCACCGGCCCGTGCTCGATCACCAGCCCCGCACGCGCCGCGCGCTCGAGCTCCAGCGTCACCCGGTCGCGCATCTCCTCCGAGCCGATCGCCCAGTAGGCGCCCCAGCCGCCGACGGCCGCGACGGCGATGCCGCCGGCCCAGAGCATCGCACCCCGTCTCATCCGCATCCTACGCCCCCTCCTCCGCCGCCGCGCCCAGCGGGGCCTCCGGCTTCGAGATCATCGAGCGGCGCACCCATCGCAGCTCGGTCTCCGCCCGCGTGATCGCAACATAGGCGAGCCGCTTCCAGAGCGGCAGCCCCGCCTCGCTCTGGCCCGACCAGGCCGCGGCACTCAGATCCGGCGCGAAGACCTGTACCCGCGGCCATTGCGAGCCCTGCGCCTTGTGGATCGTCACCGCCGCGCCGTGGAGAAAGAGCGCACCCATCCGTGCCGCGGAGGCCAGCACCGGCTCGCCCTCCGGCTGCTCGATCTGGATGATGGAGGCGACGGAGATCCCGCTCTCCTCCATGCCCGCCACCTTCACGCGCGCATAGTTGGGTTTGCGCCCGGCCGCGCGGTACCAGGCCTGCGCGCCCTTCACCAGCCCGTGCGACTCGAGCTCCATGCGGTGCTTGCGGGACTTGAGCGGCAGCTCCAGCCCGTCGCAGACCAGCGGCTCGCCGGGCACGAGCGTCCCCGCCGCAATCCCGTGCGCGGCCCTGAAGGCCGAGATCAGCCGGATCCGCGTCTTGTTGCGCCAGACCAGGACGGGGCTCTCGCACATGATGTCCGCATCCACCCGCGGCGCCAGCACCACGCGCGGGTCGCGCTCGGCCGCCTCCTCGACCAGCCGCTCGAAGGCGCCGAAATCGACGCTGTCATCGGCCAGCGCATGGGCGAGGTCGAGGATCGGGCTGTCCGCCTCCTGGCGATGGATGCGCGAGAGGGCGAGGCGGCGCTCCTCCGGCAGCCGCTCGAACACCATCTCGCCGCTCTCGCCCACCGGCGGGAGCTGGGCGGGGTCGCCGAAGAGGATCACCAGGCCGAAGATCTCGGCGAGATCGGCGAGCTGGCGGCTGTCCACCATCGATGCCTCATCCACCAGTGCGAGATCGAGCGGGTCGTCGCGCCGCTTCCAGCCGGTGATGAAATCCGAGCCCCTGAGCCCCGCCGCCACCAGCGCGCCGGCCACCGAGCCGTGGCTGTCATAGGCGGAACGCGCGGCATCGAGGGCGGCCTCGGTCATCCCCTCCACCTTCGGCCGGGTCTTGCGCTCGCCCTCCAGCCAGTCCGCCACCTGCTGGTATTCCGGATCGTAGACGGGCGTGTACATGATGCGGTGGAGCGTCGTCGCCGTCACCCCGCGTCCGCGCAGCACCGAGGCCGCCTTGTTGGTGGGGGCCAGCACGGCGAAGGAGCGCTTGTCGCCGCGGCGCTTGTAGGCGTCCTCCGCCGTGATGGTCGCGAGGCCAGCCGCGCGCAGCCGCTCGGCCAGCTCCGCCAGCAGCACGGTCTTGCCCGAGCCCGCCTTGCCGGTGATGGCGAGCACCTCCGCATCGTCCTCGCGCTCCCGCCCGGGGCCCGCGGTGCCGGTGGCAAGGTCCACGCCATGCGCGGCCAGGCGCGCGGCCAGCATCTCCCACGCCGCTGCCTGGTCGGGCGAGAGGGCGATTTCGGGGCGCGGCGCTGCGGCGGCTTCGAGCATGGCCCCAGCCTTGGCCCATCCCGCCGCCGAGACCAAGCCGAAACGCGCAAGTGCCTGCGCATCGGCGCCAAGTTGTGAACTTTGGCACAGCCGAAGACCGGCCCGGCGCGCAGGATCCGGCTACGCAGAGACGCCCTGACACTGAGCGGAGGTTTCCATGACCGATAAGATCGAATTCCACGACGCCGGCGCGCGGAAGGGCGGCACCGATATGGCGATGGAAGAGCTCGTGATCGTCCACGAGGGCATCAATCGCGCAGGCTCGACGCCGGAGGACGCGTTCTTCGTCCGTTGCGACAGCACCACCACCACGCAGAACGACACCGGAGACGATGCCCGGTCCGAGACCGGGCGCACGGACGCCCTGACAGACGGCACCGAGCCGGAGGCGATGTGCGACTTCAGCCTGAATTTCACGGAGATCGAGTGGACCTACTAGCGTCTCGACAAGTGGGACGACGCGTTCGCGTTCTGAGACTGACGCCGCCGAAAGCGGCGTCAGCACTCTTCCGAAACACGATGGGGCCGGCTCAGCCCCGATAGGCCTCGCGCGCGTCCTCGACGGTGCGCAGGCCGGTGGTCGGCGCCGAGACCAGCGCCGCCATGTTCCCGGGCTTATGCTCGTTGCGCATCATTTTCATATGCGCCTCCGGCATCTCCGACCAGGAGAAGACCTCCGAGAGGCAGGGGTCGAGCCGCTGCTCGAGCATGAGCTTGTTGGCCGCCGAGGCCTGCTTCAGGTTGGCGAAGTGGCTGCCCTGCACGCGCTTCTGGTGCATCCAGAGATAGCGCGCGTCGATGGTGAGGTTGTAGCCGGTGGTGCCTGCGCAGATCACCACCATGCCGCCCTTCTTCACCACGAAGGTCGAGACCGGGAAGGTCGCCTCGCCCGGGTGCTCGAACACCATGTCGACATTGTTGCCCTTGCCGGTGATCTCCCAGATCGCCTTGCCGAACTTGCGCGCCTCGGCGAACCATTCCTTGTATTCGGCCGAGCCCACCTTGGGCAGCTGGCCCCAGCAGTTGAAGTTCTTGCGGTTGATCACGCCCTTGGCGCCGAGGGAGAGCACGAAGTCGCGCTTGTCCTCGTCCGAGATCACGGCGATGGCGTTGGCGCCGGCGGTGTTGATGAGCTGGATCGCGTAGGAGCCGAGGCCGCCCGAGGCACCCCAGACCAGCACGTTGTCGCCCGGCTTCAGGATATGCGGGCGGTGGCCGAACAGCATCCGGTACGCGGTGGCGAGCGTCAGCGTGTAGCAGGCGGCCTCCTCCCAGGTGAGGTGCTGCGGGCGCGCCATGAGCTGCTGGGCCTGCACATTGGTGAACTGCGCGAAGGAGCCGTCCGGCGTCTCGTAGCCCCAGATCCGCTGGGAGGACGAGTACATCGGGTCGCCGCCGTTGCACTCCTCGTCGTCGCCGTCGTCTTGGTTGCAGTGGATCACGACCTCGTCGCCCACCTTCCAGCGCTTCACCTTGTCGCCGACCTTCCAGATGATGCCCGAGGCGTCGGAACCGGCGATGTGGTACGGCGCCTTGTGTCCGTCGAAGGGGCTGATGGGCTGGCCGAGCGAGGCCCAGACGCCGTTGTAGTTGATGCCCGCGGCCATCACGAAGACCAGGACTTCGTGGCTGTCGATCTCCGGGGTGTCGACCACCTCGACCTGCATCGCGGTGTCCGGCTCGCCGTGGCGCTCGCGCCGGATCGCCCAGGCATACATCTGCTTGGGTACGTGCCCGAGCGGCGGGATCTCGCCCACTTCGTAGAGGTCCTTGAGCGGGGCTTCGGTCGTGGCGCCGTCCATCGGGGCTGCTCCTCTTCAGTCAGAACTCGTTTGCGCAAGATTCGTTCGTGCGCAGCTGCCATGCGTTACTGACATTGCGCGCGATTTGCCGCAACCCTTTTTGTGCACTGCAATGCGTCCGGTCTTCGGACAGGGCACGAACGGGTCGCCGATGCATCAGGCGCGGAGCGGCCCCAGAGGTTACCGGGGGCTCACCAGAGGTCAGAAGACGAAGACGTCCTCCGCATCGTTGCTGACGGCCGGCAGGCGAAGGTGATCGCCATTGGTGAGCGCGCCCTGGAAGCGCCCGACCAGGGGTTCGGCCTCGGCGCCGTCGTTCGGCCCGCTGCTCTCTAACGCGTTGGACGGAGGGTCGACAGAACCGTCCGCCGGGGCGGGCCTGCCGATTGCGCGAAAGTCGAAGCTGTCGGCCATGAACGTCTCCTTCGCTTTCAACGGGTGGGGACTGTACGACCAGTAAGCCTGTGCTCCGGGGCGCGCCTCTGTGAGCCTCGTCACGTTCCGGGACAGCGCGCTGGTCTGCGCCCGCGG
>JBCBWF010000532.1:0-3006 GCA_039817245.1 Pseudomonadota bacterium | reverse complement strand
CTCCCACCGCGGGCATGGGCCTCTATGACCACTTCATCCAGCCCGACCGTTACGTCATCTGCGACAAGGCCGGACGGCAGCAGCCGGGACGTCTTCCAGGCTTCGGGCATGAGCAGCTCTCCATCGCAATATCTTGCGATGACGGTACCGATCTGCCCCACCGGCTGCACCGAGAGTGAGTCAGAGCCCCGTTTCAATGCCGATCAACAGGCGGACTTCTCCACCAGCGCGATAAGGGCCATCCTGTCATTGGTCATCGTCGTCTCCGTGTCAGGTTCCAGGTCTCGCAACCCGAATCCCCTCCGAAGACCGGCGATGGCCGCCAGCGCCCCCCCCCCGCCGGCCGCGCGCTACGCTACGCCTGTGGCTCGGCGCGCGGCCGGCTCCTACACCACGTCCAGGGACACAAGCTCATCGGCGTTTACGTAACGACCGTTTTAAGCGCGAACCTCGACGGTGGAGAACTTCAGCCGAGCCACTGTCCAAGGAAAATGGCGAGATTCTCCCAGTCGGGCCTGGATGTCGCAGCGGTCCCTCGGAAGCCGACGCCTGCGGATCCAGCAGTGCCCTGACTGCCCGTAGACAGATAACGTTTCGGCAGTCGCTCGCGGCGTAACGACGGGTTTTCACGGGCGGGGTTGCACAAGGCGCCCCAGGATGTGACGCTTTACCAACGTTACAGCACGAGCTGCAAGTTCGATGGACGCTGACGAGTGAACACGACGTGTCCCAGAAGACGGAGGGGAGCGTGTATAAAAAAATCATGGTGCCAATCGACTTGGCGCATGTCGATCACCTCGACAAGGCGATCGATACTGCGGCTACGCTGGCGAAGTCTCTCGCCATTCCGATCTGTTATGTAGGGGTAACGTCCGCTGCGCCCGGCAGCGTGGCGCACAACCCCGAGGAATACGAGGCCAAGCTGAAGGCCTTCGCCGATGAGCAAGCACAGCGCATCGAGATGGCCGTCGACGCCAAGGCAGTCGTGACGCATGATCCGGCGATCGACATGAATGACGCTCTTATGCGGACGGCGGACGAGATCGGCGCGGACCTAATCGTCATGCAGACGCATGTCCCCAACGTCACCGACTACATCTGGGCGGCACACGGCGGCCATATCGCCAGCCACTTCACCGGTTCGGTATTTCTCGTTCGCTGAGGCCCCGGGCAGAAACGCAACAAAAGGCAAATCTGAATGACAGATCAAGCCACATCGGACAATGACGTCCTCCGTCCACCGGAAGGCCCAGCCAACATCATCGATACCGACTTCGAGATCGGTCAGGACAACATTCAACCGAAGATCGGCCCGTTCGGCCTGGACGTTCACAACCCGGTCTTCCTGATCTCTGGGCTCTCGATCGTCGCCTTCGTGTTCTACGCGCTGGCGCTGCCCGAGCAGGCCGAGGCGATCTTCGGGGCGCTGCGGCCCTGGCTGACCTCGACCTTCGACTGGTTCTTCCTCGGCGCCGCGAACATCTTCGTGATCTTCTGCCTCGTGCTGATCGTGTCGCCGTGGGGCGGCGTGCGGCTTGGCGGCAAGGACGCGACGCCGGATTACAGTTATATCGGCTGGTTCGCCATGCTGTTCGCAGCCGGGATGGGCATCGGGCTCATGTTCTTCGGCGTGCTCGAGCCGGCGTACTACTTCGGGACGCCGTGGGGGGATGCCCCCCTCGGCGCGGTGCGCCCCTTCGACGAGGACGGCGCGCTGGTCGCGGCCAACGTTGCGGAGGCCCGGCGCATGGCATTGGCGGCCACTTCATATCACTGGGCGCTGCACCCGTGGGCGATCTATGCCATCGTCGCGCTGGCGCTGGCGCTGTTCACCTACAACAAGGGTCTGCCGCTGACGATCCGCTCCGCCTTCTACCCGATCTTCGGCGAGCGGGTCTGGGGCTGGACGGGTCATATCATTGACACGCTGGCCGTCTTCGCCACCCTCTTCGGGCTGGCGACCTCGCTGGGCTTCGGCGCGACGCAGGCGAACGCGGGGCTCGAGTACATCTACGGCGTCCCGAACAACGTGACGGTGCAGGTGATACTGATCACGGCCATCACGGCGGTCGCACTAATCTCGGTGATGCGCGGGCTCGACGGGGGCGTGAAGGTGCTCTCCGAGATCAACATGGGACTCGCGTTCCTTCTGCTGATCTTTGTTCTCTTCACGGCGGGCGCCGTCGGCATCTTGAGCGAGTTCGGCAAGGGCCTCGTCGCCTACGTGCAGGAGGTCGTGCCGCTCTCGATGCCGTTCGGGCGCGAGGACGACGGCTACCGCGAGGGTTGGACCGCGTTCTACTGGGCATGGTGGATCTCGTGGTCGCCCTTCGTCGGCATGTTCATCGCGCGCATCAGCCGCGGGCGCACGGTGCGCGAGTTCATCATCTGCGTCCTACTGATCCCCTCCCTGGTCTGCCTGCTGTGGATGGCGGTGTTCGGCGGCGCCGCAATCAACGACATGATTGCCAACCCCGACACCTCGGCGGTCAAGGCCAACGTGATCGACAATTACAGCCCCGAGCTGTCGCTCTTCGCGATGCTCGAGAGTCTGCCGCTGGCGGCCATCACCTCGACGCTGGGGATCATTCTGGTGATCGTGTTCTTCGTGACCTCGTCGGACTCAGGCTCGCTTGTCATCGACACGATCACCGCCGGCGGCAAGGTCGACGCGCCGGTCAGCCAACGGGTCTTCTGGTGCACCTTCGAAGGGGCGGTCGCTATCGCGCTGCTAATCGGCGGGGGGCTCGCGAGCCTGCAGGCGATGGTGATCTCGACGGGCCTGCCATTCACGGTGGTGCTGTTGCTGATGTGCTGGGCGATCCTGCGCGGACTGATGTCCGAGCCGCGCTGAGCGCAGTCTCGAACTCTGTATCGCGGGGGCCAAGACACTTGCGGCTTTCTTGGTTCGCCGCAGGAAACCCATGGATGATTGCGCCCAATACATGGGCGTGGAGCGCCGAAAGTATTGCCGCAGAAGCATGAGCGGGCCTCTCAGGCCCGTCG
>JBCBWF010000414.1:0-4467 GCA_039817245.1 Pseudomonadota bacterium | reverse complement strand
TGCGGTCGCCGAGCGCATCCACCGCCGCCTGCCAGGCCGCCCGCGCCTCGGCGCCGCGCGCGCCGAAGCCGCGCCACGCGCTCACCACATCCTCCGGCAGCTCGAAGGGCCCGTGCTCCCACCCATAGGCCGCGCGCGCGCCGGCGATCTCCGCGTCGCCGGTGATCGCGCCATGCGCCTTCGCCGTGTCCTGCAGCGTGGGCGCGCCGAGGCCGATATGCGTCTTGCAGGCCAGGATCACCGGCGCTTTCCGCCCCTTCGCCCACTCCAGCGCCTCGTCCACCGCCGCGGTGTCATGCCCGTCAACCGCGCGCGTCTCCCAACCGGAAGCCGCGAAGCGCGCAAGCTGGTCGGTGCGGTCGGAGAGCTCCACCTTCCCGTCGATCGAGATCCCGTTGTCGTCGAAGAGCACGATCAGGTTGGAGAGCCCCAGCCGCCCCGCGAGCCCGATGGCCTCCTGGCTCACGCCCTCCATCAGGCAGCCATCGCCCGCGATCACCCAGGTGCGGTGGTTGCAGATCTTGGTACCGAAGCGCGCGCGCAGCGCCTCCTCTGCGATCGCCATGCCCACCGCCGTCGCGATCCCCTGGCCGAGCGGGCCCGTCGTCGTCTCGATCCCCGGCGCATGGCCGAATTCCGGGTGCCCCGCGGTCGGCTGGCCGAGCTGGCGGAAGCCCTTGATCGCCTCCAGCGGCATGCCCGGATAGCCGGTAAGGTAGAGCAGCGCATAGATCAGCATCGAGCCATGCCCGGCCGACAGCACGAACCGGTCGCGATCCGGCCAGTCGGGCGCGGCGGGATCGAAACGCATGTGCTTCTCGTAGAGCACCGTCGCCACATCGGCCATGCCCATCGGCATCCCCGAATGGCCCGAGTTCGCCGCCTTCACCGCATCCAGCGCCAGCGTGCGGATGGCGGCGGCCATGCGGAAGCGATGCGGGTCGCGCGCCTTCATCTCGTCGATCGTCAGGCCCGTCATGATTGGTTCTCCCGGGGCTCGTGCGGAGCCTCCTGCTCGGCCCCGGCGCTGCCCTCCGGGCCCCCGCGGCTGTCCCTCAAAAATCGATGCGGACTTTCGTCGGCCCTCCCGTTGCGGTCAAGGCCCGCTGCCGCACCGAATTCCGCGCGGGAACCGCAGGGCGCGGGGCCGGGTTTGCCTGCATGCCCCCGGTGTCGATACTTGGGACAGCCGGGGTGCGCGGGATCGATTCGTCCGCCGTCCCGGGGTGCGAGGGGGCCTTGCCGCAGCGCCGCGGCGGGGACGGACCAAGGGAGATCGCATGGCTGAGCTCGACCGGGCGCTCACGCGCCTCGACGCCGCCACCGCCGCGCTGCAGGCCGCGCTCGAGATCGCGGCGTCCGCGCGGCGCAACGCCGCCGAGGCCGCCGCCACTGCCGCCGCCACCGCGGACGGGGGGGGCGAGGCCGATCCGGCCGCCCTGGCCGCCGCCTTCGCCGAGGAGCGCGCCCAGCTCCTCGCCCGCATCGCCACGCTCGAGGCGCAGGCGGAGGAGGATGCGCGCCTGCGCCTCGAAGCCGCCGAAGCGGTCAAGGCCGCGCTTTCCGATCTCCGCGCCGTCTCCGGCGAGGGCAACCTACATCTGGGGGAGGCCGGCCATCATGGCTGAAGTGACCATCGAGATCGCCGGGCGCAGCTACCGCGTCGGCTGCGCGCCGGGCGAGGAGGAGCATCTCGCCTCCCTCGCGCACCGCATCGATGCGGAGGCCGAGAAGCTCCAGCGCGGCATGGGCGCGCTGCCCGAAACCCGCCTCCTGCTGATGAGCGCCCTCATGGTCTCCGACCGCCTGTCGGACGCGCAGAAACAGATCGTCCGCCTCGAGCAGAAGCTCGCCGAGCTCGAGCGCAAGGCCGGGGATGCGCCGGAGGAGAGCGCCGCCCAGGCCGAGCGCGAGGCCGAACTCGCCACCGCCCTCGACCGCATCGCCGAGCGCCTGGAGACCCTGACGGACACCGTCCACAGCTGACGGCCCCGCCAGACCCGCGGCCCGGCCGCCAGCGCCGCCCTACTCGGCCGAAACCGCCTCCGCCGCCTGCCTGTTGAGCTTCTCGAAGAGCTCGCTCCGAAGCTGCGGGATCTCGACCTCGATGATCCGGTTCAGCCGCTCGCGGTCCTGCTTTCGCAGCCGCTCGAAGGTGTTCAGCCCGCGCTTGGCGGCCACCTCGCGCGTGCGCGGATGCACCTGCTCCCAGAGCGTGCGCAGATCCTCCGTCCGGTCGCGCACCAGCAGCTCCAGGTCGTAGATTTTCTCGAAGGTCTCCCCGAGGCGCGACAGCTTGTTCCGCCGCGTGCGCGGAAACACGAAGAGCTCGAGCCCGCCGCCCACGAAGGCGGTGAAGAGCGCCAGCAGCGGCAGCGCCAGCACCAGCCCGGTCAGCAGCGCAACGCCGCTCAGCCCCGCGAAGATCGACAGCAGCACGAACCACAGCGTCCGCCGGTAGCTGCGCAGCTCCCGCGCCGCCTCGTCGATCACGAAGGCATGCAGCCGCAGCCGCTCCGCGAAGGTCTGTACCTGGGTGATCATGTTGTCGAGCCGGCGCGCCGGCGCGCGGCGCAGCTCGGCCACCAGATCCTCCCGCGCCTTCTCGAAATCGCCCATCGGCAGGCCGGATGCGGGCTGCCCCTCGATCGGCACGAAGGTGTTGTAGATCAGCGGCAGATCCTTGCGCGGGATCACCTTGCCGAGGTTCCAGCAGAGCGCCCCGCAGGCCCGGGCAAAGTCGTGCATATTGCGGAACTGATCCATTTTGTTCATGACGATCATGAGCTTATGGTCAATACCGCTCAGCGACTTGTTGAAGACCTGCAGCGTCTCCCCGGTCGTGCCCGGCTTGTCCGGGTCGAAGAAGATCAGCACCAGATCCGCCCGCTCGGCAAACCAGCGCACCACGCCGGGAAAGTCGAAGCCGCGCCCGCTCTCCGCCTTCGCCTCGTCGATCATGCCGGGGCTGTCGATCAGCGTCACATCGCGCAGCAGCGGGGCCGCGCGCAGCTTCAGGCGCACATGCGTGACGAGCTGATCGCCGAAATGGCGCAGGCCCTCGTAGGGCAGGTCGGGATTGCTCACCACCGCCAGCCCGTCCCGGTCATCCTCCACATCGCCATGGGTGATGATCGTGAAGTCGTCATCGGTCGGCGCCACGCCGGTCTTCTGCACCTGCGCACCGAGCAGGTAGTTGATGAAGGTCGACTTCCCCGAGGAATGATTGCCGAGGACCAGCACCAGCGGCGGCCGCCTGATCTCCCCCACGGTCGGCGGGCGCTGAAAGATGAACTGTTCGGCAAGCGGGTCGAGCGCCTCGCGGTGGAGGTCCCGGATTTTGTCGGCGAACTCTTCCATGAAGTGCTTCAAAGGCACCCCCCCTTTGGACGCGGAGAAGAAACGTCTTGCGAATCCCGGCAACGCTGTACGGGGCAGAGCCCCACCTCGTCAAAGAGATAGGCCCCCCGATCGCCCTCAACCGAACGCGATCTCCACCGCGCCGAGCGCGCCGAAATCCGCGCGCAGGCTGTCTCCGGGCGCCACCGGATCGAGGCCCGTGCAGGTGCCCGTCGCCACCACCGCGCCGGCCGCGATGCTCCGGCCGCGCTCGGAGAGGTGATTGACCAGCCAGAGGAGCACATTCACCGGGTCCCCCAGCGCCCGGCTGCCGGTGCCCGAGCCCTTGGGCGCGCCGTTGACATGCATCGTCACGGGATGCGCGCGCAGATCCTGGCCCGAGAACACGGTCCAGACGCCGAGGGCCAGGCCGATATTCACCCCGCAATCCGCCGTCGTCAGAAACCGGCCCTTGCCCGGCAGCCCGCCGGCGAACCGCGTGCCCACCACCTCGACCGCCCCGGCCACGCCGTCCACGGCGGCAAGAACCTCCGCCAGGGTGTAACGCGCGCCCCGCGCCGGCAGATCCCGGCCGATCCGGAAGGCGAACTCGCCCTCCACCGCGGGCATCTGCGCCGGCGCGAGCGCGATCCGCGCCGGGCTCTCCTGCACGAAAGGGGCGAGCAGGACCGACGCCGCCGGCTCGTCCGTGCCCAGCAGCCGCTGCGCCTCCGCGCTGGTCGAGCCCACCTTGTAGCCGCACGCCGCCATGCCGCTCAGCGCCACGACCGCGTCCTGCACCGCATGGGCCTCGGCGAGCGTCGCGGGCAGGTCGGCGCGCTCGGCGGAGATCGTCTCGCCGCGCTGCCGCGCCTGCCACAGATCATAGGCCAAGTCGTTCACGTCCCTGCCGCCCCCCGCCGGATTGCCCGAAGCGCCGATGCTACCGGGCTGCGCGGCCCGCGCAAACCCGGCTGCCGCGCGCCTTGCCGGAGACGGCCCTTTTCAGGGGCGCCGCGCATGGCTATCTCTGCAGGTGGCGGGTGCTGTCCTTCCCGTGCGGGGACAGTTTCCTGGTGGCCTAAGCATCTTCGCGGGAGCTGGCTCTGTCCTTGGCCCTGGCCTCGG
>JBCBWF010000057.1:0-18603 GCA_039817245.1 Pseudomonadota bacterium | reverse complement strand
GGCTCGTCCGCGAAGAGGACGGCGGGGTCGTGGATGAAGGCCTGCACCAGGGAGATGCGCTGCTTCTCGCCGCCGGAGACCTCGGTGTCGAAACGGCTCAGAAGCCGGCGCGCGCCTGCCCGATCGCCGTCGAAGACATCGGCGAGGCTCTCCTCGGCGAGGGCGAGGGCCTTGGGGCGGGGGAGGCCGCGGACCTGGAGGCGGTAGGTGAGATTCTCGCCGATCGTGAGGTGGGGCTGCAGCGTCGCGGTCTGGAAGGCGTAGCCGAAATAGCGCCGGCGCATGGCGACGAGCCGCTCCGGCGCAGGGCCGCGATGGCCCCATTCGCAGGTCTCACCGTCGGGAAAGCGCCATTTCACGATGGCTTCCGGGTTCGGCGGCCAGACCACGCCGGCCATGAGGTTCATGAGCGTGCTCTTGCCGGCGCCGCTCGGCCCCATGATGGGCACACGGTTCGCCCGGCCGGGCCCGGCCTCGAAGGCGATATCGTCCACATGAAGGTGAAAGGCCCGCTCGCCCCCCCGGCCGGCCCGGTCGAGGCGAATGTGGTTCATATGCACGCCCCATGCAGCATCCATGCGTGAAGCCATCGGCTCGGCAGGGGCCGCGGCGGGGCGAGGCTCGGCGGGTCCGTCCCCCATCTCAGGGCAGATATTCGCTCGGAACCCAGTAGATGGTGCGGTCCCCGATCACGTATTTGAAGTCGAGCCCGGGCTTGGAGAAGCTCTGGTAGCCCTTGAAGCGCACCATTGGCGTCTCGTGCCGGACATTGGCACAGGCGGATTGGCGGTCCAGCTCGAAGACCGGGATCTCGCCCACGAAGACGCTGTCGAAAATCTCGCGGTGGCGCTCCAGCCAGTTGCCGAGAAGATTGAGCTCGCAGACCCCGATGAGCCCGTCGCCGCCCTGCCCGCCCGAGAGCGCGCCCTCGCGCGTCGTCATGAGGTCCGAGAGCGTGTATTTGAGGAGCGGCGAGAACTCGCCGACCGGCAGGCCGTGGCGGCGGTTGAGATACTCGGCCACCGAACGGTTCACATCCTCCACCGTGAGATCGCCGATCTGGCCCTGCAGCACGCGGGTCATCTGGCGCACGATGAGGCCGGCGAGCTTGTCGGGCTCGGTGTTGGAGGTGTTGCGGAAGCCCTCGAGCATCTTGCGCCATTGCGAGAACTCGTCGTGCTCCATCCAGACATCGGTGACCACGTCCTCGTCGTCCACGATGAAGCCCTGGGCGATGACGTTATAGACACGCTCGCGGCAGGCGGGGCCGAGCTCGTCGCAGAGCCGGCGCTCGATCTGGCTGAGGCGCAGGCCGGGGACGTTGTTGAACTCGTCGGCACGCTGGAGCTGGGTGATGACGTTGACGAGCGCCTCGCCGCCCTTCAGCTCCGCGATGATCTCGTTGATGGGCGCCTGGTCGCCGAAGCGCGAGACCGTGTCGAGGATCTGCTGGACGAGATCGCCCTTGGCCTCGCTCAGGCTCCGCCCGCGGAGGCTCACCACATGGTCCTCGAGCGTGGTCTCGGTCGCAGCGCGGGTGCCGCGGCCCATATGGTCGAGCACGCGCTGGGTGATGGCCTCCGCCTGCGGCGTGAACTTGGCGTAGGCGGCCTTGTAGGACAGGCTCTCGCCCGCTTCAGGCACCTGGATGAAGAACGGGATGACCGGGTCGACGGTCTCGTCGAAATTCAGCGTAAGAAAGTCCGCCACGTCCTCCTGGCTGATGCCGATGCCGCCCTGGGCGATCTGGCTCTCGGCGTCATAGCCCGTGTCGCCGATGACGAAGAGCATCTTCACGTGCTCATCGCAGGTGCTCATGTCGTCGACCGCCTGGTAAAGGCCGAAGAAGAGGTTCTCTTCGTGGTCCGGATCCTTCGTGACGGCGGGCACTTCCGTGGTGATGGCGCGCACGGCGCGGTCGAAGCGGATGTATTCCTCGTCGAGCTCGTCCGGCGAGAGGTCGCAGACCTGGCCGAGGGGCATGCCCTCCCCGATACCGTTGTCGCCGGCATAGATGTCGCGATAGACGCGAAAGCCGAAGCGCACCTGGGTGCCCGCGAAGCGCCGGTCCTCGGTGAAGGCGTCGCGGATCGCGCCGAGCACGCCCGTGCCGCCCCGCCCCACGATGGCGTCGATATGGGGCTGCATGGACTGGGTGCCGTCGATCAGGAAGAAGACATCGATCTTGCGCAGCTGCTGCAGCGCGCCGAGGGCGTTCTCGAGCCCCTCGATCTGGTCGATGATGTCCGCGCTCGCCTGATCGCCGACACCGGGGACGGGCAGGACGACGGAGAAGAGCGACTTCTCGCCATCCACGCGGTCGATCACCGGCATGCGGATCGGGTAGCCGAACCAGCGCTCCCCGCCGAGGAGCGGGAAGGTGCAGGCCTCCTGGCGGAAGGCGGCCTCCGGCGTCTCGTAGACGCAGATCGGCCGCTCCTCGCCGGGCTGGGCGCCGGCGACGGCGACGGCGTCCTCGTCGGTGAGGACGAGATCGGTGCGCGGGCGCAGGCCGAGGCGGGTTTCCCAGAGATAGCCGTCCTGCGCGCTGACCCAGCCGATGATGGGCGCCGTCACATCCGCCTGGAACTCGGAGAGGAGGAGGAGGCGGCCCTTCTGGAAGTCCACCGCATGCACGTAGTGGAGCGCGAAGCGGGAGAGCTCGCGGCAGCGGCGGTTGGCCGTGTCGCAATCGACGATGTCGACGGAGGGCGAGGCTTTGACCGGCACCACCTCGTCGTCCTGAAAGGAGGCGCGGGTCTTAATGTAGAACTTCTGCTCGAGCCCGGTGGTGGTGCTCACGAGCGGCTGGGCGCGGCAGAGGAGGTCGTCCCCATCGACCCAGCCGATGGTAGCGGCGTCGCGCGGGTCGGACTTGATCTCGACATAGGTGCCGACGCGGCGGTGGATGCCCACGCGCTGGGCGAAGTCGAGCCGGCCGAGCGCGGCGGCGCGCTCGCTGGGGCCGTCGCGGAGCACAGCGCCCTCGCGGATGACGGGCACCGGGGCGTTGCGTTGGATGAAGCCCGATTCGTCGATGGAGCCGACCCCGTCCTTGGCGCCGAAGTCGTAGAGGGCGCAGGAGCCGAGGATGTTGGCCTCGGCCCGGTCCGGCACGCCGGCGGCAGCCAGGAGGGCGATGCCGCATGCGGCGATGGCACCGAGACACCCTCGCAGTCCGCGTCGCTGCCAGCCAAGCCCGCTCATGCCGCCCTCCGCTCCTTCTCCGCCGGTGTTCGACCGGGTGTTGCCCTTGCTCCGGGTGCCCGACCCATTAGTGCCGTGCAGTCTCCATTTCGTTCAATGCGCGTCGGCGTCACTCCGCCTGCGCGATCTCGTCGAGCCCGCGCATGATGATCCGCTCCAGCGCCGCGCTGTCGAAGCTGGCGCCGACGGTCTCGCAATTGTCCATGCGCAGGATCTCCTGGTAGTCGCGGCAGCCGCCGGTGCCGCCTGCGTCCAGCACCCAGCGGAAGATGCCGTTGGCGAGCCAGATGGCGGTGGCCGGCGCGTCGATCTGGCTGGTGGGCGCGGGGCGCGCGGTATCGGCGATCACCACCACGCCGCCGAGCGACCGGCCCCACTGGCGCTGGATCCAGTTGAAGTCCTCGAACGGGTTGCTGCCGGAGTTGAGGAAGTCGAAGCGCACGCTCTCCCAGAGCGTATCGAAGCTGCCGGTGAGCTGCAGGTCCTCGCCGGTCATCACCACCTCGCGCTCGGCGCCGTTGGTGCGCACGAGGTCGATTGGCCGGCACTCGCCGCGCTCGTGCAGGCGCTTGGTGAGATCGGCGATGGCGCCCTCGACCTGCAGGCCCTTGGCGCCCGCATAGCTCGAGTTCTCCACCACGATGACCACGAGCCGCTTGTCGCTGCAGCGCACGATCTCGGGGTTGGCGACGGCGCGGCCATCGGCCTCGCGCAGGCGCACCGGCTCGCAGCGCGAGCGCGGGCGGTTGTCGTCCAGCACCTGGTGGAAGCTGCAGGCGGGCACCTCCGGCGCGATCGTGCCCGCGAAGTCGAGCGCCATGGAGACGCCCTCCAGCGGCCGGGTGCAGGCGGCATCGGAGAAGATCTGCAGCCGCCGGCCCTGCTGGTAGCTGCCGGAGCCGAGATCGAGCGTCAGCGGGTAGCGCTCGTCACCGTTGAGGGCGACCACATCCGTGGCGATGTCGAGCCGGCCGATGCCGAGCGGGATCTCGAAGGGGCCCTCGACGCGCTCGGTCCCGTCCACTTCGGCGCGGAAGGAGATGGCGGCGGAGACCGGGACCTCGCCGCGCCCGGCCCAACCCGCCTCGGCGAGCGGGGGCGAGAGGAAGAGCCCGTCCGGCCCCGCGTCGCTGAGGCGGAGCGCCTGGCCCGTGGGCAGGCCGACACAGGCGCCGCCACCGCCGCAGAAACCCTCGAAATAGGCGCTCCAGGCCGCGCCGCCGCAGGCCGCGCCCGCGCCGCCGGTGGCGGACTGGGCGATCTGCGGATCGTCCGCGCCGAGCGGCAGGCGCGCGCGCAGGCCCTCGATACCAGGCGAGACCGTCCCTTCGCCCTCGAGCGCCACGGCGAGCGGGGACCAGCCGTCGATGGCCAGCTCGATGCTCTCCTGGCCGAGCATCACGGTGCAGTCGTAGCGCCGCTCGCCCGTGAGATCGCATTCTGGGTTGGCCAGCGTGGCCTCCATCGGCAACACGATCTCGCGCCGCGCACAGGGCAGGCGGGAGAGCACGATCTCGTCGCCCTCCGAGAGACTCTGCGGGCTGATCTCGAGCGCGCAGGCGGGCAGGCCCGCAGGATGGAAGCGCGCGCGCCGGTCGCGGTCGTCCGGAGCGACGGTCCAGCGCCGGGCCACGAGCGCCTGGTCGGCATACCGGCTCGGCGCAGGCTCGAGCCGGCCGACGCTGACGGCGATCTCCGAAAACGCCTCCGGGAAGAACACGGTGTAGGCGAGGGCGCCGACGCGCGGCAGCGGCGGCACGGGCTGGAGCGCGCCGGGCTCCAGGGCCGCGCTCCGCGGGGGCTCCACGGCCTCGGTTTCCGGCGGCAGCTCCGTGGCCGCTGTGGCCGGGGTTTCGGTGGCCGCCGCTTCGGTGGCAGGCTCGGCCGCCGGTTCCGGCTCGGGCGGGATCGTGGTGAGCATGGCCACGGCCTGCACCGCGTCCGGCAGGTCCGCGGGCCGGTCCTCGGGGTCGAGCGCGGCATAGGCGGCAGCGGCCTCCTCCACGGTCTCGCTGAGAGCGACGACGCGCAGGGGCCCGGGGGCGGCGTAGTTGAGGCTGCGCTGCCAGACCCCGTCCCGCGCGCGCAGACGCTGGTGGCCGTACCAGACGTCGCCCTCCACGGTCTGCAGCGTGTAGAAGGGCTGGGAGCGGCAGAGGAAGATCAGCTCGCGCCCGTTCGGCGAGGGCATGACATAGGTCGGGCAGGCATCGATCGTGAAGTCGATGCCGCGCAGCGGCTCGGGCAGCAGGACCGAGATCTCGAGCTGGCCGCCGCCCGGCGCGTCGGCCGCGCTCTGGGCACCGGCCGGCGGCGTGAGGCCGGCGGCGCAAAGGAGACCGCAGAGCAGGTTGCAGAGGCGCGCCCAGGGCGTCGCGGTTCGGGTCTCGGCACGTGCTGGCGTCATCGTGGTCGCTCTTCCCGGGTGGTATTGCGGTCGCTTAGTTGGCCCCGCCGCCGCCGCCGCCGCCGGAGCCGCCGCCGCTGTTGGCGCCGAACGGGGTCCAGGTCTCCTCCGGCTCGGGCTCGGCCTGGGAGGCGACGGTCTGGGCGGGCGCGGGCGTCTGGCTCGCCTGTGTCGCGGCGGGCGTGGGGGTGGCGGCAGCCTCGGTCTCCTGGCGCGCGCGCAGGGCGTCGGCAGCGCTCACCGCGGGTGTGGCCGAGCCCTCGCTTTCCCAGCGGAAGCCGTCGCGCAGCGCCTCTTCAGCCGGCTCCGGCTGGGTCTGTCGCGCGGGGGTCTGGGTGCGTGCGGTCGTGACACGCGCGGGCGCAGGATCTGCCGCCGGCGCCGCCGCAGCCGGCGGCGTGGCGCGCACGAGAGAGCCGGCGATGAAGACCGTGCGACCGTCGAGCTCGAAGCGCTTCCAGCCATTGGGGCTCTCTCCGGTCATCTGGATGCGCCGGCCGGCGGGGAGCGTGGCCACCCGCTCATAGCGCGTGCCGGGGCCGAGGCGGACATTGCTGGCGCGGGTCACGTAGAGCGGGCCGGAGGCGGGGCGGACATCAAAGGCGGGCTCCGGCTCGGGCGCCGGGTCCGGGTCCGCCTGGCGGCGCTCGGGGGGCGCGGCCGCGGGTTCGGCGGCCGAGGGGCTCTCGGCAGGCGTCTCAGCGGGCGTCTCGGCAGGGGGTGCGGGCAGCGCAGCGCCCGGCCCCGGACCCTCAAGCGCCTCGGTGGCCGGCGCCGAGGCCGTGGCGGTCCCCGTATCGGTCCCGGTAGCGGGGCAAAGCATGCCGAGCTTCACGCCCCGCAGGCGCAGGACGGCGCGGCGATGGAAGGTGCTGCCATCGCAGCTCTCGGAGAAGTCGGTGAGGGCGGCGACGTCGCAACTCTCCGCCAGCGCCGGCCAGCGCTTGTCGCATTGCGCGAGCGCAGCGATGGCCTCGGCCGCGCGCTCGTACAGGATGGCGTGCGCATCGGAGACCAACGGGCTCTCCGGATAGCGCGCGATGAAGTCGTTGAGCGCCTCCTCGGTGGGCGCTTCGCCGAGGGCCGCGAAGGCCGCCTCGTCCGCCGTGCCGTAGAGATCGGGCACGGCCGCCGGCGCGGTGCCGCCGCTCTCGCCGCCCGAGATCCGGCCGAGCCCGCCCGCAAAGCCCTGCGCGCCGGCCGGATCCGCCGCGAGGAGCAGCGCGAGTGCTGCGCCCGCAAGCGCGAGGTCGGACAGGCAGGGCAGGATCGGTCGGGGGATTTGCATGATGAGCCTCTCAGTCCGCGCCGCCGGGGCCGCCCGCGCCGTCACCGGCACCACCCCCGCTGCCGGCACCGAACAGGTTGCCGCCGGGCAGACGGCCGTTGTTGGCGAGGTTCTGGGGGACAAGGCCGACGGTGCCGTTGCAGAGCTGGATGCGCATCATGCGCGTGCCGAGCCCGCAGGTGGCGGCGGAGCCGTTGACGACGTTGTAGTGGCTGCCCGGAGGGGCGGAGCCGGCGCCCTGGCACTCGCCGAAGCTGTCGAGCGCGTGCAGCAGGAAGCGGCTGCTGCCTGGCAGGCGGCGGGTGTACCCCTCCGCGACGCAGCGCTCGGCGGCGGTCGGCTGGCGCGGCGCCGGGATCGCGGGTTCCGGCGCCACGTCGGTCGCGGTGCCCGGGTCGCGGCGCGCCTCGCGGGTGGGTTCGGGCTCGGGCTCCGGCTCCGCGGCCGGCGCCGGTGCGCTGCCCGGCGGGGTCTCGGCCAGATAGTCGCCATGCACGAACACGGTGCGCCCGTTATGGGCGGCCTGCAGCCAGCGGCGCTTCTTCACGCGGCCGATGACGCGGAGCTTGGTGCCGCGGCCGATCTGCGCAAGCCAGGTGTCGCGGCCCGTGCGGGGCGCGCTGCGCAGGTTCACGTCCTGCGAGGCGTAGAGGGTGAGCGGCTCGGCGAGGCGGACCACATCCACCTCCTCGCCCGCGGGCTCGGCCTCGGGCTCGGCCTCCGCAGCCGGTGCAGGCGCGGGCTCGGGCTCGGCCGCCGGCCGGGTGCGCTGCGGCTCGGCCGGCGTGCGGCGCGCCGTCGGGCCCGGCGTGCGCGGATCGCCGAAATCGAGGCGGGCGAACTCCCGATCGAGATCGCGCGCGGCCTTCAGATGCGCCTCCGCCTCCTCCATCTCGCCGAGTTCGCGGGCAACCAGGTAGAGCGCATGCTCGAGATGCGCGCTCCTGAGATGGCCGCGGCGGCGCTCGGTCTCGATGGCGAAGCGCGCGAGCGGCAGGCGCTGGCTGGAGCGGCGGGGACCCGCCTCGAACGTCTCCTCCAGGAGCGAGAGCAGCACGCCGTATCGCGCCGCGCGGACGGTGGCGTCGTCATACTCCGCCTCGCCGCGGAACTCCTCATAGGCGAGCTGGGCGGTCTCGTAGGCGCCCTCCTCCAGATAGCCGTAGGCGCGCGCCAGCGTGTCGAGCTCGGCCTTCGAGGGGAGGGCCTGAGCGGCGACCGCGGCGGGGATCAGCGCGGATGGCAGCGCGAGCATTGCGGCCGCGAGACAACGGCGCAGAGTTCTCATGGGTGGATTCCCCCCGACTTTCCCTCGATTGCAGATCCGGGGTTAACGCTATCACCCCGCATCGGCGCGACAAAGGGCAGCGTTACTGGCATACCGCGCCCTCCATCAGCCGGAAGCCGACGCCGGGCTCGCCGCGGAAGGGCTGGACGCAGCGCCGGGCGGGCGTGCCGGCGCCGCCGGTGAGCACGGTGCGCGCCGAATAGGCCTCGTAGCGGCGGCAGACATCGCTGGCGAACTCGCCGCCCGGGAGCGACACGAAGCCCGTGCCGAGGGCCTGCGCGGCGGCGGCGAGACCCGCCTCGTCGGCCACGCAGAAGCGCCGGCCGCTGCGCTTGCTGAGCCAGGTCGCGTACTCCTCGGCCAGCCAGTACGGCACGCCCTGCACCGCGCCGCCGGCACCGGCGCCGAGCTTGGCGGCCTGCACGAAGACATCCGGGTTGCGGCTGGCCATCTGGTCGGTGAAGGCCTTGAAGCGGCCGAACTCCACCGGGGCGGTCTGGATGCAGAACCCGTCGGCACCGCCGATTCGGGCCATGCCGCCGGCAATCTCGTCGCCGGCGCAGCCGGCACCGGGGCCGCCGGTGAGGAAGCTGGGGATGAGGCCCGTGCGGGTGCCGCTCTCGGGGGTGCCAGCCTCGGGGGTGCCAGCCTCGGGGGTGCCAGCCTCGGGGGCGCGAGTCTCGGGGGCGCGAGTCTCGGGGGCGCCGGGCACCGGATCGGGGTTGGTGGCGAGCCCGGTGAGGCGCGCCTCGCCGGTGCCGTCGTCCGCCCCAGTGTCCGCCCCAGTGTCTTGGCCAGTGTCGGGCACGGTGTCGCCGCCCGCGCCGCTGCCGGTCTGCGCACCGGGGCGCGGCAGAGGGGCCGAGGGCAGAAGGCCGGGGCGCGTGTTCCGGGGCTGCGGGTCCGGGTCGGCGTCGCTTCCGGACTCCGTTTGCCGGGTCAGGGTCTCGTACTCCGTGGGGGAGGACTCATCCGAGACGGGCGGCGTACCAGGTGTTGCGGGCGCCGCGACGGGATCGTCCACGATCGCCACCGTGACACCGTTGCGGATCTCGAAGCGGCCGGTGACAGGGCCGGGGCTGGGCTCCTGGCCACCATCGGCGAGCTGCGCGCCGGGCGCGGTGGTGTCCTGCACCACGGGCTGGGTCTGAGGCTGGCCAATGCCCGGGAGCCGACCCTCGATGCCGAGCCAGAGAAGGCCCGCAGCAACGGCCGTGGCAAGGCCACCGCTCGCAAACATCGCGAACCGGCGCATGCGACGGCGCCCGACCGCGCGCGGATCGGCAGCCCCCCTGCCGTTGCCCGTCGGCAGCTCCGGCGGACGGCGCACCGGCGGGTTGCGCATGAGGCGGGTCTCCTCATGCGGCGCTTTGAGCGTGGCGAGAAAGGCCAGCGCCTCCTGCGGGCGCCGGTCCGGATCGAAAGCCATCGCCCGGTCGATCGCCTGGCAGAAGGTCTTGGTGAAGCCCGCCGGCACCCAGTCCGTCGGCGCGGTGAAGGGCATAGCCTGGCGCCGCTCCCCGGTCATCGCCCAGTGCACGGTCGCGGCCAGCGAGAAGATGTCGTAGGCGGGCGTGTAATCCAGGCCCTCGCCATAGGCCTCCGGCGGCGAGTAGCCCGATTTCGAGCTTCTCAGCTTCGTGTGCAGCCCGCGATTGCGCAGGAACTCCATGCGCGCGGCGCCGAAATCGATCAGCACCGGCGTGTCGTCCTCGGCGCGCAGGATGATGTTGTCCGGCGCCACATCGCGATGCAGCACGCCCGCGGAATGGATACGCTGGAGCACGTGGCAGATGGGCTCCAGCCACGCCATCACGTCCTCCTGGCGGGTGAAGCGGTCGCAGAAGGAGAGCGTCTTGCCCTCGATGTACTCCTGCACGATGTAGATCGTGTTGTTCTCCTCGAAGACCCGCAGCACCTTCACGATGCAGGGGTCGTTGAGAACGTTGAGCTCCTGGAGCTTCGTCGCCTCCTCGCGGAAATAGCCCTTGGCGATCTCCACGAACTCGATGTCGGAGGGTTCGTCCGCGCGTTTGGGGATCACCTCCAGGCCGGAGCGGGTGACGAAGTCCTTCGGGAAGAATTCCTTGATCGCGACGGTCTGCTCGAAGCGCCGGTGCCAGCCGAGATAGGTGATCGCGGTGCCGCCGATGCCGAGGACGCCGCGAATCTCGAAATCCTCGCCGCGCAGCAGCGTACCGACGGGCAGGTCGCGATTCGGCCGCGTGCTCATGGCCGGGCACCGGCACGGAACTGCGGCGCGAGGGCGCGGGCGCGCGCCATCTGGGGTCGGACTGTCGAAGGCTGGGTCTGCATGCTACGACCTCCCGGGATCAGCGGGGCCGGCGCGTGAGCGGACATGGCCATGCGTACCCTTCGCTTCCCGGTTACCCTTCTGATCTAAAGCCTGTCTGCCCGCTGTGAAAGAAGTCACAGGGCTAACCTTGCGGAAATCGTGCCGCAGGCGGCGCGGTTCGGCACGCCGCCGGAGTTCATGGCTCAGAGCTCGAGTATGTCGCCGTTGGAGAAGACGACCTGTTCGATGTCGAGCAGGGTCTCGGTGATGGTGAGCCCGTCGGTGTTCCGGCTGAGCCTGAAGCCGCCGTCGATGGCGACAGGGTCGTCATAGTCGTTGAGCGCGCCGTCGAGCTCGGCGATGTCGTCGCCTGCGCCGCCGTCATAGATGTCCGAGCCCGCGCCGCCGATCAGCCGGTCGTCGCCAAGGCCGCCGACGAGCACGTCCTCGCCCGCGAAGCCGCTGATCACGTCGTTGCCGTCGCCGCCGCTCAGGGTCTCGCTATCCGGCCCGCCATTGATGACCTGGTCGCGCACAGCCGCGCGGGTCGTCGTGCCGGGGCCGATGGCGAATTGCAGCGTCTCGATCCCGATGAAGTCGATCTGGGCGGGCGGGCTGATGCCATCGGGCGTGGAGAGCGAGAACGGGTCGCCGAAGAAGAGCGGCAGCGCCTCGTTGATGTCCGGATAGTCGTCGAAAGTTCCGGGCAGAACGGCGATATCGGTGCCCTCGCCCCCGTCGAGCCGGTCCATGCCGCCGCCGCTGACGAGCGTGTCGTCGCCGAGGCCGCCAGAGAGCGTCTCGTTGCCGATGGTGCCTTCGAGCAGGTCGGCCTCATCCGTGCCCTCGATCAGCGTGGCCTCGCCCGGCGTGGTGCTCACATCGCCATCGGCGAAGCGGAGCGTCTCGATGGCGAGCAGCGTGTCCGCGCCCTCCGGGCCGCGGATCTCGAGGCTCATCGGTGCGGTGTCTGTCAGCACGAAATCGTAGTCGGCGCGGTTCTGGGCGAAGACGGCGATGTCCGTGCCCTCGCCGCCGATGATGCGGTCGTTCCCCGCGCCGCCCTCGAGAATGTCGTCGCCGTCGCCGCCGTCCAGGGTGTCCTCTCCCGCGCCGCCCTCGAGGGTGTCGTCGCCGTCGCCCCCGTTCAGGCTGTCCTCTCCCGCGTTGCCCGAGAGGCTGTCCGCGCCGGCACCGCCGTCGAGATCGTCGTTGCCGTCGCCGCCGGTGAGGCGGTCGTTGCCGGCCCCGCCGTCGAGCCTGTCGTCGCCATCGCCGCCGTCCAGGACATCGTTCCCGCCGCGGCCCTCGATGGTGTCGTTGCCGCCCTCGCCGCGGCGCTTGTCATTGCCGTTGGCAGTGTCGCTCGGATCGGTCCCGATGATAGTCTCGTCGCGGTCCGGGCCGGAGGCGGGGTCGTTCGGATCGTCGCGATAGGCGAAGCGGCCGGCCTCGATCTCGACCAGCCGGTCGCGAACCTCGGGAGCGAAGATGCGCGTCTCCTCGGAGATCGCGAACTCGATCAGCACCTCGGAACGGGTGAGCTCCTCGCCGTCGAGCACGCCGATCCAGAAGTCGAGACCGGCCTGATCCCCGTCGCGGCCCAGATTGTCGAAATAGAGGAAGCGGATGAAGCCGTCATTGCTGTCGACATCGAGGCCCGTGCGGCTCTCGAAGGCCTCCGCACGCGTGGTGAATTCGTCGACCACGATGAAGAACTCTGCGATCTCACCGAGGGAGAGGCCGCTCCGATTGGCGTCGACCCAGAAATCGAGGCCGCCCTGGGGCTCCTCCACATCCGGATCGTCCTCGCCGGTGACATCCGGCAGGCGGCCGAAGCCGGCCTCGTAGAGATAGCCGATGGTGATGGTGTCGACGATCTCGAGGTCGCCGAAGCGCAGGCGCTCGATGCCGCTCAGCGTGTCCGTCCCGTCCGGCCCGCTGATCGTGAACTCGTCCCCCGGGGTGAGCGGCAGGGTGAAGTCATAGGCGCCGCGGGGACCGGAGAAGATGGCGGTGTCGAGCCCGTCGCCACCTTCGATCAGGTCGTCATCGGCGCCGCCGGTGAGCGCGTCGTCGCCGTCGCCGCCGTCGATCGTGTCCTCGCCGCTCTCGCCGAAGATCTGATCGTCCCCGCCGAGGCCGCTGATGGTTTCGGAGGCGGCGTTGCCCTCCAGCACGTCGTCGCCCTCGGTGCCGACGCGCTCGGGCTCCACAAAGGCGTCGATCTCGCCGTCGTCGAAGCGCAGCCGCTCGATGCCGACCAGGTTCACCACCTCGGTCTCGCCGCCGCCGAGGGAGCGGGTGACGTCGAAGGGGTCGCCGGCGGTCTCGCGCAGGGTGAAGCTGTAGTCGGACTGCAGGCCGTTGAACACCGCGACATCGGTGCCGCTGCCGCCCTCGAGGCGGTCGTTGCCGCCGCCGCCCGAGAGCACGTCGTCCCCGCCGAGGCCCTGGATCACGTCCGAACCCGCACCGCCCGTGAGCGTGTCGCTGCCCGCGGTGCCGGTGATCGTCTCGCTGAACTCGAAGGCGATCTCCACGGTCTGGCCGAGCGGTGTGGTCAGGCCCTGATAGTCGACGAAGAGGACACCGTCGACGAGCTCCACCCGGCTCTCGTCGATGCCGAAGCCTTCGTCGAGGATCTCGAAGCCGGAAATGCCGGTGTTGCCGGTCACGACGGTGAGTCGGATCCCGTTGATGCCGAAGGGGTTGTCCGCGGTCGCCTCGGAGAAGCCCGGATCGTTGAACTCGGAGGGCACGAGGAAGAGCCGGTCGGCATCCACATCGATGGTGATGCCTTTGGCGGAGTCCGACGGATCGGTGTTGCCGGGGATCTCGACGGCTTCCGTTACGGTGCGTGTGTTCGAATTCACCGTTCCCGTCGACAGGATGAAGTCGATATTGACCGTTGCGCCCGACAGTGACATCGCATTCCCCAGCTCGACACGGCGGCCCGGCTGCCCCTTGCCCCGGGCTCGATCTCACCGCGTCATAATCAGAAAGTAACCGCGCAAATCAATGTGACGCTGGTCACAATGATGGCCCGAGCCGGCCGGCTGGCCGGTACGCGCGCGCGAGACCCGCGCACGCTCCAAGATTCGCCTCGGAAGCCGGGAAGATCAACCCCCCTTGCTCCTGCCACCCGGCCCGGCGCACGGGCCGGGACCGGCGGCACTGCATCAGGGGGCGCTGCTCATCAGAACAGGATGGTCTCCTCGGGCTCCACCGGCAGGACCTCAATCGGGATCGGCGTCGCGAAGCCGAGCGTCGGATCGTTGGGCTCGGGAAGGTTGAGGATCCCGTCCGGCACCTGGAAGATCGGATCGATCGGGACGATCGGGACCGTCGATGCGGGCGGATTGAGGAAACCGTCCGGCCCGCCGAAATCGGGCGGCGGCATGTCCTCCTCGATCGTGATCTGCAGCGCCGGGGAGAGATTGTTGGTCTCGTCCGCTTCGTCGATCAGATCGAGATGGTCGATGAAGGCGCGCACGAAGTACGTGCCGGGCTCGAGATCGCTCGGGATCTGGATCGGCAGGTTCAGCGAGGAATCGGTGCTGCGGTAGTTCTCCGCCTCCAGCGGATCGAGGCTGCTCACGGTCTCCGTACGCAGCAGGCGCGACATCGACCCGATGGTCGGCTGATCGCCGAGATAGATCCCCACCTCGCTCTCCGGCGAGATCGCCTCGCCGCCATTCACGGCGCGGAAGGTGAAGTCGACGAGTTCGCCCGGCTCGGGGTCGAGGCGGCTCAGCGTGAAGTTGGGCACCAGGAGATCGGGCGCCGGGATCTCCTCGATATCGAGGACCACCGTCAGCGAGGTGTTGTTGTTCTCGTTGGCTTCCAGCACCGCATCCGTCGGATCGGCGATCACGGCGAGGTAGTAGCGGCCGGGATCGAGGCTGTCCGGGATCTGCAGGCCGTTGACCAGCACGTTCTGGCTCGAGAGCCCGTCGATCTCGCCGATATCGATGGTGTCGAGCAGCGTATCCGCCTGCGTCACCAGCGGATCCTCGGAGATATAGAGGCGCGAAGTCCCGGGGGCCGCGGCGCCGCTCAGATTCGCGAGCGTGAACTCGTAGTCGATCAGCGAGCCGCGGATCGGCGAGCTGTCCGACACCATGAGCTCGCTCGGCGCAAGATCGGGCAGGAGCGGCACGTCCGACTGCACATCGATCAGCACGGTGGCGGAGAAGTTGTTGGTCTCGTCCGCTTCCACGATTGCGTTGGTCGGATCGACGATCATGCCGAGCGTGTACTGCCCGGGCGGCAGATCCGCGGGCACCACGAAGCTGCTGGTCACGTTCGAGACCGGCTGGTTCGGCGGGAAGACGAGCGAGCCGGTGCTGTCGAGCAGCCGGTCCTGCGGCGTCACTTCCGCATCGTCGGACAGATAGAGCGACACGACGCCGGGCGCGCTCACATCGCCGATATTGCCGACGGAGAAGTCGTACTCCACGGTCTCGCCGATCATCGGGGCGGTATCGCTGACGAGGAGGTCGCTGACCACGAGATCCGGGCCCGTGAGGCCGCCGCCGCCGCCGGCGAGCACCTCGGCGAGGGTGAAGAGGCCGTCGTCGAACTGGAAGAACTCGACGCCCACGACCGAATCGCTCTCGCCGTTGCGGGTGAACACGACATCCGGGTTCTCGATCGCGCGGCTGATGACGTTGAGCGCCGGGGCCGAGACCTCGAAATCGCCGAGGTCCCCCTCGAAGACCGCGGTGTCGACGCCGAGGCCGCCGGTGATCTCGTCATTGCCCGCGCCGCCGGTGAGCGTGTCGTTGCCGTCGCCGCCATCCACGGTGTCGTCGCCGTCGCCGCCATCGACGTTGTCGTCGCCGCTGCCGCCTTCGACGACGTCGTCGCCTTCGCCGCCGGTCACTTCGTCATTGCCGTCGCCGCCGAGCACGGTGTCGTCGCCGACGCCGCCGTCGACCGTGTCGTTGCCGATGCCGCCATCGGCGAAGTCGTCGCCGTCGCCGCCTTCCATGAAGTCGTTGCCGCCCCCGCCGAAGAGGGTGTCGAACCCGCCGAGGCCGCGCTGGACGTCGTCGCCATCCGTGCCCTGCTCCGTGCCGTCCCGGTCGGGGTCGGGGATCCAGGTGAAGATGTTGGGGCTGACCTCGGCCAGCCACTCCTCGATCTGCGGCACGCGCTCGCGGTTCTCGGCGGCATTGGCGAAGGCGATCAGGAGCTCGGCGCGCGAGAAGCCGCTGTCGAGCGCTGCGGTCCAGAAATCGACGCCCGACTGCTCGCCGGGGCGCTTCAGCACGTTCTCGTAGAGGAACTCGACGAGCTCGCGGTTCTCGAAGGCGTCGATCGGCTGGCCGGCGATCCGCTCCAGCTCGCCAACCTCCAGGAACTGCTGCGCGATCTCGGTTTCGCTCATGCCCGCGCGTTCCTGGGCGATCCAGAAATCGAGGCCCTTGCGATCCGGGAAGCGGCCGAAGCCGACCTCGTAGAGATAGCCGATATCCACCGCATCCGGGTCCTGGATGAAGGCGTTGATCGCGCCGTCGGTGAAGCTCAGCTGCTCGATGCTCTCCAGCGTGTCCGTGCCTTCGGGGCCGCTGATGGTGAAGCGCCCGCCGGCGATCTCCGGCAGCGTGAAGGTGTAGGCGCTCTGCGGGCCCTCGTAGACGGCGACGTCCAGCCCCGGGCCGCCGAAGATCGTGTCGTCCCCGCCCAGGCCCGCGATGGTGTCGTCGCCCGAGAGGCCCGCGATCACCTCGTCCGAGGCGTCCCCGAGGATCTGGTCGTCGAACTCCGTGGCCAGCTCCGGGTTCTCGGCGAAGACCAGCGAGAGCACGGCGATGTCGTCGAGCTCGACGCTCAGCCCGCCGAAATCGATGATCATGAAGTCCGTGCCCAGGGTGAGCCGGGAGTTGTAGATGCCGAAGCCCGGCAGATCGACGCTCGCGCCCACGATGTTGGGCAGCGTGTCGGGCTGGCTCGGATCGGCGTCCGGGAAACTCAGCCGGATCCCGTTCGGACCGGTGCGGTCGCTGATGCGGCCGGTCTCGGTGGGATTGAACTCGACCGTCTCCTCGAGCACCCGCGTCGAGACGCCGACAATGTCCGGGTTGTTGCGGTCGCCATCGGCGAAGGCCGGATCGCCTGTGCCGGGAGTACCCGTGTCGAGGAAGGTTATGTCAATATTGCCCCTGTCATCGACATAGTTCTCAATGACGACGCGTTTTCCAGATAAAGACATGAAAGGCTACTCCCCTTGGACGCATCCACCGATCCCCGCGTTTAGTCTGGCCATCAGGGCGGCGAAAGCAACCGCTCCCGCAGCATCCGCCCGCGATCCGGGCTGGTGCGGCGCGCCCAGCCTCTGTCAGGATATGGCCGACAGGGTCAGGAGGAGAGCACCAGATGAGCCCGCCCGAGGATGCGACGATTGTCACAACCGGCGCTGACGCTACGGCACTGACCGCGGCGATCGCTGCGTTCGCGGCCGGAACGGAGGGGGCGGCAATGCCGGAGAGCGCGCGCCATGTGATGCGCCTCTCCATGCTCGACTGGTGCGCCGTGGCGCTGGCGGGACGCGGCGAGCCGGTAAGCGGCATCGTGCGCGCGATGGCAGGGGAGGAGGGCGGCCGCGCGGAGGCCGGCGTCTTCGGGCTCGCCGCGCGGCTGCCGGCCCGTGCCGCAGCGCTGGTGAACGGCACGACAAGCCATGCGCTCGACTATGACGACACGCATTTCGGCCATGTCGGCCATCCGAGCGTGGCGGTCCTCCCGGCGGCCTGTGCGGTGGCCGAGCGGGTGGGCGCCCCGGGCCCCGCGCTCCTCGAGGCGGCGCTGGTCGGGGTGGAGGTCGCCTGCCGCACCGGCGCCTGGCTCGGGCGGCGCCACTACAATCACGGCTTCCACCAGACCGCGACCTCCGGCACCTTCGGGGCCACGGCGGCCGCGGCCCGCCTCCTCGGCCTCGATGCCGACGGGATGGCAGGGGCGCTCGGGGTCGCGACGACCCGGGCCTCGGGCCTCAAGAGCCAGTTCGGCACGATGGGCAAGCCCTACAACGCCGGCATTGCGGCAGCCAACGGCGTGGAGGCGGCGACGCTCGCGGCACGCGGCTTCGTCTCGCGGCCGGACGGGCTCGAATGCGCGCAGGGCTTCGGCGCGACCCATGCGGGCGAGGACGGGCCACTCGGCGAGGTGCTCGCAGCGCTCGGCAGCCGCTACGTGTTCGAGACGGTGCAGCACAAGTTCCATGCCTGCTGCCATGGGACCCACGCGGCGCTGGAGGCGATCGCCACGCTCCGCGACGCGCATCGTCTGGCGCCGGAAGCGGTCGAGGCGGTGGCGCTCACGGTCAATCCGCGCTGGCTCAAGGTCTGCGATATCCCGGCGCCGACGACGGGTCTGGAGGCCAAGTTCAGCTACCGGCTGACCGCGGCGATGGCGCTGGCCGGGCGCGACACCGGCGCGCTCACCACCTTCAGCGATGCCGCCTGTGCCGACCCCGCCCTCCTCGCGCTCCGCGACCGTGTCCGCGTGAGAGCGCACGAGGCGGTGACGGATACCGGCGCAGAGATCCGCATCACGCTCCGGGACGGCACCTCGCTCGACAGCGCCCACGATCTCGACCGCGCGATCCCGGCGGCCACCCGGGAGGCCAGGATCCGGGCGAAGGCGGCGGCACTGCTGGGCGAAGACGCGGCGGAGACGATCTGGGAGCGCATCGCCGCACTCGAGACAGCCACGCCCCCCTTCGCCCTCGACCGTCTCGCCACGCTCGTCTGAAAGATCGCAAGGCGGCGCGCCCGGTCGCATCCGCGGGTTGTCACTGTCTCGTTCCACGGCCACGGGCTCGGCGGTCGCGGCCGGTCGACTCGGCTTCTTCCCCGCGGGTAGCGGGGAAGAAGCGCGGAAAGGGCCGCGGCGAAGCCGTGGCGCCGCTGCTGGAGACCCGTGACGAAGCCCCCGAGGGGTCCTCAGAGGGCGACACCCATGGGCGGCAGCCAGGGCAGGCCGAGGAGCGGCGGGTTGAGCCAGGACGCCCATTGGTGGTTCACGAACTGGCCCACATAGATCTGCGCCACCAGCCCGAACCACAGCACCCAGAGCACGACCGACCGCAGCGCCACCGCCTCGACCGC
>JBCBWF010000341.1:0-5396 GCA_039817245.1 Pseudomonadota bacterium | reverse complement strand
TCCTGGAAGATGAAGCTGATCTCGTTGCCGCGGACCCGGCGCAGCGTCTCGTCCGGCGCGCCGTCGAGCGCTTCGCCGCGGAAGCGGATGGAGCCTTCGACGCGCGCGCTGTCCGGCAGGAGGCGGACGGTGGAGAGCGCGGTCAGCGACTTGCCGGAACCGGATTCGCCGACGAGCGCCAGCGTCTCTCCTTGCGCGATCTCGAAGGAGACCGAGCGGACGGCGGCGCGCTCGCTGCCGGGAAAGCGGATGGTGAGGTCCGCGACCTGGAGGAGCGGCTCAGCCATGCACTTTGCGCGGATCGAACGCGTCCCGGATGCCCTCGAACACGAAGACCATGAGCGAGAGCATGATCGCGAAGGTGAGGAAGGCCACGATCGCGAGATGCGGGTCGGTCAGGTACTTCTTGCCCTGCAGCGCCAGCTCGCCGAGCGAGGGGTAGCCGTCCGACAGTCCGAAGCCGAGGAAGTCGAGCCCCGCGAGCAGGCCGATGGAGGCGGTGAGGATGAAGGGCAGGATGGTGAGCGTGGCGACCATGGCGTTGGGCATCACATGGCGGAACATGATCGTCCAATCCCCCACCCCCAGCGCGCGGGCGGCCTGGACATACTCGAAATTGCGCGCGCGCAGGAACTCGGCGCGCACATAGCCGAGAAGCTGGGTCCAGGAGAAGGCGACGAAGATGCCGAACATCACCCAGAGATTGGGTGCCAGCACCGCCGAAAGGATGAGGACGACGAAGAGGACGTTCATCGACGACCAGATCTCCTCGATGCGCTGGAAGAAGAGATCGACCCAGCCGCCGAAGAAGCCCTGGGCCGCGCCTGCGACGACGCCGATGAGCGTGGCCGCAAGGGTGACGCCGAAGCCGAAGAGGACCGAGAGGCGGAAGCCGTAGATCACGCGGGCGAGCACGTCGCGCGCACGGTCGTCGGTGCCGAGGATATGCGTGGCATCGGGCGGGGAGGGGGCGGTGGCGACGGTGAGATCGACCGTGTCGTGGCTGAAGGGGATGGGCGCCCAGAGGAGCCAGCCGCGCTCGTTGCCCTCGGGCGGCACGGCCGCCTCGTCGTCGAGGCAGGGATCGGCGGCCCCCCCGGTGCGGATGAGGCATTGCACGAAGGGGTCGGTATAGGCGGTCTCGGTCTCGAAATCCCCGCCGAAGGTGGTCTCGGGATAGGCGTTGAGGATGGGGACGTAGAGCGCGCCCTGATAACTGACGAGCACCGGCTTGTCCGACGCGATCAGCTCGGCGCAGAGGCTGAGGAGGAACAGCACCGAGAAGATCCGCAGCGACCAGAGGGCGCGCTTGTTGGCGCGGAAATTGGCGAGGCGCCGGCGGTTGAGCGGCGAGAGGCGGATGCCGGGCCAGCGCGGCCTGGCGAGCGGGGGCGCGGCGCCGCGCACGGTTTCGCGGATCTGGGGTGTGTCGTCCATCTCAGCCCTCCCGTCGCTCGAAATCGATGCGCGGATCGATCAGCACATAGGCGAGATCGGAGATGAGCTTCACCACGAGGCCCATGAGCCCGAAGATGTAGAGCGTGCCGAGGAGCACCGGGTAGTCCCGGTTCACCACCGCCTCGAAGCCGAGCAGACCGATGCCGTCGAGCGAGAACACGGTCTCGACGAAGAGCGAGCCGGTGAAAAAGATCGAGATGAAGGCCGCCGGGAAGCCCGCGATCACGATCAGCATGGCGTTGCGGAACACATGGCCGTAGAGCACCTGGCGCTCGGCCAGCCCCTTGGCGCGCGCGGTGATGACGTATTGCTTGCGGATCTCGTCGAGGAACGAGTTCTTCGTGAGCAGCGTCAGCGTCGCGAATCCCGAGAGCGCCATGGCGGTGACGGGCAGGACGATGTGCCAGAGATAGTCGAGGATGTAGGGCCCCCAGGGCAGGTTCTCCGCCCCGTCCGACTGCAGGCCGCGCAGCGGAAAGATCTGCAGGAAGCTGCCGCCCGCGAAGAAGACGAGCAGGATGACCGCGAAGAGGAAGACCGGGATCGCGTAGGCCGCGATGATGAGGCCCGAGGTGATCGCATCGAAGCGCGAGCCGTCCTTCACCGCCTTGGCGATGCCGAGGGGGATGGAGATGGAATAGGCGATGAGCGTGGTCCAGAGGCCGAGGGTGATGGAGACGGGCATCTTCTCTCGGATGAGCGAGATCACGTCGACCGACCGGTAGAAGCTCTCGCCGAAATCGAAGCGCAGATAGTTCCACATCATGAGCCCGAAGCGCTCCAGCGGCGGGCGGTCGAGGCCGAACTGGCGTTCGAGATCGGCGATGAAGGCGGGGTCTAGCCCCTGTGCGCCGCGATAGGCGCTTTCGCCCCCGCTGGCGGCGGAGGCCGCGGTGGTGCCCGCATCGGCGCCGCCGGAGATCCGGTCGGTCGCGCTGCCTGCATCCTGCAGATCGGCGAGCACCTTCTCAACCGGGCCGCCGGGGGCGAACTGGATGATGACGAAGTTGAGGGCCATGATCCCGAAGAGGGTCGGGATGATGAGAAGCAGGCGGCGCAGGATATAGGCGCCCATGCGCGGGTTCTCCGGTGTTGCTCCCTGGGCCGCTGCCGGCCCGTTAGGCGCTTACTCGCCGATCTGGTCGGCGAGGCGCGCCTGCTTGTCGCTGTCGATCCACCAGGTGCCGATGACGCCGCGGTCATAGGCGGGCTTGATCTCCGGGCGGCCGTAGATGTCCCAGTAGGCGATGTGGTGCGCGGCCTTGCTCCACTGGGGCACCCAGATATGCATGGCGCGCAGCACGCGGTCGAGGGCGCGGACGGCGGCGTTGAGGCTCTCGCGGTCCTCGGCGCGCTCGATCACGTCGATCAGGTGGTCGACGACGGGGGAGTCGACGCCGGCGAGGTTGCGCGAGCCCGCGGTGTTGGCGTTGGCGGAGTAGAAGTAGTCCCGGAGCTCGACGCCGGGTGTGAGCGACATGGCGTAGCGCTGCACGGTGATGTCGAAGTCGAAATCGTCCGTGCGCCGCTTGTACTGCGCGGGGTCGATGGTGCGCGCGGTGGCCTTGATGCCGATGCGCTCGAGATTCTTGATGTAGGGCGTGGTGATGCGGCCGAAGCCTTCGCTGACGAGGAGGAACTCGATCTCCAGCGGCTCGCCGGCGGCATTGGTGCGCGTGCCGTCCACCACGCTCCAGCCGGCCTCGTCGAGGAGCTTGGCGGCGTTGCGCAGGGTGCGGCGGATGCGGCCGCTGCCGTCGCTGACGGGCGGCACATAGGCCGCGCCCTCGAGGACGCCGGCGGGCAGGTCCGCGGCCAGGGGCTCGAGCAGGGCAAGCTCGGCCGGGGTGGGGGCGCCGGCGGCCTCGAGCGCGCCGCCGCCTTCGAAGAGGCTGTCCGTGCGCGTGTAGAGGTCGAAGAAGAGGGTGCGGTTGGACCACTCGAAGTCGAACACGCTGGCGATGGCCTCGCGGGTGCGCGGATCGGCGAATTTCTCGCGGCGCAGGTTGAACCAGAAGCCCTGGGTGCCGGCGGGGCGCTGGTCCGGGATCTCCTCGCGCTTCACGTCCCCGCGCTGGATGGCGGGGAAGTCGTAGGCGGTGGCCCAGAGCTTCGACCAGAATTCCTCGTAGAAGGTGAAGGCACCGGCCTTGAAGCCCTCGAAGGTGGCGGAGCGGTCGCGGAAGTACTCGATACGGATGCGGTCGAAGTTGTGGCGGCCGCGGTTCACGGGCAGGTCGCGGGCCCAGTAGTCCTCCCGCCGGCGATAGGTGATGCGGCGGCCGGGCTCGGCATCCTCGACGCTGTAGGGGCCGGAGGTGAGGATGGGGTCGAGCGTGGTGTCCGCGAAGTTCCGCCCCTCCCAGCCCGCGCGGGAGAGGACGGGCAGGCCGGCGACGATCATCGGCATGTCGCGGAGCGGGCGCGCGGTGTCGAAGGCGAAACGGATGCTGCGCGCGCCGGTCACCTCGGTGGCGCTGACATTCTGGAGCGCGATGCGGTAGCGCGGATGGCCGTCGCGCTGGAGCGCCTCGACGGTGAAGAGCACGTCGTCCGGCGTGATGGGCGAGCCGTCGGCGAAGCGGGCCTCCGGGTGGAGGGCGAATTCGACGGCGGAGTGGTCCTCGGCGACCGTCGCGGTCTCTGCGACGAGGGCGTACATGGCGTCCGGCTCGTCATCGGCGGGGGCCATCAGCGTGTCGAGCGTGAGGTCGAGGCCGATGGCGGGATTGCCCTTGAGAATGAAGGGGTTGAGGCTGTCGAAGGTGACGCCGCCGAAGCCGGTGGAGAAGGTGCCGCCCTTGGGCGCGTCCGGGTTGGCATAGGCGAAATGGGTGAAGTCCGGCCCGTAGGCGAGGTCGTCGAAGGCGGAGATGCCGTGGCGCGGCGCCGAGGCTCCGGCGAGGCCGGGTTTGAGGGCGGCGGGGAGGGCGAGGAGCCCGCTCGCGCCGAGGCCGAGCCGTCCGAATTGGCGCCGAGTGATCGTCATGGGCTGTCTCTCCCGCTGCTGCGCGCTGCCGTAGCATGGTGAATCGTATGGCGCTGAACGCGCGGGATTCAAGAAGCCGGCGGGGCAGGGGCTGCGTTTCGGGCGGGCGGCGGCGGTAAAAAGAGAGAGAGGGAGGCCGCGTCCGCCGCCTCCCTCTCCTATATCCTGCCGGCTCTGCGCCCGCGTGGCGTCACTCCAGGGCGAGCGGGCTCGCGGAGTTCTCGTTCAGGTACTTGACGATGGCCGCGCGATCCTCGGGCTTCTTGAAGCCGGCGAAGACCATCTTGGTGCCCGGCACCACGCCGCGCGGGTCGCCGAGATACTCCATCAGCCGGTCCGGCGTCCACTCGCCGCCATAGTTCGCCATGGCATCCGAGTACTTAAAGCCGTCCACCGCGGCGACGGGGCGGCCCACGATGCCGTAGAGATGCGGGCCGACGCGGTTCTTGCCGTCGTCGAGCACGTGGCATGAGCGGCACTTGCGGAAGAGTTTCTCGCCGTCGCCGACCGTGACGGTGGCGAAGATGGGGTTCGCGGCGGCGGCGGCGGGCTCGGCGGCCGGCTCCGCTTCCGCGGCCGGGGCGGCAGCGACCTCCTCGGTCGCCTCTTCCTCGGCGGCGGCCGCTTCGGTGCTCGCGTCCTCGGTGGCTTCTTCGGTCGCCTCGACCGGCGCTTCCGTGCCTTCGGCCGCGGCGGTCTCCGTCTCGGCCGGCGCCTCGGCCTCGGTGGCTTCGGCCGCAGCCGTCTCGGTCTCAGTCTCGGCCGTCTCGGTCGCGGTCTCAGTTTCGGTGGCCTCGGCCTCCGGCGCGGCTTCCGCGGCGGGCTCGGCGGCGGCGCTCTCGGTCTCCGCCTCGGCCGGCGCTTCGGCTTCCTCGGTCGCGGGGTCCTCGGCCGGGGCCTCCGCCGGGGCGGCGGCGAGCTCGATCGGCGACCCGTCCGCCTCGTTCAG
>JBCBWF010000484.1:0-3679 GCA_039817245.1 Pseudomonadota bacterium | reverse complement strand
CCCGGCCGCCTGCTCCGCCGCTACAAGCGGTTCCTCGCCGATATCCGGCTGGAGGACGGGCGCGAGGTCACGGCGCATCTCGCCAATCCCGGCTCGATGATGGGCCTGAAGGAGCCCGGCCTCCGCGTCTGGCTCGAGCCCAATGACGACCCCAGGCGCAAGCTCGGATTCACCTGGCGGCTCGTAGAGTTCGACGACGCCTGGGTGGGCATCGACACCTCGGTGCCGAACCGGGTGGTGGGCGAGGCGCTGCGCGCGGGCCGTGTGCCGGGGATGGAGGTGTATAACGAGGTCCTGGCCGAGCAGCGCTACGGGGCGAACAGCCGGATCGACTTTCTCTGCCGTGGCGAAGGCGTGGCAGATACCTATCTGGAGGTGAAGAACGTGCATCTGGTGCGCACGCCGGGGCTGGCGGAGTTTCCCGACTCGGTGACCGCGCGGGGCGCCAAACATCTGGCAGAGCTTGCAGCCATGGTCCGCAGCGGGCACCGTGCGGTGATGCTCTACTGCGTGCAGCGGACGGACTGTACGCGCCTTGCCTTTGCGCGGGATCTCGACCCCGCCTATGCGGCGGCCTTCGCTGAGGCGCGGGCCGCGGGGGTGGAGGCGCTGGCGATGACCTGCCGGGTGGGCCGCGAGGAGATCGTCCTTGATCGGCCCGTGCCGATCGGGGACTAAGGAGAGGCGGCGGAATTGGGATACGCGGTGAAGACCAGCGGGGCGGAGAAGCGCACAGCCGAGGGAATCCGCCTGCATGATCCGGCGGATTTCGAAGGCATGCGCCAGGCGGGACGCATGGCGGCGGAATGCCTCGACATGATCGGGGCGCATGTCGTGCCCGGCATCAAGACCGAGGAGCTGGACAGGATCTGCCACGACTGGATCGTGGCGCGCGGCGCGGTGCCGGCGACACTCGGCTATCGCGGGTACCAGCATTCGAGCTGCATCTCGGTGAACCATGTGGTCTGCCACGGCATCCCCGGGCCGAAGGCGCTGAAGGACGGCGATGTGCTGAACATCGACGTCACGGTGATCCTCGATGGCTGGTTCGGGGACAGCTCGCGCATGTATGCGGCGGGCACGGCGGCGCGCAAATCGATCCGGCTGATCGAGGTGACGCACGAGTCGCTGATGCGCGGCATCGCGGAGGTGCGCCCCGGTGCGCGCTTCGGCGATATCGGCAACGCGATCCAGACCTATGCGGAGGGCGAGCGCTGCTCGGTGGTGCGCGACTTCTGCGGCCACGGGCTCGGCCGCGTGTTCCACGACGCGCCCAATGTGCTGCATTACGGGCGGCGCGGCGAGGGCGCGGAGCTGCGGCCCGGCATGTTCTTCACCATCGAGCCCATGGTTAACCTCGGCGGCCCGCAGACCAAGACGCTGGCGGACAACTGGACCGCGGTCACGCGCGACCGTTCGCTTTCGGCACAGTTCGAGCATTCGATCGGCGTGACCGAGGAAGGCTGCGAAATCTTCACGCTCTCGCCCACCGGCCGGTTCTTTCCTGCGCTCTAATCCAGTGGTAGTCTGAAACGAAGGGGGTCCGACTACGGGCGCCGCCGAGCATGCGACGACCCGGAGACCGCGCGCATTGGAGCCGCAGGACGCTATCGCAGACCATTCCGGAGCGTTTCTGCTGCTCAGCGCGCTCGCGCTCTCCTTCGTCTCGAGCTGGACGGCCTTCGCCGAGCTTGACGATATGCGCAATGCGCCGCGCCTGCGTGCCGGCCATGTGCTGCGCCTGGCGCTGAGCGCCGGGCTCGGCGTGTGGGGCGCGCACTTCGTGGCGGCCATGATCTATCCGGGCATGCCGGGCATGGGGCTGCCGGGTCTCGTCGGCACCGCGGCCTTCTCGGTGGTGGCGGTCACCGCGACGATGCTGGCGGCGGCGCGCGCACCCCGGCCGCTCTGGCGCGTGGCGGGGGCGCTGGGGCTCGGGCTCGCGGTGTCGCTGGTGCATCTCGAAGCGATCGCGGGACCGGCGCTGCCGATGCGCGCGCTGCCCGGTTATCCCATGGTGCTCGCCACGGTGGCGACCATGGGGCTGTGCCTGCTGGCGATGCAGGCGGCAGATCGGCCGCTTCGCCGGGCGGTGCCGACCGGGGCCGCGCTCTTCGCACTGGCGCCGGTGCTGGTGCATCTCAGCGCCTTCGCGGTGCCGGGCGGGGGCGGGCACGGGATGGCGCACGGATTGGGGCATGGGGCGCATGCGGCCGCGGGGGCGGCAGGGGCTACGGCGATCCCGAGCTCGGGCGCGGCGCGGATCTTCATCGCGCTCGGCCTGCTCGCGCCGGCGATGGTGCTGGCGCTGCGGCAGCTCGCGCGCTGGCGCGAGGCGCATCGGAGCCGTCTCGTGGCCATGGCGGTCGGCGAGGGCGTGCTCAGCCTCGGGCCCGGCGGGCGGATCCGCTGGGCCAACGCCGTCTTCGCGCGGCTCTTCGGGATGGAGCGCGACGGGCTGGTGGACCGCTGCCCCGTGGCGCTGATGATGACCGAGGCGCCGGCGGCCGCACAGGCGCGCTACCGCCAGGCTGTGGCGCGCGGCGAGGCGCTGCGCCAGGTGCTGCCGGCGCGGCGCAGCGACGGCACGACCTTCTGGCAGGCGCTCTCGCTGCGCCCCGTGCATCTGCGCGACGGCACGCTGGAGGGCTTCGTCTCGACCCATCGCGATGTGAGCGCCGAGATCGCCGCGACCGAGCGCGCCCGGAGTGCGGAGGCCGCGCAGGCCCGCGCGGAGGCGGCCACGGCGGCGAAGAACAGCTATCTCGCGCAGGCCAGCCACGAGCTGCGCACGCCGCTGAACGGCCTTCTGGGCATGGCGCAGATGCTGGAGCGCCGGCTGGAGGACCCGCGGAACCGGGCGATGACGGCGACGATGATGGATTCGGGCAACACGCTGCTCGCGCTGCTGGACGACATCCTCGATCTGGCGAAGATCGAGGCCGGCAAGCTCGATTTCGACCGCGTGGCCTTTCGGCCGGACCGGGTGGCGGAGCGGGTCGTGGCCCAGCACCGCCCGGTGGCGGAGGCGAAGGGGCTCTCGATCGCCCTCGAGGCGAGCGCCGGGGCCGCGGAGGCGCGGCTCGGCGATCCGCAGCGGCTCGGCCAGGTGATGAACAACCTCGTCGCCAATGCCGTGAAGTTCACGCCCGGCACGGAGGCGGCGGGTGCGGGACAGGTGACGCTGCGCCTCGCCGGCACGCCGCCGGAGCCGCTGCTCCTGACGGTGGAGGACACCGGCATGGGCATGAACGCGGCGGAGCAGGCGCGCATCTTCGAGGCCTTCGAGCAGGCGGAGGGCTGCCAGGCGCTCGGCGGGCACGGGCTGGGCCTGACCATCGTGCGCCGGCTGACGGAGGCGATGGGCGGGACGCTGACGCTCGATACCGCGGCGGCGGCGGGCACGCGCATCCGGGTGACGCTGCCCCTGCCGGCGGCCTTCGGCGCGGAGGGCGTGGCGGCGCGCACGTCCCGGCCGGCGCGGGCCGGTGCGGGGCCGGGCGGCACCCAGCGCCCGCTGGCCGGGCGGCGCGCGCTCCTGGTCGACGACGACGCCACCAACCGGCTGGTGCTGAGCGCCTTTCTCGGCGAGCTCGGCCTCGAGGCCGTGGCGCTGGCGAGTGCGGCCGAAGCGCTCGACCGGCTGGAGACGGAATTCGCCGGCGCGGGACGGTTCGAT
>JBCBWF010000304.1:0-6327 GCA_039817245.1 Pseudomonadota bacterium | reverse complement strand
TCGTGGCGCGCATGAACGTGGCCGCCGAGCCCTACACCGACCCGCGTGTGCGCCAGGCGATGCAGCGCATCGTGGCGAACGAAGTGGTGATGCAGCTTGCCGTCGAGGGCCGTGGCCTCGTCGCCGAGAACCACCATGTGGCCCGATGCATCCCGAATACGCCACCCTGCCGGCGCCGGAGCACGACCCCGCCGCGGGCGTCGCCCTGCTCACCGAGGCCGGCCAGGCGGAGACCGAGTTCGAGCTCATCTCGATCGATGGCGACTGGCAGCGCACCACCATGGACGCCGTCGCGGGCCAGCTCCGCGATGCGGGCCTCACCGTCAAGCGCACCGTGATCCCCGGCAACACCTTCTGGAACAACTGGACCCAGTATCCCTTTTCCGTCACCGACTGGGGCGGTCGACCGCTCGGCGTGCAGGTGCTGGCGCTGGCCTACCGCTCCGGCGGCGCCTGGAACGAGACGGGCTTCGCGGATCCCGCTTTCGACACCGCCCTCGACGAGGCCCTGGGCCTCTTCGACGCCGATGCCCGGCGCGCGGTCATGGAGCGGCTGCAGACCATGCTCCGCGACAGCGGCGTGATCATCCAGCCCTTCTGGCGCAAGATGTACCTCCACCACGTGGCTGCGCTGCACGGCTACGAGCGCCACCAGTCCCGCGAAATGCATCTCGAACGCGCCTGGCTCGCCAGCTGAGACCGTTTCGCGCAGAGGAAACCCCGGCAACGGCGCCTCTCCCGCCGTTGCCGGCACGGCCCAAACTCGCGCACGCGCTGCCCAGCCTCTGGGTCTCGGTCTTTCCCCCGTCTCCCGGTACAGTGCCCGCGGCACTCTGGGCAGGACACCGAACCATGAAGCTCTACGGCGCGCGGGTATTCGTTACGGACATGGCAAGGGCGCGGAGCTTCTACGCCGGGACGCTGGGCCTCCGGATCACCTTCGAGACCGACGAGACGATCGGCTTCGACATGGGCGTACAGATCATGATCGAGCTGGACGACGGGGCGCACGAGAGCCTCTCGGGACGCTTCACCGGGCTCTCGATCACGGTCACGGATATGGACGCTGAGTATGAGCGGCTGAAGTCGCGCGGCGTCCCGTTCCTCGGTCTGCCCGAGAAGCAGGCCTGGGGCGGGACGCTCGCGCATTTCACCGACCCGAGCGACAACATCTGGACGCTTGTCTGCGAGGGCCGCCCCAGCACGGACGAGGCCGACCGCTAGGGAACACGCCCGCATCGCTGCCACGAAGCGCTCCCGCCTCGCGGCGCGCGGAGCCGCCCGAACAGGACCATTTGAGCTCGCGCCGCTGTCTCGCTATAAGAGCGCCTCCGCGCAGCGCTGAAGAATGTGTAGCCCGTTGAAGACGATGACAGATCTCGAGAGAAGCCGGCGCCTGAGCTGCGCGCCGATGATGGAGTGGACGGATCGGCATTGCCGGTACTTCCATCGCCGCTTCTCGCGCCATGCGCTGCTCTATACCGAGATGATCAACGCCGCCGGCCTGGTGCTCGGCGAGGCGGACTGGCTGCTGGATCACGACCCCGCCGAGTACCCGCTGGCCCTGCAGCTCGGCGGCTCGGATCCGGAGATGCTCGCCCGCGCCGTCGAGCGCGCCGCCCCCCGCGGCTTCGCGGAGATCAACCTCAATGTCGGCTGCCCGTCGGACCGGGTGCAGTCCGGCCGCTTCGGCGCCTGCCTCATGCGCGAACCCGGCCTCGTGGCGGACTGTGTCGCCGCGATGATCGCCGCCGCCGGCCCGGAAGGTCCCCGCATCACCGTCAAATGCCGCATCGGCGTGGACGATCAGGATCCCGCGGTGGTGCTGCCGGACTTCCTCGACCGCGTCGGCGATGCGGGCGTGCGCCATGTCATCGTCCATGCCCGCAAGGCCTGGCTCCAGGGGCTGAGCCCCAAGGAGAACCGCGACGTTCCCCCGCTGGATTACGCCTTGGTCGCCCGTGTCGCGGCCGCGCGGCCGGGGCTTTCCGTCAGCCTCAATGGCGGCATCCAGAGCCTGGCCGAGGCCGCAGCCCATCTCGCCCGCCCGGACCGCGCCTTCGACGGCGTGATGATCGGGCGCGCGGCCTATCACGACCCGGCCGCCATCTTTGGCGCGGCGGACGCGCTGATCACGGGCACCGACATCGCCCCCGTCGCGCCCGAGACTGCGGTGCGCGCCATGGAGCCCTATATCGCGGCCCATCTCGCCGCCGGCGGCAAGCTCGCCCAGGTCACCCGCCACATGCTCGGCGCTTTCTCCGGCCGGCCGGGCGCGCGGCGCTGGCGGCGGATCCTGTCGGAGGAGGGCGCGCGCCCCGGCGCGGGGCTCGAGGTTCTCGCCGAGGCCCTCACGGCCGTCGCGCCCGAGCGGGACCGGAGCGCCGCGTGACCGACACGGCCGCGCCTGTTGCCGAGCGCCATCGCGAACGGCTCCGGGCCTTCCTAAAGGACGGCTACACCGTCTTCGGGCCGGACGAGCCCACCCGCGCCTGGGCCGCCGCAGCCCGCCCCCTCGCCGAGCGCATCGCCCGCGACCCGGCGGAGACCGAGCGGTGGCTCCGCTGCGCCGGCACCTGGTTCGCGGGTGTCAATGTCTTCCCCAACGGGCCGGAGGGATCGGTGCCCGAGGCCGGCATTCCGCCGCTTGCCGGCGCCGCCGTCACCTTCCTGGCCGAGGCGCTCGGCATCGCCCTCGGCCCCGACGGTGCCGGCCGCCTCTCGCTCGAGCCCGCCCAGATCTCGGTCTGTTATCCCGGCTATCCCGCGGCACCCATGGCCGGCGAGAGCGAGGCGGCCTTCCGCTTCCGCCGCAACCGGGACGGCGCGCATGTGGACGGGCTCCAGCGCGACGCCCAGCGCCGGCGCAATATCGGCGAGGCGCATGCCTTCCTGCTCGGCCTGCCGCTCGCGCCCGCGCCGCCGGGGGGCGCGCCCTTCGTTGTCTGGCAGGGCAGCCATCATCTGGTCCGCGAGGCACTGGCCGCGCGTCTTGCGGGGCTCGCGCCCGAGGCCTGGCCGGCGGAAGATGTCACGGAGGCCTATACCGCAGTGCGTCGGCGCATTTTCGACGAATGCCCGCGCATCGCGCTCACCGCGCCGCCCGGCGGGGCCTATCTCGTGCACCGCCTCGCGCTCCACGGCATGGCGCCCTGGCCGGAGGGCGTGGCAGGCGCCCCGGCGCGCATGATCGCGTATTTCCGTCCGGAACTGCCGGGGCGCGATTTCGCGACGTGGCTGGCGCCCGACCCGGCGCCCTGAGCGCCCCGGGGGGAGCCCGCCTCAGCGCGAGAGCGGCACCTCGGCGAAGCGCGCGGGCGTGCCGATCATGCCCTGGCGCAGGAACAGCCGCGAGCCCTGGAAGCTGGTCTCGCTCAGCCGGTCGAGAAAGGTCATGCCCAGAAGGCCGGTCTGCAGCCGGCCCGGATGCGCCACTGCCGCGGGCACGTCGCGCACCACGATGTTGCCGATGCGCACCTCGCCGAGCTTGATCGGCGCCACGGTGGAGCGGCCATTCGCGGTCATCACAGGCATCGAGAAGTCGAGCGCGGTGGGATCGATGCCGATCCGCGCCACCTGCTCGTAAGGCAGCACCACCATCGAGGCGCCGGTGTCCACCATCATGCGGATCTCGGTCCCGTTCACCACCGCATCGGCGCGGTAATGCCCGTCCCAGGCCCGCATCAGCTCCTCTTCCGCGCCACTGTTGCTGAGCGCCACGGAGGGCAGCGCATCGCCGCGCACCATCGCAACCATGCGGTGCACTTCGTCGCGATTGTCGTAGATGCCAAGCAGCGTGAAGAACACGGCGCACCAGATCACACCGTAATGAAAGGTGCGCCAGCCATTGCTCAGGATGATCCGGCCCAGCCCGGCCGCAAAGAGACCGATCGCAAAGACGCCAAGATAGACGAGACGCATCACAGCATCCCGACCGGCATCACTGGCGACCGCGGGGTGATCAGCAAGCAGTATTCCTGCACTGATGACGGCGATCACGAGAATTGGCCAATGCAACATCAATGAACCGACCGCTCTTTTTCCCCTCCGGAGACCGGATTTCCGCTCACACGGGTCCCGATCTCCGCGTGGCACGCTACCACGCTCCTTTTTCGACGCATAGTATCGATGTCGATCATGGCATGGTTGTGGCGGCAGAGCGCCAGCAACGCATGTTCAGGCGGTGTTGTCGTCCCTGTTCGGGACAGTTTTCGCCCGCGACCCGTGGCGCGCCGCGCGCCCGCCCCGGCGCCCCGCCGGCGTCGCCTCCCGGCCTGGCAGCTCGGCCATGATCGCGCGCCGCGCCTCCGGGCTCAGCCGCGACCAGCGGGCGATTTCCTCGCCGGTGCGCGCGCAGCCGACGCAGAGCTTCGTCTCCGGATGCAGCATGCAGATCTGCACGCAGGGGCTTTCGATCTCGCTGCGGCTCCAGGGGGCGTCGTCCATCAGCGTCTCGGCTTTCTCGTTTTGGGTCAGTCAGTTGAGGTGCAGGCCCCGCCGCCGCACCGCTCAGGGCTGGGCCGCGAACACAGCGAGCCGGTCGAGAGCGCCCTGAAGGATAAAGGCAGCCGCCAGCTTGTCGATCACCTCGGCGCGACGCTTTCGGGAGGAATCCGCCTCCAGCAGCGCGCGCTCGGCCGCCACGGTCGAAAGCCGCTCGTCCCAGAAGGCCACAGGCCCCGTTCCCCGCGCCGCCAGGTTGCGCGCAAAGGCCCGCGTGCTCTGCGCGCGCGGCCCCTCCGATCCGTCCATGTTGCGCGGAAGACCCAGTACGATGCCTACAACCCCACGATGTGCGATATGCGCCTCCAGCGCGGCCGCATCGGCGGTGAATTTCGAGCGTTTCAGCGTCTCCAGCCCCGTCGCGGTCATGCGCAGCCCGTCCGACACCGCCACCCCGATGGTCTTGGTGCCGAGATCGAGGCCGAGCAGAGGCCCGCGCCCCGCCGCCAGCGCCGTGACATCCTCGAAGATCTCGACGCTCATTCGTCGATCACGCCGAGCACCAGCGCCTCCTGGCGCACGAAGCTCGCGGCCGAGCCCTGCAGCCGCTCCTGGCTGAGCGCGTAGACCCGCTGCGCCTCCTCGGCCTCGCCCAGTACCTGGAGCGAGCGGATGAGTTGCACCCAGCGCTCCGGCTGCGGCTCGCCCTGGCTTTCGGTCAGCTCGGTCTCCAGCGCCGCAACCCGGTCGCGCATGAACTCCATCCGCTCCTCGGGGCTCATCGACTGCACGGCGGCCACCGCATCGCTGTCCGGCTGGGGCACCCGCCCCGCATCGCCGCCTGCCGCGGCCATCGGCCCGGCCTGGCGCTCGAGCTCCGCCATCATCCCCTGCACCACCGGCAGCCAAGGCGCATCGGGCGGGCTCTCCGCCGCCAGCCGGCGCCAGAGCGCCAGCGCCTGCTCGACCCGGCCGGACTGCGCGAGCGCCAGCCCGGCATAATACCGCGCCATCGGATGCTCGGGGTTGCGCTGGAGGGTTGCGACGATCACCGCCTCGGCCTCCGGCGACACATACCCGCCGGCGGCCAGCACCATCGCCTCGGCCTGCGCGGCGTAGAGATCCGGCGGCGCCGCATTGCCCTCGATCTCGATCAGCCGGTCGATCACAGGCCAGGCCTCGGCGAAGCGGTCTTGTCGCATCAGCACACCGGCGAGCAGCCTGTGGCCCTCTGCATCGTTCGGCCGCTCGGCCACGACACCCTGGAGCTGGGCGATCAGCGGTGCGAGCTCCGGGTCCTCCCCGGTCGGCAGGCGGGGCCCGTCCGTGTCGGCCGCGCGGTCGCGGGCCGCGGCCTCGGCCTCCGCCTCCCTCTGGCTCGGCCGCGCCTCGGCGAGCACCGGCCCGGAGGCGCTGTCGCGCGCTGCCAGCGGCAGGTCGGTCCGCCCCGGCGAGCCGATGCCGAGATAGACCGCCGCGCTCAGCAACGGCGCCGCCACCAGGGCCGCGATCATCGCATAGGAACTCAGCCGCCGCGGCGCGGGCCCGGGCCGGCCGCCCGCCTGCTCCGCCCGCCGCGCCGCCGCCAGCAGGCGTCGCGCGATCTCCGCCTTCGCCCCCTCCGCCTCGGAGGGCGAGATCAGCCCGCGCTCGGCGTCGCGCTCCACCTCCGCGAGCTGGTCGCGATAGAGCTTGGCATCCGCGCTGTCGCGGTCCTCGCCCGCGCCGCGCCCGGCCATCAGCGGCCAAATCAGCAGCACGGCCACGCCGGCGGCGAGCAGGCTGGCAAAGATGAAGAACTCGGTCACGGGGCGTGTCCTTTCTCGTTGCCACCGCATTAAAGGTCGGGGGTGGTCGGCTGCAAGGCGTCCCCGCCGGGCCGCG
>JBCBWF010000556.1:0-2765 GCA_039817245.1 Pseudomonadota bacterium | reverse complement strand
GTCGCGCTTGACGACATCGCCCTCCGATGGGAACAGAAAAACACGCTCAGACGCGCCCGCTCAGAGTGACCGGATACCCCGGAACGCCTGACCGGATGTCGCTGGAACGAGCGACCGGATGCTCCGGAATGCGCAGGTGCGCGCGGGGCGCTCGAGGCCTCGGCGCTGGCCGGTTTCCGGGACTGGATCCGCCGCGAGGCAGCAGCGCCCGTCACGGTTCCGCCGCCCGCCATTCCGTGACGGTGTCGTGCTGCCAGTCCTTGCGGTGCAGGAGCGGGCGGTCGTCGTCGAAGGCCGCATGGCCGAGGCAGAGATAGGCGGAGAAGCGCCAGCTCGCGGGCACGCGGAAGAGCCGCTCCATCGCCGCGGGCTCGAGGATGGAGACCATGCCGAGGCCGATGTTTTCGGCGCGCGCGGCGAGCCAGAGGGTGTGGATGGCCATTGCGGTGGACTGCTCGAGCGTCTGCGGCATGGTCGTGCGGCCGAGGCCGGCGCCTTCGGCCGGCTCGGTCTCGGTGAAGACGGCGAGCTGGAGGGGGGCCGCGTCGAGCCCGGCGAGCTTCAGCGCGAGATAGGCGGTGCGCCGCTCGCTGTCATAGGCGTCGCTCGCGGCGTGGCGGGCGGTCTCGAAGGCGGCGCGCACGGCCTGGCGGTGGGCGGGGTGCTCGACGCGCAGCACCCGCCAGGGACGAGCATTGCCGACCGAGGGCGCGGCATCCATCGAATGGCGCAGGCGCTCCTGGATCTCGGGGGCGATGGGGCGGTCGGTGAAGTGGCGCACATCGCGCCGCCAGGACAGGAGCTTCCACAGCGTGTCCGCTTCCTCGGGATTGAATTGCATCGTCTCCGGTCCGTGCTTGGTCTGTCTGCCCCCGATCCGGGGCATAGTGCGCGGGGATTTTCCAGCCCTGAATGGCGCGGAGCGGGGTGCAGGCGGGGGCCAGGTGTCGAAGCGACCGATCGGGCCGAAGGTCTAGGCCGCTCAAGCGCGCGGTGCAGGGCCGGCGACAGAGTGGTCGCTCGGGACGGGTCGCGTCGGGCGTGACCCGGGCGCTGCCGGTTGCCGCGGCCAACTGGGGGATCGGGACCTTGGGACGCCTGCGAGGACGATCACAGACAGCGCGGACGCGCGCATGTGGCTTGGGTAGAAGGCCGTTGAGGGCCCGTATCGGAGGCTGAGCGGAGTAGGCAGCGCGGAGAAGGCTGCGACTCCGGACGAAGCGCTTGCGTCGCTGGGGACCTGGGAGACAGCGGATTGTCTCGAGGGGTCGTGCACGCTGATCGACGCGGTCGGCCCGGAGCCCTGGCGCCGGCGCGCGGAGAAGCGGAAGGTCGGCGAGCGCCACCTGCTGTCCGCTTCTCCGCTGGATCGGGCGGGCGGGTTCATGGCTCTCTCTATTGCCCAGGGTGCAGGGGGTTGCGGCCGCTCCCGCCCACGTCATTTTGTGCCGCGTCGGGTAAAGGCTTGGTGACCTTTATCGTTTACCGATCAGTTGCCATGGCGATCCTGAATGTTCATCAATTGTTCGTTCTCCGCTAGCCAGAATGTCGTGGGCGGGAGCGGCCGCAGGCGGGGATGGAAACGCGGCCCTGGCGCCATTCCTCAGGCGGTTTCTAGGACGAAATGGGTATCGGCGTGGCGGCGATATTGCGGGGCGTCGGAAAGCGGTGTGCCGCGCGGGATCATCGGGGTCTGGCGCCCGGCGCGGTAGAGGCGCGGCTCCTCCAGGCGCCGGCCGGGATCGGGCACCGGCACCGCGGAGAGGAGGTTCTGCGTATAGGCGTGCTGCGGGTCGCTCAGCACACATGCAGTCGCCCCGTACTCCACGACCCGGCCCATATGCATCACCGCCACACGATCGCTCACCTTCTCCACGATGGCGAGATCGTGGCTGATGAAGAGATAGGTGAGCCCCAACTCGCTCTGCAGCTCGGCGAAGAGGTCGAGCACCTGCGCCTGCACCGACACATCGAGGGCGGAGACCGGCTCGTCGGCGATCACCAGGCGCGGCTCGAGCGCCAACGCCCGCGCGATACAGAGCCGCTGGCGCTGGCCGCCGGAGAACTCGTGCGGATAGCGCTCGAGATGGCGGTCCTCCAGACCGACACGCTGGATCAGCCAGCGGACCCGCTCGCCGATCTCGGCGCGGCTGCCGGTGCGGTGGATCACCATGGGCTCGCTGATCTGCTGAAAGGCGGTGCGCCGCGGGCTGAGGGCGGCGAAGGGGTCCTGGAACACCATGCCGGTGCTGCGCTGCAGCGCGCGCCGGCCCTCGGCGTCGAGCCCGCCGATATCCGTGCCGTCGACGGTGATTCGCCCCTCCGTTGGGGGCTCCAGCCCGAGAATCGCCTTGGCGATGGTGGACTTGCCGCAGCCCGACTCGCCGACGAGGCCGAGCGTCTCGCCCGCCGGGATCTCCAGCGAGACGCGGTCGACCGCGAGCACCTCGGCGCGGACCCGGCGCAGGAGCCCGCTCTTGATCGGGTAGCGCACGGTGAGGTTCTCGATGCGCAGATGCGGCTCGGCCGCCTTGGGCGTGCGCCCGCTCTCCGTGCCGAGCCGCGGCACCGCGGCCAGCAGGCGGCGGGTATAGGGTGCCTTGGGCGCGGAGAACACGTCTTCCACCGATCCGCTCTCGATGAAGTCGCCGCGTGCCATCACCACCACCCGGTCCGCGATCTGCGCGACGACGCCGAGATCATGGGTGATGAAGAGCACCGAGGTGCCGGTGTCGCGCTTCAGCCGGTCGATCAGCCACAGGATC
>JBCBWF010000216.1:0-8432 GCA_039817245.1 Pseudomonadota bacterium | reverse complement strand
CGCGGCGGACGCGGGGCAGGCCTGCCGGGCGTGCGCACCGCTCCCGGCCGGACTGGGCCGTGCCCGGGCGCGGCCGGCCGAACACGCGCCCGTCGCTGCGCCCCTCCACCCGGCCGGCGACGCGCCCGGCAACGCGTCCCGCCAACCGGCCTGCCACGCGCCCGAGCAACCGCCCCGGCAGGCCCGGACTCGGGAACCGGCCGCGTCCGGAGCACCCGATTGCGAACCGGCCCGGCGGCCGACCGCCCGGCGTGCGGCCTCCCGGCGGCCGGCCGCCCGGGGCGCGTCCGCCCGGGCATCGCCCGCCTGGGGCACGGCCGCCCGGTGTCCGGCCGCCGATCGCGGGGCGCCCGCCCGGCTGGCGCCCGCCGGGATACCGCCCGCCCGGCTTCCGCCCGCCCGGCTGGCGCCCGCCCTACTACCGGCCGCCCTATGTGCGCCCGCCGCATTGGAGCTGGGGCCCGTATTATTGGTACCCCGCCTGGGGCTGGTACTTCACCGCCACTGTGGCCGGGGCAGCGCTCGTCTACGTGGCGACGCTGCCGGACGACAAGGCCTGCGAGGAAGTCGATCTCGACGGCGAGACGCTCTATCTCTGCGACGGCGTCCTCTACCGCGCGACCTATTACGAGGACGAGCTGGTCTATGAGATCGTGACCGAGCCGGAAGGCGGTGCGGATGCGGCGCCCGCGGCGGCGGCGGAGCCCGCACCCGCCGCAGAGGCGCCCGCGCAGGCACAGGCACCGGAGGAAACGCAGTCCGCGAAAGCGCCGACACCGGCCAGCGGGACCATCCGCGTGGACGAGGACGGCTTCAACTGGGCGGAATGAGTGCCGGCGCGACCGGGGCGACGACGGGTCCGCAGCAGAACCGCATGCTGCCGAGCGGGGAGATCGTCGCCGCCCCCTGGCGCGGGGCCTTCACGGGCAATCGCGGCTGCCTGCACGACGATGAGGGACGGCTCGGCCGCGCGCGCTGGAAGACCTGGAGCTGGGTGACCTGCCTCACCGCCTTTCGCGGCCGCAAGCGTCCGATCATGCCGCCCGGCCGCTGGACGGCGCTGTTCTTCTGGGACGAGGCGGCCGCTTTCGCCGCCGGCCATCGCCCCTGCGGCGAGTGCCGCAACGCCGACTACAAGCGCTTCCGCCAGGCCTGGGAGGCAGCCGGACTGCCTGCCGGCGGTGCAAAGCCCATCGACCGCGCCATGCAGGCGGCCCGGGTCGGGCGCGACCGGTGCCAACGCTGCCACAACGCCCCGGCCGACGACCTGCCGGACGGCGTGTTCCTGCGCGTCGAGGGGCGTGTCGGTGTCCTGAGCGGCGATGCCTGGCATCCCTGGCTGGAGACGGGCGGCTACGGTCCGGCGGAGGCACGCCCCAGCGGTCCCGTCACCGTCCTCACGCCAGCGCCCACCGTCGCGGTGTTCCGCCAGGGCTACCGGCCATCCATCCGCCTCGACGGCTGACCCGGTGCTTCGTACCGGCTCTACAGCGCCCTTTCGAGCAACCGCCCCACTGTAAGCATGCTCACGGCATCTATCGACGGCCTCTGCTTCACTACAGTCCTGACACAAGGAGAGTGTCAGGCAAGTAATTGAAGGAGGTAACGATGGCGAACGAGCTTTTGAATGTGCTCATTTCGAGCTGGCAGGGTGACGAAATGGATATCGACGACAAGGCGGCCTATCGCTGGGCGGATGTCGAGCATGGCCGGTACGAGCCGCCGCAGAGCGAACTCGGCGACGGCATCTTCGGCACCGACATCATCGACTGGACATACTGAGCGCGTGACGAACCCGGGGGCGTGTCAGCCAGGCGCCACCCGGGCAAGACGGCAAGCGGGCCGCGCTACTTCACCTCGCCGGGCTGGGGCTGCTGCAGATTGCTGAGCTGGGCCATGCCGGTCGCATGGAAGCCGCCATCGACGAAGATCAGATCCCCCGTCGTCGCCGCGCCGAGATCGGAGAGGAGGTAGAGGGCCGCGCCACCCACCTCCTGGAGCCGGGCATTGCGGCGGAGCGGGCTGTTGTCCTGCGTCGCCTTGTAGACGCGCCGCGCGCCGCCCACCGCACTGCCCGCAAGGGTCCGCATCGGGCCGGGGCTGATCGCATTCACGCGGATCCCCTGGGGGCCGAGATCATTGGCGAGATAGCGCACCGACGCCTCCAGCGCCGCCTTCGCCACGCCCATCACATTGTAGTTCGGCATCACCCGGGTGGAGCCGAGATAGGTCATGGTCACGAGCGACCCGCCGTCGGGCATCAGCTCCGCCGCGCGCCGGCTGACATCCACGAAGGAGTAGCAGCTGATCTCCATGGTGCGCAGGAAATTGGCGCGCGTGGTGTCCGCGAAGCGGCCCGTCAGTTCCGACTTGTCGGAAAAGGCGATCGCGTGGACGAGGAAATCGATCCGCCCCCAGCGCGCAGCGATGGCGCTGAAGGTCGCATCGAGGCTCGCCTCATCCGTCACATCCGCGTCGAGGACGAGATCGGCGCCGATTCCCTCGGCCAGCGGTCGGACCCGGCGCTCGAAGGCGCTGCCCTGATAGGTGAAGGCCAGTTCTGCGCCCGCCGAGTGCAGCGCCTGCGCGACGCCCCAGGCGATGGAATGGTCGTTCGCCACGCCCATCACCAGGCCGCGCTTGCCGCTCATCAGCCCGGAGGTGGCCAGGCGCGTCACGCCGCTCTCGGCTTCTGCCATGGGACCCGCCCTCCTCAGACGCCGTGATAGCGGCTGATCGCCAGCGTGCAGTTGGTGCCGCCGAAGCCGAAGCTGTTGGAGAGCACGGTGTCGAGACCGGCCTCGTCCACCCGCGTCATGGGAATGGGCATGCCGTCGAACTCGGGATCGAGCGTTTCCACATTGGCCGAGGCCGCCACGTAGTCGCCCGCGAGCATGAGCAGGCAGTAGATCGTCTCCTGCACGCCGGTGGCGCCGAGCGAGTGGCCGGTCAGCGACTTGGTGGAGGAGAAGCGCGGCGGCGCCTCGTTGCCGAAGATGGTGCGGATCGCCTCCACCTCGCGGCTGTCGCCCACCGGAGTCGAGGTGCCGTGGGTGTTGATGTAGTCGACCTTGCGCTCACCGAGCGTGGCCATGGCGTTCTGCATGCAGCGCACCGCCCCTTCGCCGGAGGGGGCGACCATGTCGTAGCCGTCCGAGGTGGCGCCGTAGCCGGTGACCTCGCCGTAGATCTTGGCGCCGCGGGCGCGGGCGCGCTCCAGATCCTCGAGGACCACGACCCCGGCGCCGCCCGCAATCACGAAACCGTCGCGCGCCGTATCGTAGGCACGCGAGGCCTTCTCGGGCGTGTCGTTGAACTTCGAGCTCATCGCGCCCATGGCGTCGAAGAGGCAGGAGAGCGTCCAGTCCAGCTCCTCGCCACCGCCGGCGAAGACGATGTCCTGCTTGCCCCACTGGATCTGCTCGACGCCGTTGCCGATGCAATGCGCCGAGGTGGAGCAGGCGGAGGTGATCGAGTAGTTCACGCCCTTAATCTTGAAAGGCGTCGCCAGCGTGGCGGAATTGGTGGAGCTCATGGTGCGCGGCACCATCAACGGGCCCATGCGGCGCGGCCCCTTGGCCTTCGTGATCGTGGCCGCCTCGAACAGGTTCTTGGTGGACGGGCCGCCCGAGCCCATCACGAGGCCGGTGCGCTCATGGCTGACCTCGGCATCGGTGAGGCCGGCATCCGCGATCGCCTGCTCCATCGCGATGTAGTTCCAGGCTGCCCCGTCGCCCATGAAGCGGCGGATCCGCTTGTCGATCCGCGCCTCCACATCCACGGTCGGTGCGCCATGCACCTGGCAGCGGAAGCCGAGCTCCGCATAGTCGGGCGCGAAGACGATGCCGGAGCGGCCCTCGCGCAGCGATTGATCCACCGCCGCCGCATCCTCCCCGATGGAGGAGACGATACCGATGCCGGTGATGACGACGCGCCGCATGGGCCAGGCTCCTCAGCGGTTGGGGTGGTTCCGGCCCTCAGGCCGGAGCGTCGGCATCGCTGAAGAGGCCGACGCGCATATCCTTCGTGGTGTAGATCACCTCGCCATCGGCCTCCATCGCGCCATCGGCGATGCCGAGCTTAAGGCGGCGATCGATCACCCGCTTCAGATCCACAGTATAGCGCACAAGGCTGTTGGAGGGGGTCACCATGCCGGTGAACTTCACCTCGCCCACGCCAAGCGCGCGCCCGCGGCCCGGCAGGCCGAGCCAGCCGAGAAAGAAGCCGGTGAGCTGCCAGAGCGCATCGAGACCGAGGCAGCCGGGCATCACCGGATCGCCGGGGAAGTGGCACTCGAAGAACCAGAGGTCGGGGCGGATATCGAGCTCCGCCACCACCTGGCCCTTGCCGCCGGCGCCGCCCTCCGCGGTGATCGCGGTGACGCGGTCCACCATCAGCATCGGCGGTGCCGGAAGCTGCGCATTTCCGACACCGAAGAGCTCGCCGCGCGAGCAGCGCAGGAGATCCTCGTAACTGAATTGGTTGGCGCGCCCTGCCATCCGCCGGCCCCGGTCTCGCAAGTGACGATGCGTATCGAGCCGGTTCCCTAGCACCGGCCCGGAGGGCGCACAAGGCGCGGATGGCGAGAGCGGCACAGCGCTGCGGCGGCCGCGCCACGGCGTCACAACGCTTTGGGGTGGAGATTCTCGTGCATGCTGGGTAAGAGGAAGGGTGTGACAGGGCAATCGGGACACGGTCGATGGACCAACGGCAACAGAATGCGGCGGCGCCCGCGGCTCGGGGCGAGGCTGCTTCGCGCGCCGCGGAACGGGCTGAAGCCTGGCTCGCAGGCGCGGGTCTGCGCCCGACCCGGCAGCGGCTGACGCTGGCGACGCTGCTCGTTGGCGACGGGAACGACCGTCACGTGACCGCCGAGACCCTGTTCGAGGCGGCCCAGGTGGCCGGTGAGCGTGTCTCGCTCGCCACGGTCTACAACACGCTGCGCTCCTTCACCCAGGCCGGGCTGATCGCCGAGATCACGGTGGACGGGCATCGCAGCTATTTCGATACGAACGTCTCCGACCACGCCCACTATTTCTGGGAGGACGACGGACGTCTCGGCGATGCGCCGGACGATGCCGTGCGTTTCGAATGCCTCGCCGAGCCGCCGGAAGGCACCGAGATCGCGAAAGTCGACGTCGTCATCCGTCTTCGCCGCCGCTGAACCTACCCTGCATGGACCGAGCGTTCCGCTGCCAGATAGCGCGTGCGATCCCCTTGCTGTAGCATGACGCAAGGGGAAGCATTGCGCGGGAAGGTGGCCGATGACGGTCTGGACGCCGACGACGGCTTCGGAATGGGCACCGCCGGCGCGCGATCCCAGCAGCAAGCTCTATCAGCTGCCGGACTGGCCCGGGCAGTTCAACTTCCGCGATCGCGGAAACCAGTGGGCCAGCACCGAGATGATGCTGTTCCTCTCCGAGCTGATCTTCGCCTGGTACATGGGCCCCGGGATGGTCGGGCAGCGGCCCATCGGCATCGGCGATATCAGCCTCAGCAACGGTCACCAGCCCGGCGGGCACGCAACGCACAGAGACGGGCTGCGCATCGATTTCTGCTGCATGCACATCATGCCGTCGGTGCGCCGCTACGAGAAGAAATACATGATCACCCATGCGAGCCCGTTCTACGATCGCGCAGCGATGGTGGCCTTCGTGACGCTGATCCGAAAGCTGCTGGAGGGGCGCTACAAGGTGGCCGAGATCTACTACAACGACCCCGCGGTGCAGGCCGTCTGGCCCGAACGGATCACGAGCCTCGTGAACCATGACGAGCATCTGCATCTCGGCCTCTGGCCGGGCCATCCCTACGGCAACAACGCGGAAACGCTGCTATCGCTTCCCATGCCGCTCCGCCAGATCGGCTTCTGAGGCGACGGGCCCGCGCTGCCGTGCCCGGAGGAACGCGGACAGGCTTACGCCTGCACGACGGTTCGTCCCGGCCTTGAGCCAGGACCTCACTGACGCGTCCGGGGAGCCTTCGCAGTGAGCCGTGGCTCAGCGGGGCCAGAGCTCGCCCGGATCGACCCCCCAGAGCACCGGCTTCGGCACCCAGCCCACCGCCCCGCCGGCATCGATCTCGCACCAGTCGCGATTGCACTCGCGCAGATGCGCCACCACGCCCTGCTCGGCCATGGCCGCGACATCCGCATCCGCCTCCGGCCGGCGGAAGAGCGTCGCAACCTCCGCGGTCACCAGCACCGTGCGCCGCCCCGTCAGCAGCGAGTGGTAGACCCAGCCGCTTGCCTTGTCGCTGTCCTCGATCTGGCGCCAGTCCCCGTGTTCGCCGATGATCCGCACCGGCAGGCCCTCGCGGCGGAACACCCAGTCCATCCGATAGGTAAGGCCGGGGCCGCGGCGCACATTGATCTCGTCCGCGCGCAGCGAGACATAGCGCGGCAGCGGCAGCTTGGTGACCGGGCCGAGGCGGAGCGCGCCGGCCGGCGAAAGCCCGTCGCTCCCGCCGCCGCCCGGCGGCTGGGCAGGCGCCGGGGCGCCGAGCTGGGCCGGCACAGTCGCCTGCGCGCTCACCTCGCCCCGCCCCGTCGCTCCGAGCAGCACGAGGCCCGCGATCGCCATGATCGCGCCGTTTCGCAATCCCGCCCAGCGCCTATGGACGCGCCGGGCTCCCCCGCCGCGCTCACTCCGGAAAAAACACATCATCGCCCCCGCAATACGCTCCCGCATCGTCGAACCGCCGAGCCCCCGCCCTTTGCGATTCCACTTCAATCCACCCGCGCAAGATTGTAACCAAAGGGCCGGCTGCGAAGGAAGGGAAATGACATGAGCCGCAAGCGTCTATCCGTCGTCGTCACGCGCCGTCTGCCGGAGGCGGTGGAGACGCGTATGCGCGAGCTCTTCGAGGTGCGCCTCAACGAGACAGACACCGCCATGCCCGAGCCGGCGCTGGCCGACGCGGTGCGCAGCGCCGATGTCCTCGTGCCCACGGTCACGGACAAGATCGATGCGCGCCTCCTCGCCCAGGCCGGCCCGCAGCTGAAGCTCATCGCGAATTACGGCGCGGGCTTCGACCATATCGATGTGGAGACCGCTCGTGCCCGCGGCGTGCTCGTCTCCAACACGCCCGGTGTGCTGACCGAGGACACCGCCGACATGACCATGGCGCTGATTCTCGCGGTGCCGCGGCGGATCGCCGAGGGCGTGGAGCTCATGCAGTCCGGCGAATGGGCCGGCTGGTCGCCGACCGCGATCATGGGCCACCGGATCTGGGGCAAGCGCCTGGGCATCCTCGGCATGGGCCGCATCGGCCAGGCGGTGGCGCGCCGCGCGCGCGCCTTCGGCCTGCAGATCCACTACCACAACCGCCGCCGCCTGCATGAGGACGTGGAGGCGGAGCTGGAGGCCACCTACTGGGAGAGCCTCGACCAGATGCTGGCGCGGATGGACATCGTCTCGGTCAACTGCCCGCACACGCCCGCCACCTTCCACCTGCTCTCCGCGCGCCGCCTCGCGCTGATGAAGAAATCCGCCTATGTGGTGAACACGGCGCGCGGCGAGGTGATCGACGAGAACGCGCTCACGCGGATGCTGGTGAAGGGCGATCTCGCCGGCGCCGGGCTCGACGTGTTCGAGAAGGAACCCGCCGTCAATCCCCGCCTCATGGGCCTGCCGAACGTGGTCCTGCTGCCGCATATGGGCTCCGCCACGGAGGAGGGCCGGCTGGAGATGGGCGAGAAGGTCATCATCAATATCAAGACCTTCGCGGATGGACATCGACCGCCCGATCAGGTTGTCCCCTCCATGCTCTAGCCTTCGAGGCGGCAGCGTCAGGCTCATCTTAAGGTTGCCACGATGTCGTGGCATCGGATGGGCATGGCAGCGATCGAGCATGTCTATCGGTATGCGGACGGCTCCCGGCTGGAGGGCGGGGCGGCGGGCCCGCGCCTCGCGCTTGTGGCCGAGAGCCGCGCGAGAGAGGCAGCGCCGGTCTTCTTCGACGGCCGGCTGCTGGAGCCTGCGACCTCCGCGGCCTGCCTGCACATGGTCTCCGACCTCGTGGGCAGCCGCTTCTACATCCCGCCGGCAATGCTGGCGCGCATTCTGCGCGAGGCGGACCCGGTGGTCACGGTGGGGCGCGCGATGCTGCGCTTCGAAGGCTTCTCCGCCTGCTGCAGCAGCTATATCCGCCACGATATCGAGCCGGCCGCCTTCGCGGCAGAAGCGGTCTGCGCCGGCAGCACCAATGTCGATTTTCGCGACCGGATGCGCGGCGCGCTGGCGCAGGTGCGCAGCGGCGCCGATCTGCGCCTGACCGTGAGCGCGGAGGCGGTGGGGCTCTCCCATGAGCGCGCCGAGGCGGTGGAGCGCAAGGTGCCGCTTCCGATCCGCTGGCTGAAGGGCTTTGCAGAGGTCCAGGTCCATCAGGCCGGCATGCGCCCGGCGCTCTCGCTCTCGAAGGTCGCCGCCCAGCGG
>JBCBWF010000426.1:0-4288 GCA_039817245.1 Pseudomonadota bacterium | reverse complement strand
GACCGGCGCCTCGCTCGACCGGCTGATCGTGGACGGGCGGACGGTGATGGCGCAGGGGCGGCTGACGCGGATCGACGAGGCCGCGATCCTGGCCGAGATTGGCGCGGCCCATGAGGAGATCGAGCCGGCCATCGCGGCGGCCGAAGCGGAGATCGAGGCGATGATGCCGGCCTATCGGCGCATCGTGGCGCGGTGCCAGGCGGAGAGCATCGACCCGGAAGTTCTGCCCGCGCGCCTGGCATGATGGCGCCGGCGGAGGCAGTGGCGCGGAAACGGCCGGAGGGCGGGCGGGCGTTCGCCCCTAAGCCTCTGGCGCGGCTGCGTTAACGTTTTGGCATGGCGTTTGCTTCGCCCGGGGGTGGGAGATCACAACCGTCAGAAGGGAAACACCATGTCCGACACTCGCATCACCCGACGCCGCCTGCTCGGCACCGCGGCGGCCGCCGGCATCGCCATACCGTTCGTCGCGCGCCCGGCCTTCGCCGAGACGACCTTCGCCAAGATCAAGTCGGCCGGCGTTCTGCGCATCGGGTGCGAGGCCACCTATCCGCCCTTCACCTTCCGCGACGGCGGCGAGATCGTGGGCTACGATGTGGATCTGGCGGCGGTGATGTGCGCCACGCTCGGCGTGGAGCCCGAATTCATCGACACGCAGTGGTCGGGCATCATCCCGGCGCTCTATGCGGGGCGCTTCGACATCATCATGTCCTCGATGAGCTACCGCAAGGAGCGGCTGGAGAAGGTCGCCTTCTCGATCCCCTATGCCGAGGCCAGCCAGGCGCTGCTGATCCGCGCCGAGGACGAGGGCAAGATGACCGCCATCAAGGACATGTCGGGCAAGGTGCTCGGCGTGAAGCTCGGCTCGCCGGGCGAGAGCATGAAGGACGAGCTCTCCGCGGAGATTGCCGCCGCGGCCGGTGCGGGCTTCGACGACGTGAAGATCTACGACGATCACCCGGCCGCCTATCTCGCGCTCTCGCAGGGCTCGGTCGACGGGGTGCTCAACACGCTGCCGACACTCGGGCAGGTGATGAAGGACCGCCCGGGGGCCTATGCGCTGGTGCGCCCGGTCGGCAAGCCGAACTGGGCCGGGCTGGCCGCGCGCCTCGAGGATACCGAGCTCGTCTCCTTCCTCGACAGCGAGCTCACCCGCCTGAAGGACAACGGCGAGATCTACGCGCTGCAGGAGAAGTGGTTCGGCTTCAAGATGGACCTCGCCGACGAGATCCCGTCCTTCGCCTGACGGGCCGATCACCGCTCAGCTCCAGCCAAAGGCGGGGCCGGCCATGGCGGCCGGCTCCGGGACGGTGTGCGCATGACCATCGACTGGCAGATCATCGGCAAGGCGATCCCGCTTCTCTTCGAGGGCGCGCTCGTCACCCTGCAGGTATCGGCGCTCTCGGCCGTGATCGGGCTGGTGCTCGGTGTGGTCTTCGGGCTGATGCTGCTCTCGGACAACCGCCTGCTGCGCGGGATCGTGGCGGCCTATGTGGACTTCATCCGCGGCACGCCGCTTCTGATCCAGATCTTCCTCGTCTTCTTCGCGCTGCCGGTGATCGGCATCCGGCTCGACGAGTTCTGGGCGGGGGTTTTCGCGCTGTCGCTGAACGCCGCGGCCTTCGTGGCCGAAGTGGTGCGCGGCGGTGTCGGCGCGATCGAGAAGGGGCAGGCGGAGGCGGCGCGCTCGATCGGCATGCGGCGCGGGCAGATCCTGTTCTGGATCCTGCTGCCCCAGGCCTATCGCCAGATGGTGCCGCCGCTGACCAACGAGATGATCAGCCTCGTCAAGAACTCGTCGCTGCTCTCGGTGATCTCGGTCTATGAGCTGACGCGCGCGGGCCAGGCGATCATCTCGATCCACTTCGTGCCCTTCGAGATCTACACGCTGCTGGCGCTCTACTACTACGTCCTGATCAAGATGCTGAGCTGGCTCTCGCGCTGGATCGAGCGGAGGCTGCCGGCATGGTGAGCGCGTTTCCGCTGCTGCGCATCGAGGGGCTGGAGAAGCGCTTCGGGCCCACGACCGTGCTGAGCGGGGTCGATCTCGACATCATGCGCGGCGAGACGGTGGTGCTGATCGGCGCTTCGGGTTCGGGCAAGACCACGCTGCTGCGCTGCCTCAACCGGCTGGAGGAGCCGGATGGCGGCACGGTCTGGATCGATGGCGAGACGGTCGGCGGTGCCTATGACGGGCCGGGCGGGGCCTGGCGGCGGGAGAGCGAGGCGGCCATTGCGCGGCAGCGCCGGAAGTTCGGCTTCGTCTTCCAGCGCTTCAACCTCTTTCCGCATCTGAGCGCGCGGCGGAATGTGAGCATCGGGCCCGAGAAGGTGCGCGGGCTCGCGCGCGCCGAGGCCCGGGAGCTGGCGGAGCGCGAGCTGGTGCGCGTGAAGCTGGCCGATCACATGGACAAGCGGCCCTCCGAGCTCTCGGGCGGGCAGCAGCAGCGCGTGGCCATCGCCCGCGCGCTGGCGATGGAGCCCGAGATCATGCTCTTCGACGAGCCGACCTCGGCGCTCGACCCCGAACTTGTTCAGGAGGTGCTGGATGTGATGCGCGCGCTATCGGATGGCGGGATGACCATGATGATCGTGACCCACGAGATGCGCTTCGCCGCCGATGCCGCCGACCGCGTGCTCTTCATGGAGGGGGGCTCGATCCTGGAGGAGGGCCCGCCGGGCGCGATCTTCACCGCGCCGCGCGAGGAGGCGACGCGCCGGTTCCTGCGCCATCTGCTGCCGGAAGGCGCGGGGCTGGCATGAGCGAGAGACCGACCGGCATCGACATCCTGATCGAGGGGGCGCATGTGCTCACCTGCGATCCCGCTCAGCCGGAGATCGCGCATGGCCGGATTGCCGTGGCGGGGGATCGGCTGGCCTCGGTGGGGCCGGCGGAGGGACCGCCGCCCGCGGCCGGGCGCGTGATCGACGGGCGGGGCTTCGTGGTTCTGCCGGGTCTCGTGAACATCCATCTGCACGCGATCCTGACGATGGTGCGGGGTGTGGCCGAGGATATGGGTTTCGCGCCCGCCTACACGCCCGGCGTGCCGCAGGGGCATATGGTGCGCGAGGAGGAGGCGGTCGCGCTCGCGCGGCTGGGCGCACTGGAGGCGATGAAGTTCGGCTCGACGCTGATCAACGACACCTATGTGCACCAGCATCTGACGCTGCCGGCGATGGGCGAGCTCGGCCTTCGCGTCACCGGCTGCGGGCGCATTCACGATGTGGACTTCTCCGGGGTGAGCCGGGGGCGCTGGGAGTACGACCCCGCCATCGGGCGGCGGACGCTGGACGAGGCGATGGCGCTGCATCAGCGCTGGCAGGGGGCGATGGGGGGCCGGCTCGGCGTGCAGCTCGCGGCCCATGCGCCCGATACCTGCTCCACCGGTTTTCTGCGCGAGGTGCGCGAGGCCCGCGACGCAACGGGCATGATGGTCACCACGCATCTTGCGCAGAGCCCGATCGAGGTGGCGCGCATCGCCGAGCGCGACGGGCTGACGCCGGCGGAGCTGCTGGACGAGGTGGGGCTTCTGTCGGACCGGCTGATCGGCGCGCACTGCATCTTCATGTCCGAGGCGGATATCGCGCGGGCCGGGCGCGCGGGCATCCATGTGGCGCATATCCCCAAGGGCAACGCGACGGGCGGGACGATCGCGCCCACGCGCAAGCTGCGCGCGGCGGGGGCGAATCTCTGCCTCTCCACCGACAACATGCATGGCGACATGGTGGAGCTGATGCGCTGGGCGCTCTGCATCGGGCGGCTGCAGGCGGGGCGGATCGACGAGGACTGGCAGCCCGAGGACATGCTGGCGATGGCCACGCTCAACGGGGCGCGGGCGATGGATCTGGAGGGCGAGATCGGGCGGCTGGCGCCGGGGATGAAGGCGGATCTCGTCGCGATCGACGCGCGCCGGCCGCATTTCGCGCCGATGATCGATGTGCTCGGCAACATCGTGCATCTCGGGCACGGGCGCGACGTGGCCCATGTGATGGTGGACGGCCGGCTGGTGGTGGAGGACGGCCGCGCCACGATGGCGGACGAGGAGGCGATCATGCGCGACGCGCAGGCGGCCGCCGAAGCGCTGTGGACCCGGGCGCGCGCCGAGGCCTAGGCCGGGGATCCGGCGCGGCGCGGCGCGGGCGGCGGACGCGGCCGGGCCGGAGTGCGGCCTTTCTGCCTCCGAACCATATCGCGGACAGAATCTTCGTATTTCTGTACGACGTAAACTGGCCTCCGGATCAGTTGGATCTCTGTCGTCGGGGGCGTTGGGGGATGACGTGGGCAATGCTG
>JBCBWF010000561.1:0-2688 GCA_039817245.1 Pseudomonadota bacterium | reverse complement strand
GGAGGCGGTGCAGCGCTGGCCGGTGGAGAAGAAGGCGCCGTTGACCGCGGCGTCGACGGCGATGTCGAGATCGGCGTCGTCGAGGATGACGAGCGGGTTCTTGCCGCCCATCTCGAGCTGGCAGCGGCGCATATGGCGCGCGCAGGCCTCGGCGATGCGCGCTCCGGTGGCCTGCGAGCCGGTGAAGCTGATGGCGTCGACCTCCGGGTTGTCGACCAGGCTCTGGCCCACCACCGAGCCCGGGCCGGTGACGAGGTTGAGCACGCCCGGCGGCAGACCCGCGCGGTGGAGGATCTCGGCCAGCACCCAGGCGCAGCCGGGCACGAGCTCCGCCGGCTTCAGCACCACCGCGTTGCCGAAGGCGAGGGCGGGGGCGAGCTTCCAGGCGGGGATCGCGATGGGGAAGTTCCAGGGCGTGATGAGCCCCACGACGCCGACGGGCTCGCGCGTGACCTCGACGCCGATGCCGGGGCGGACGGAGGGCAGGAGATCGCCGGTCTGGCGCAGCGCCTCGCCGGCGAAGAAGCCGAAGATCTGGCCCGCGCGCACGGTCTCGGCGACGCCTTCGGGGAGCGTCTTGCCCTCCTCGCGGCTGAGCAGGCGTCCGATCTCGTCGCGCCGGGCGAGGATCTCGTCGGAGGCGGCCTTCAGGATATCGTGGCGGGTCTGCGGGCCGGAATGCGCCCAGTCGCGCGCGGCGGCGCGGGCGGCGGAGACGGCGCGGCGGGCCTCGGCCTCGCCGGCCTCCGCGTGGCGGTCGATCACATCGCCGGTGTCGGAGGGGTTGATGTTGTCGCGCGCCGTGGCGGTCTCGATCCAGGCGCCGTCGATGAGGAGCGGTTTCATGGCGGGGGTTCCGGCACTGGGGATCAGAGGGCAGCGCGCATGAGCCGGGCATAGTCGGCTGCGCGGGCCCGGCGGGGATTGGTGCTGTTGTGTCGGTCGCGCTCGGCGAGGGGGGCGGCGCGCTCGATGGCGCCGGGGGTGACGCCCATGGCCCCGAGCCCGGCGGGCAGGCCGAGGCGGTCGTTGAGCGTGGCCAGCGCCTCGGGCACGTCGGAGCCGCTCGGCAGTCGGAGCGCGCGGCCGAGTGCTGCGACCCGCTCGCCGACGGCGGGGGCATTGAAGGCGAGCACATGGGGGAGCATGACCGCGTTGAGCGCGCCGTGGCTCGGGCCCGTGCTGGCGCCGGCGGTCTCGGAGGCGAGCGCGTGGCTGCTGGCATGCACCGCGCCGAGGCCCTTCTGGAAGGCGAGCGCGCCGTTCAGCGCCGCGGCCATCATCTCGCGCCGCGCGGTGAGGTCGTCGCCGCGCAGGACCGCGCCTTCCAGGCTGTGCGCGGCGCGGGAGACCCCGTCATAGGCGATGCCGTCCGCCGGCGGGTTATAGCTCGCGGCGATGAAGGTCTCGATGCAGTGAGTGAGCGCCTCCATCCCGGTCTCGGCCGTCGCGGTGGGGGGGAGCGAGAGGGTCAGCGTGGGGTCGCAGATCGCCGCGGTCGGGATGAGGGCGCGGCTGAAGAGGGTGAGCTGGCGGCCATCCTCGCCGAGGAGCGTGGCCTCGGGGCCGGCCTCCGAGCCGGAGCCGGCGGTGGTGGGCACCGCGATCATCGGGGGCAGGCGTTCGGGGCGGATGCGCCCGCTGCCGCCCTCGCAGACCGCGTAGCGCGCGAGCGGGCCGTCATGGGCGACGAGGACGCGGATGGCCTTGGCGAAATCGATCACCGCGCCGCAGCCGAAGGCGATGAGCCCGTCGCAGGCGTTCTGGCGGTAGAGGGCAAGGGCGATGCGCGCATCCGCCTCCGTCAACACGCCGGCGGTGGCGCCGTGGAGCGTGGCGTCGACCTCGATGGGCAGGGCGGCGAGCAGCCGGTCCGTCAGCTCGGGCCGCTGCGCCGCGCCGTCGCCGGCGACCAGCGGGCGGCGGATGCCGGCGGTCTCGAGCTCGAGCCGGATGGCGTCCTCGAGCACGTTGTCGGCGAAATGCACGCGGGTGAGATAGGTGATGAGGGTCATCCGCCTCGCATCCGCGGGCTCGGCATTCGGGGGCCGGGCCCTGTGGAGTGCCGCTGCAGGGTATGTGGGGCGCGCCCCGCGGTTGCGGGGCGCCCTTCGATGCTCAGACCGCGGCGCCGCTCAGGGCGCCGGCAGGGCTCAGTAGGTGGCCTTGCACTCCGGCGTCTCGCGCGAGGGCAGGCCGATCTTGGCGAAGGCGTCCGCGTCGATGCCGAGCGTCTGGTTCACGCCCTCCTTTAGGGAGACGAGCTTGGTGGCCAGCGTGCCGTCGTCGAGCTCGGCCACCTCCACGACGAAGTTGGTGCCGATCGCCTGGCGGTTGCCGTCGAGCGTGATCTTGCCGTTGGGTGCGTCGAGCTCGAGGCCGGCGAGGCACTGGCGGAACGCGGCCTGACCGTCGCCGAGATCGCCGCCGACCTTGTCGATGCAGATCATCGCGGCGTCGGTGGCGTTGTAGTAGCCGGTCGCCAGCAGCGAGGGGCTCGGGAAGCGCTTATCGGGCGCGAAGGCGTCCTGATAGGCCTTCACATAGGCCTGCCAGGCCTCGTTGTCCCAGGTGTCGGCCTGCGGGCCGGCGGAGGGCACGCCGATGAGCGCTTCTTTGGCGCGGCCCTTCGAGCTCAGCACCGTGCCGTCCACCATGATCGAGCCGCCGATCAGGTTCGCGTCGCCG
>JBCBWF010000084.1:0-15275 GCA_039817245.1 Pseudomonadota bacterium | reverse complement strand
CCCGAAACCGCCGGGCCGCCGAGCGCTTGAGGGATAGCCGAACACGCGGCGGGTGTCCCGGGCTTGACCCGGGACCTCCCTCGCCTGGGCGGGGGACGGCAGCGCGGATGGCTGACGCCGACACGTTGTTCTCCAACCGGGCCGGGACGTTCGAACCGCGACGCGCCGCGTTGCGGCCGCACCCACCCACGTCATTGTGCGCGGCACAATCTGAATGATGGTTTAGCGGTTTCGGCTCGGTTGCAATTGGCTCCCAGCTGCTGTTTGTTCATCGTGTGTTCTCTATTCTCGCCCCAAAATGACGTGGGTGGGCGCGGGCGCGAGCAGAGTTCGAAGCCGATTTGACAGCGCCCTAGCTTTCTTGCGGGCGGGCGAGGGCTCCGGCGCCTGCGTTCACCAGCTTGACCGTGCCGGTGCCGGGGTCCGGTCGGTAGCCCTTGGTCGGCCCGCTGGGCGCGCCCCGCTCGCGATAGGGCGTGCGGCCGAAATGAGCCCGGTAGCATTTCGAGAAATGCGAGGGTGAGGTGAAGCCGCAGGCCAGCGCCACGTTGATCACGCTCATATTCGTCTGCAGCAGGAGCGAGCGCGCCTTCTCCAGCCGCAGCTCCATATAGTACCGCTTCGGCGAGCGGTTCAGATAGCGCCGGAAGAGCCGCTCGAGCTGACGCGTGGAGATGCCAACGCCGCGGGCGAGCTCCGCCGGGCTGACCGGCTCCTCCGTCGTCTGCTCCATGGTCTGGATTATCTGCACGAGCTTGGGGTGGCGCACGCCGATGCGCGCCGGCACAGAGAGGCGCTGCTCATCGGCCTCGCCGCGCATGGGCACATGCAGCAGACAGTCCGCCACCGTGGCCGCGAGATCGTCGCCCTGCTCCTCGGCGATGAGGCTGAGCATCATATCGGCCGCCGAAGTGCCCCCGGCGGAGGTGAAGACCCCGTCCTGCACCACGAAGAGGAGGTTCAGCACCTCCACCTCCGGGAAATCCTCGGCGAAGGCGGCGAGGTTCTCCCAGTGGATCGTGCAGCGCTTGCCGTCCAGCAGCCCCGCGCGCGCGAGCACGTAGGAGCCGGTGCAGAGCGCGCCGAGGCGCACGCCCCGCCGCGCCTCGCGCCGGATCCAGGTGAGCACCGGACGCGAGGCCGCGCGCTCCAGCCCGAAGCCCGCGCAGACTATGATGCGCGCATCGCGGTTCACCGCCTCGAGCCCGCTATCGACCTCGAGGCGCGTGCCGTTGGAGCACTCCACCGGCTTACCGTCCTCCGACACCAGGCGCCAGGCATAGAGCGGCCGGCGTGTCACCCGGTTGGCCAGGCGCAGAGGCTCGATCGCCGCCGAGAAGGCGATCAGCGAGAACTGCGGCGAGAGCAGGAACACGAACTCCCGCGTCCCCTCATCGGCCGCTGCGCTTGTGAGTGTCATGCGCGGGAAACCCCGATCCGAAGCGGTGCGCCGACCGCGATTGCGCGAAACTTTTGCGACACTGCGCGCCTCGCGGAGGTGCGTCAAGGTAGCCCCAGACCCGACCCCAGACCCGATGCCAGCCCCCGTCCCAGCCCCTGTCCCGAACCCTGTCCCGAACCCTGTCCCGGACCCATCCTTCCGGCTTGTCCGGCGACCCTTGTCGCGCCCCCGGGGGCGGCACTGGCAAGTCTCGCCACCCTGCGATATAGACCCGCGCAAACAACGCTGGGAGAGAATGATGAACACCGCGTGGAGCAAGGATAGCTGGCGTAACCGGACCGGTCTGCAGATGCCGGAATACACCGACGAGGCGCGTCTCGCGGCGGTGACGGACCGGCTGTCGGGCTATCCGCCTCTGGTGTTCGCCGGCGAGGCGCGCAGGCTGCGCAGCAAGCTCGGCGCCGTCGCCGAGCGGCGCGCCTTTCTGCTCCAGGGCGGAGACTGTGCGGAGAGCTTCGCGCAGTTCACCGCGGACAATATCCGCGACACCTTCCGCGTGATGCTGCAGATGGCGGTGGTGCTCACCTTCGCCGCGCGCGTGCCGGTGGTTAAGGTGGGCCGCATGGCGGGTCAGTTTGCCAAGCCGCGCTCCTCACCGACGGAGACGGTGGACGGCACGCAGCTGCCCTCCTACCGGGGCGACATCATCAACGGGTTCGAGTTCACCGCCGAGGCGCGGATCCCCGACCCGGACCGGATGATCACGGCCTACATGCAGTCCGCCGCCACGCTGAACCTGCTGCGCGCCTTCGCGACCGGGGGCTATGCGGATCTGCAGCGGGTGCAGAACTGGAACCTCGACTTCGTCGCCGGCAGCCCCGCGACGGAGAAGTACCAGGCGCTTGCCGAGCAGATCTCGGCGGCGGTCTCCTTCATGGATGCCTGCGGGGTGAACCCGGGCACCACCGGCAAGCTCCGCCAGGTGGACTACTACACGAGCCATGAGGCGCTGCTCCTGCCCTACGAGGAAGCGCTGACGCGGGTCGACAGCACCACGGGCGATCCGGTCGCGTGCTCCGGCCACATGATCTGGATCGGCGACCGTACCCGGCAGCCGGACGGCGCGCATGTGGAGTTCTGCCGCGGTGTGATCAACCCGATCGGTCTCAAATGCGGCCCGAGCCTCGATCCGGAGGAACTGATCCGCCTGATCGACATCCTGAACCCGGAGAACGAGCCGGGCCGGCTGACGCTGATCTGCCGCACCGGCGCCGGCGAGGTGGGCAACCATCTGCCGGGCTGGGTGCGCGCGGTGGAGCGCGAGGGCAAATCGGTGGTCTGGTCCTGCGACCCGATGCACGGCAACACCGTGAAGTCGAACAGCGGCTACAAGACCCGGCCCTTCGACCGGATCCTGCAGGAGGTGCGCGAGTTCTTCGCGGTGCATGCGGCCGAGGGCACCTATGCGGGTGGCGTGCATTTCGAGATGACCGGGCAGGATGTGACGGAGTGCACCGGCGGGGCCTCGGCCGTGACGGCGGAGGATCTGGCGAGCCGCTACCACACCGCCTGCGACCCGCGGCTCAACGCCATGCAGGCGCTGGAGCTGGCCTTCCTGCTCGCCGAGAACCTGGCGGAAGTGACGCCGGCGAAAGCGATGCCGGTGGAGCTCTTCTGAGCGCGGCCATGGGGGCCTGGGCGGTCGTTCTCACCGCGGCCGACGAGCGGGGCCTGGCGGAGGCGGAGATCGCGGAGGCGGGCGCGCGGCTGCGTGCGCCGGCCACACGGCTCGGGCCGGCTTCGGCGGAGGTTCTGGTCGATGCGGCGCCGGCGCTTGGCGGGCTGGCCGAGGCGCTGGATGCAGTGGATGTCAACGCCGTGCCGGTGGCGGGGCGGCGCAAGCGCCTGCTGATCGCCGATATGGACAGCACGATGATCGGCGTCGAGTGCATCGACGAGATGGCCGCGCGCGCCGGCATCGGCGAGGCGGTGGCGGAGATCACCGAGCGGGCCATGGCGGGTGCGCTGGATTTCGAGGGGGCGCTGCGCGCGCGCGTGCGGCTCGTCGCCGGCATGTCCGAGGCGATGCTGGAGGGCGTGATGGCGGATCGCATCCGCCTCAACCCCGGCGCGCGGGTGCTGGTGCGGACCATGGCGGCGGCGGGCGCGCATACCATGCTGGTCTCCGGCGGGTTCACCTGGTTCACCGAGCGGGTGGCGGGGCTGGCGGGCTTTGCCGAGCATCGCGCCAACCGGCTGATCTTCGAGGACGGGCGGCTGAGCGGGGCCGTGGCCGAACCGATCCTGGGGCGCGAGGCGAAGGCGCAGGCGCTTGCGGAGGGGCTGGCGCGGCACGGGCTCGCGCCGGCGGAGGCGCTGGCGGTGGGCGACGGGGCCAACGATCTGGCGATGATCCGGGCGGCGGGGCTTGGCGTCGGCTTTCGCCCGAAGCCGCTTCTGGCCGCCGAGGCGGGCGCTGTGATCCGCCATTCCGGGCTCGATGCGCTGCTCGCGCTGCAGGGCTACCGCGCGGAGGCCTATGCGGCCTGATCGGGGCGGGAAAAAGCGCTGCGACGGGGAGCGATACCGATCGGGAGAGTATCGGCCCCCGCCGCAGCCAGATTGTCCGGTTCAGCCGCCTGGGACAGCAGCATAGATGCCGGCACGCTCCTTACGCAGCAAGGATCGTGCCAGGATCGGATAGCCTTGGAATCGCAGGGTATTGCAGGGGCGTGCGGATCTGGTTGACAGTCGCCGTCAGTCTGGCTTGACAGTCGGGGCGGCTCATCGGCGGATTCTTGCCGATAAACCGCGCCCGGGGCGGAAATCCGCCGGTACTCAGCGCCAGAGGCGGTCGCCGAACTCTTCTTCCAGGCCCGTATAGAGCGAGGCGACCTCGGGCCCGTAGCCGTTGAAGCGCACGGTGGGCACGCGCTCGTCCGTGCCGAGCACGCGCTCGCTGGCCTGCGACCAGCGCGGATGCGAGACGGCGGGGTTCACATTGGCCCAGAAGCCGTACTCGGCCGACTGCAGCTCCTCCCAGAAGCCGACGGGCGGCTTTTCGACGAAGCTGACCCGCACCACCGACTTGATCGACTTGAAACCGTATTTCCAGGGCAGGTGCAGGCGCATCGGCGCGCCGAACTGGTGGGGCAGCATCTTGCCATAGGCGCCGACGACCATGAGCGAGAGGTCGTTGGTGGCCTCCGCCATCGTCACGCCTTCGGTATAGGGCCAGGGATACCAGTGCTGGCGCTGGCCGCGGGCGATCTGCGGGTCGTTGAAGGTCTCGAAGCGCACATATTTCGCGGAGGAGAGCGGCTTGGCGAGCGCGACGAGGCTGGCGAGCGGGAAGCCGATCCAGGGCACCACCATCGACCAGGCCTCGACGCAGCGGTGGCGGTAGATGCGCTCCTCGATGGGCATCCGCTTCAGCAGATCCTCCATCGCGATGGTCTGCTCCTCCTCGACGAGACCGTCGAGCTTGACCATCCAGCCATCGGTGTCGAGCGCCTTGGAGGCCTCGTAGATCTGCTTGTGCGAGCCGAATTCGTAGAAGTTGTTGTAGGTCGAGTTCACCGTCTCGTCCGTGACCGGGCGGCCCGCATCGGCAAAGGCGGCGTTGAGCGCGGGCTTGGGATCGAAGGGGGTGTTCGGCGCCGGCAGCGCGCTTGTGCGCGTGGCGGGATCGGCGGCGGCGATCGCGTCCTCCGTGCCGGTGCGCAGCGCGAGCGCGCCGATGGCGCCGGCCGCGGCCAGCCCGCCGCCGGCCGCCAGGAGCGCGCGGCGGTTCCAGAAATGCGCCTCCGGCGTGGTCGCGCTTTCGGGCAGCATCCAGCGGGGGCGTTTCAGGCGTTTCATGGCGGCTCCTGGAAAAAACACTGTTGGCGCGAACATATACCGTCCGGAGCGTAGAGTAACCGGTGTTCACATCCGCTTTATCGAACGCGAGCGGGCGTGTGCGCTTCTCTTCGCGGGCGTCCTGCGCGATGCTGGCGGGACGATGACCGATCTCATCCTGGCCTTTTCGCGGAACCGACCGAGCCGGCTGAGGCTGCCGGAATGGCAGCGGCTGGTCGTGACGCTGAGCGCGATGGGTGCCGCGGTGATCCTGCTGGCCACCTATTCGCTGGTGACGGCGCGGGAGACGGGGCGGCTGGCGGCCGCGGCGGCGGCGGATGCGGCGCTGCTCGCGCGCGCGCTCGGCGAGGATGTGGCGGCGGCGGAGCCGCTGGTGCGGATGGTGGCCTCCGAACCCGCGGTGCGCGCGATCCTGGCCGCGCAGGAGACGCTGGATCAGCCGGGGCGTATCGCCGAGGCGCGGGTGGATCGGATCGCCGCGGCGACGGGTGTCACCATCCGCATCTACGGCACCGATCTCGAGCCGGTCTACGATACCGGGGCCGAGGCTGGGGCCGGGGCCGGGGCGGCGGCTTCGGAGGGCGAGCTGGGCGAGGGCGGGGCGACGGAGCGCTCCTCCGGTCACCGGGCCGTGCGCGACGGGATGCTGCGCGAGGCGGCGGCACGGGGCTTCGCGCGCGCCGCGCTGCCGGTTCTGGCGCCGGGAGAAGGGGCGGGCGATGCGCCGCGGGACGCGCCCCCGCCGGCCGGCCCCGCGCTGGCCTTCGCGGCCTCGGTGACCGGCGCGATCGGGCCGCAGCCCAGCGGCGTGGTGCTGATCGAGGCGCTCCCGGCGGCGCTGCCGGGCGTGGCGGCGCGCGCCGTGGGCCCGGTGCTGATCGCCGACGGCGAGGGGCGGGTGCTCTATTCCAGCATGCTCGGCTGGTCCGGCGGGGTGATGGCGGAGGAGCGTCTGTTCCTCGCCGGCACGCGCTATCTGCGCGAGAGCGCCGCGGTGGGCGCGACGGGGTTGACGGTGCATGTGCTCGCGCCGCTCTCGGTTGTGCAGTCCCAGGTGAGCGAGATCATCTCCATCGAGATCATGATCATGTCGCTGCTGGTTGCTTTCGTGCTCTATATGAACTCGGTGCGCGCGGCGCGGGTGGTGACGGAGCTCAGCCAGGAGTCCGAGGCGCTGCGCGAGCTCAATGCGCGGCTGCGCGACGAGATCGCCGAGCGGCGGCGGGTGGAGGCGGAGCTGCGCGCGGCCGAGGCGGGGCTGGCGCAGGCCTCGAAGCTGGCCGCACTCGGGCAGATGTCCGCCGCGGTGAGCCATGAGCTGAACCAGCCGCTGGCGGCGATGCGCACTTATCTGGCCGGCGCGAGGCTGCTCTTCGAGCGCGAGCGGAGCGAGGAGGGGCAGGCCTCGCTCGGCCGGATCGACGGGCTGATCGACCGGATGAGCGCGATCACCCGCCAGCTCAAGGCCTTCGCGCGGAAGGAGGGCGACGAGCTGCACACCATCGATCTGCGCGATGCGGTGCGCGGCGCGCTGGCGGTGATCGCGCCGCAGCTCGAGGAGGCGGGCGTGACGCTCTCCACCGAGATCGCCGAGCGGCCCGTGCCGGTGAAGGGGGACCAGATCCGGCTGGAGCAGATCCTGCTAAACCTCTTGCGCAACGCGCTGGATGCGGTGTCCGAGCGCAAGGAGCGCCGGATCACGCTGGCGCTGCGGGTCCGCGGCGCGCGGGCCGAGGCGGTGGTGGCCGATACCGGCGGGGGCGTGCCGGCGGCGGCGGTGGGCCGGCTCTTCGAGCCGTTCTTCACCACGAAGCAGCCGGGCAAGGGGCTGGGGCTCGGCCTCGCGATCTCCGCCGGTATCGCGGCGGATCTGAGCGGGGAGATCACGGCGGACAACCGGCCGGGCGGCGGCGCGCAGTTTACCCTTGGCCTGCCGCTCGCCGGGGAGGGAGCGCGGTGAGCGCGGCGGGAGCCGCATTGGCGCCGGGCCCGGAGGCGGGCGACGGGCGTGCGGCGGAGCGGGCGATGCCCGTGCTCTTCATCGACGACGAGGCGGAGCTGCGCAGCTCCGTCGGCCAGTGGCTGGAGCTCGCGGGCTTCCGGCCGATCATCCGTGCCGGTGCGGCGGAGGGGCTGGCGGCGCTCGATGCGGGGTTTCGCGGCGTTGTGCTCAGCGATGTGCGGATGCCGGGGATGGACGGGCTGGCGCTGCTGGAGAGCGTGATGGGCATCGACCGGGCGCTACCGGTGGTGCTGCTCACCGGCCATGGCGACGTGCCGATGGCCGTGGCGGCGATGCGCGCGGGGGCCTACGACTTCGTGGAGAAGCCCTTCAACCCCGACCGGCTGCTCGCGCTCCTGCACCGCGCAGGCGCGGCGCGGGGGCTGACGCTGGAGAACCGGCGGCTGCGGCGGCGGCTGGAGGCGCAGGACCCGGCGCTGGAGACGCGGCTGATGGGCCGCTCGGCGCCGATGCGCCGGCTCCGCGAGGAGGTGCTGGACGCCGCCGAGGCCGATGCGCCCGTGCTGATCACCGGCGAGACCGGCAGCGGCAAGGAGATGATCGCGCAGAGCCTGCACGCGCTCTCGCGCCGGCGGGACGGCCCCTTCGTGGCGGTGAACTGCGCCGCGATCCCCGAGAGCCTCTTCGAGGCGGCGTTCTTCGGGCATGAGGCGGGCGCCTATACCGGCGCACAGCGCGCCCGCACGGGGCATTTCGAGGCGGCGAACGGGGGCACGATCTTCCTCGACGAGATCACCTCGCTGCCGCTCCATCTGCAGGCGAGCCTCCTGCGCGTGCTGCAGGAGCGCGAGGTGACGCGGATCGGGGCGCGCCGGGCGGTGCCGCTGGATCTGCGGATCCTGGCGGCCACGAACGAGGCGGTGGCGGATGCGGTGGCGGAGGGCCGCCTGCGCCAGGACCTGCTCTACCGGCTCAACACTCTGGCGATCGCCGCGCCGCCGCTGCGCGCGCGCGACGGCGACGTGACGCTGCTCTTCGAGCATTTCCTCGGCGAGTTCGCGGCGCGCCACGGGGTGGAGGCACCGATTCTCGGGCCGCGCGACCAGGCTGCGCTGGCGGTGCACAGCTGGCCCGGCAATGTGCGTGAGCTCATGAATCTGGCGGAGCGTACGGTGCTGCGCGCCCGCCGCGGGGCCGTGGATATCGCCGCGCTGCTGGGCGGCGGCGGCGCGGCGGCCGCGCCGGGCGAGGAGGAGGACGGACCGCCGGAGGGGGGGCTGCGCGCCCGGGTGGAGCGCTATGAGCGGAGCGAGATCGCCCGCGCTCTTGCACGCCATGGCGGGGTGATCGCCCCGGTTCTGGAGGAGTTGGCGATCCCGCGGCGCACGCTCAACGAAAAGATGCAGCGCTACGGCCTCAGCCGGTCCGAGTTCCGGCTGGAGGAGGACTGATTCGTTGCCCGGCGCATACGGTTGAGCTGCGCTGCACCAAGGTTGACCTTTCATTCAGCCGAAGTAACGGCCTCGTGATAAACAAAAAAAAGCCGGGCTTAGCCCGGCCAGTTCAACAGGGAGGTATCACAACCTAAGGGGGCAACGCCCCCTCGTCTGAGAAAGTAGTTCTCTCTCGCGGCTGCAACAAGAGGGAAAGGGGTTCAAATGCGCAACGCCGCTATGACTGTGCTGCAATGGTCGCGCCCGGTGCGGGCTCGCGATTGAAGGTCTCGATCTCTCGCAACACGAAATCTCGAAATGCCAGGATGCGCTGGGAGTGCCGCAACTCTTCCGGATAGACGAAATACACCGTGATCGGCGCGCTCGCCTCGCTGTCGAGCACCGGAACAAGCTCCGGATAGTCGCGCGTAATATAGTCCGGAAGCGCGGCGATGCCGAGACCGTTGAGCGCGGCCTTCAACACGCCGAAATAGCTGTTCACCCGCAGATGGGTGCGGTGGGTCTGCGCGTCGAGGCTGCGCAGCCACTCGATCGCCTCTTGCGGCTGGGGCGCATCGGCGCTGTAGCTGATCAGCCGGTGGCAGACGAGGGCATCGCGGCTCTCCGGCACGCCGTGGCGGTCGAGATAGCCCTGGGTGGCGTAGAGGCGCATGGCCACATCCATCAGCGGGCGGCGGATGAGATCGGCCTGGTTCGGCGGCGAGAGGCGGATCGCGATATCGGCCTCGCGCATGGGCAGGTCGAGCACCGCCTCGGTGAGGATGAGATCGACCGAGAGGTTCGGATGCTCGTCCAGCAGCCGGTGCAGCCGCGGCACCAGCCAGAGCGTGCCGAATCCCGCGGTGGTGGTGACGCGCATCTCGCCGAAGACCTCGTCCTTGGCGTCGCGGATCCGGGCGGCGGCGAAGGTGAGGCGCTTGGCAATGGCGCGCGTGGCGTCGTAGAGGATCTCGCCCTGCTCGGTGAGAAGCAGCCCGCGAGCATGGCGGTGGAAGAGCGTGGCCTGCAGCTGCGCCTCGAGCCCGCGGATCTGGCGGCTGATGGCGGACTGGCTGAGATGGAGTTGATCGCCCGCATGGGTGAGGCTGCCCGCATCGGCGACAGCGTGAAAGACGCGCAGTTTATCCCAGTCCATGAGATCCCTCCCGACCGACATCGCCCGCGCCATCATCGCCCGCGCCGCCATGGCGCCGCGAGCGCGCCGCGGCGCTTGTGCCGGTTCCGATCGCTGGAGTATATCGCCGCCATGCGGAGAATGGTTCAAGCGATGGCAGGCGGAATGGGCCGGAATAGTCGGATCCGCGGCATCGCGGTTGTGCTCGGGCTGGTGTTCGGGCTCGGCTTCGGGCCCGCGGCGATGCTGGCGGGCGAGGCGGCGGCGTCGCCGCTGGTGAAGGGCCGGTTCTACGGGATCGACGATGCGGCCGGCGCGGAGCTGCGCGTACGCCCGAGCGGGGACGGCTATGCGGGCTCGCTCCGCGACAAGGAGGGCAATGCGCGCGAGTTCACCGCGGAGCCCGAGGGCGCCGGCATCGAGACGGTGATGGAGATCGACGGGCGGATGACGCTGCTGCGCATCCAGCCGCTGCCATACGGGGCCGAGGCGACGATCGTGCCGGTGGCGCCGGATGGCCGGCTCCTGGCCGATCAGGCGCGGATCTTCGCCTTCGTGCGCACGGATATCGAGCTGCCGGAGCCGCCCAAGGACTTCATCCAGCCCCCGGAGCCGGGGCGGCGGGTGGCGGCCTACGGGTTTCTCTCGAGCTACGAGTTCTGGTCGCCATCGGGGGTGCGCGACGGGTATCTGGCGCTGGCGCCGCGGCACCGGACGCTGATCCGGCTGTTCCCGGCGGTGCAGCTCGACGTGATCTGGAAGCTCTGCCTCGCCCCGGAGGCGGACGGCGCGCTGGGGATCGCGCTGCGCGGCCAGGGCGTGGCCTGCGCGGAGGTGCGCGACACCATCGCCTCGCTGCAGAGCGAGGGCCGGTTCGGCGACTACAAGGAGGCGGTCGGCGAAGAGGGCGATGTGCTCCGCCAGGCGATCCGCTGCGGCGACAACTATGTGGAGAGCAAGTCCACCTGCGACGCGGCGGCGAAGGAGGTCAGCCGGATGGCCACGTCGCTGGAGACTGCAGCGACGGTGCTGAATCGGTTCCGATGAGCGCGGCTCGACCCCTCAATGACCCGCGCCGCGGTTCTCCGCGGACGCGGGCCGCATCCCGTCCCAGACCCGATCAGCGGATCTGGTGGTGATGCAGCGTGCGACGGTTCTTGCCACCCCAGTCTTCGATCCATTCGAGGACCGGGCGCAGAGCTTCGCCCTTCGGCGTGATGCGGTATTCCAGACGACGCGCGCCGCTATGCACGGGACGCTTCTCCAGAATTCCCTCATCGACCAGCCGGGCGAGCCGGTTGGACAGGATGTTACGCGCAACGCCGAGACGGCGTTGAAAGGTATCGAACCGCGTGATGCCGCGGAGGGCCGCCCATACGATGAGCAGCGTCCAGCTGTCACCGATCTGGCGGACCGCATCGGTCATCGCGGTAATCTCGGCCTGTTCGAGTTCGGGCACTACATTTCCTTCCACGCTTGAGCGCATAATGGACGCACATTCCGTACCATGGAATACCGTTTGCTCCTTGATCCAAGTCGCATTGGGGTCGGATTGTGATCGATTCGCGCTCCAGACCCCCTCGGATGAAACATTCGGATGCGTCAAAGAACGTTGACAGGTGAGAATGTCGCAAGAATCTGACGATCCGGCAAGCCTAGGTGGCAAAGTGATTCTCGTCACAGGCGCCTCCTCCGGCCTCGGCGCCCATATGGCGGGCATGCTCGCGAAAGACGGTGCGAGGGTGGTCGCCGCAGCCCGGCGCGAGGCGGCGCTCGCCGCCCTTCCGGGGGTGACGGAGGGGCAGGTTCTGCCCGTCGCCATGGATGTCACGGACCCCGCCTCGGTCTCCGCCGGCATCGACCGCGCGGTCGCGGCGTTCGGCCGGCTCGACGGGCTGGTCAACAATGCGGGCATCGCCTGGGGCGGGCGCGCGCTCGAGATGCCCGAGGCCGATTGGGACCGGGTGATGGCGACGAATGTGAACGGCGCCTTCTTCGTCGCCCGCGCGGCGGCGGCGCGGATGGCCGAGACCGGGGGCGGCTCGATCGTCTCCACCGCCTCGATCCTCGGCTTCGGCACCGGCAGCGGCGTGGCGGCCTATGCGGCCTCCAAGGCGGCGGTGGTGCATCTGACCCGCTGTCTCGCGCTCGAATGGGCGAAGCTCGGCATCCGCGTGAACGCGCTCGCGCCAGGCTATTTCCCAACGGATATCAACCGGGCGTATCTGGAGAGCGAGGCGGGGCAGGCGATGATCAGGACCATCCCGCTGCGCCGGTTCGGGCGCTACGAGGATCTGGACGGGCCGCTGCGGCTCCTGCTCTCCGATGCCGGCGCCTATATCACCGGGGTGACGCTGCCGGTGGATGGCGGGCATCTCGTGCGCGCCCTCTGAGCGCAGCGATGGAGGGGGCGCTCGCCTGCGCGCTGCGCCGCTGGTCCCCCGAGATCGGCGATCCGAGCGCGATGGGCTGGGCGACGGTGGCTGGCTATTTCGCCGCCGCGATGCTGGCGCTGGCGGTGGCCGCGCGGCCCGGGCGCTTCCCGGCCGAAAGCCGCCGCCGCGAGGCGCTGTTCTGGGCGGGGATGGTGCTGGTGCTGCTCGCCCTCGGCATCAACAAGCAGCTGGATCTGCAGAGTTTTGCCACCGCGATCGGGCGCTGCGTGGCGCAGGCGGGCGGCTGGTACGAGGCGCGCCGGCCGGTGCAGCTCGCCGCGGTGCTGGCGCTGGCGGGCGCGGTCTGCCTCGGCGGCCTCGGCCTCGCGCTGCTTCTGCGCGGCACGCTCGCGCGCAACGGGCTGGCGCTGGCGGGGCTCGTCGCGCTCGGCGGCTTCGTGCTGGTGCGCGCGGTCGGCTTCACGCATGTGGACCGGCTGATCAATCTCGACCTCGCCGGGCTGCGCGTGAACTGGGTGCTGGAGCTCGGCGCCATCGCGCTCGCCGCCGCCGGGGCGCGGCGCGCGCTGGCCCGTGCGCCGGCCGCTCCGTGCTGACGGGGCTCTTGCCAACGCCCCCGCTGGCTGCTGCACTTCGCCAAAACCCGGGAGGATTGCATGGACTTCACGCTGGATGCGCGGGGCGAGGCCTATCGCGGCGCCGTCGCCGATTTCGTCGACGCCCATATCCTGCCGCTGGAGGCGGATCCCGCGAATTTCGCCGATCATGGAAACATCCCCGTGCCAGTGCTTAAGGGCCTGCGCGAAAAGGTGAAATCGGCGGGCCTCTGGGCGCCCAACGTGCCGGAGGCGCAGGGCGGGCTCGGCCACAGCTTCACCACGCTGGCCGCGTCCTACGAGGAGATGAACCGCTCCGTCTTCGGCCCCGCCTGCTTCAATGCCGCGGCGCCGGATGACGGGAATATGCGGCTTCTGGCGCGCATCGGCACCGAGGCGCAGCAGGCCTGGTGGCTCGCCCCGGTGGTCGCGGGCGAGATGCGCTCGGCCTTCGCGATGACCGAGCCCGCGCCCGGCTCGGGCTCCGATCCCTCCATGATGCTCACCCGCGCCGAGCGCACCAACACCGGCTACCGGATCTACGGGCGCAAATGGTACATCACCGGGGCCGAGGGGGCGGGGCGGTTCATCCTGATGGCGCGCACCTCGGAGGACCCGCGCAAGGGCCTCACCGCCTTCCTGTTCGACGCCGCGCAGCCCGGCTGGCGGATCGAGCGGCGGATCGGGATCATGGGGCCCGAGGAGCATGGCGGGCACTGCGAGCTCGTGTTCGACGGGCTCGAGATCCCCTTCGAGAACGTGCTGCTGGAGGAGGGGGACGGGCTGAAGGTGACCCAGATCCGCCTTGGCCCGGCACGGCTAACCCATTGTATGCGCTGGCTCGGTCTGGCCAAGCGTTGCATGGAGATCGCCTCGGCCTATGCCGCGGAGCGCGAGGGGTTCGGGGTGCGGCTGGCGGATCGCGAGACGGTGCAGGTGCGCCTCGGCAACCTGGCGCACCAGATCGAGATCGGCCGGCTCCTCACGATGAAGGCCGCCTGGCTGCTCGATCAGGGCGACCGGGCGAAGACGGCGGTCTCGATGGCCAAGATCCAGGTGGCCGACACGCTGCACCGCGCGGCCGACGACGCCATCCAGATCTGCGGCGCGAAGGGCTACTCCACCGACACGATCCTCGAATGGATCTACCGCTACGCCCGCCAGGCCCGCCTCGTCGACGGCGCCGACGAGGTCCACAAAATGGTCATCGCCCAGGCCTATAGTCGTGAGGGTGTGGCACTGTGGCGGTGGGTTGTATAACAATGAGGCTACGAATCAACGTGAATTTTGGAATGGCTTCTTCATCACCGAGACCGGATGTGCGGTGCCTGTTTCGTTTGAGAGGTTTGGCGTAGATGGAGCTCGATCAAATAGTTCAGGCATTCAAGGATCCATTTGTCGGCGTCTCATCGATAGTGGGATCTTTTTGCTTGGTGTACTTTGGGGCTGTTTCTTTAAATTTGGCTGACCGGAGTAAGCCGCGGCCTAGATTACTGCACCTAATAATTGCTGCCGGGCTGTTGTTTCTTTCTCTGTTGGTCATTCTTTTTCGGAGCAAGTGCTCCGAGAACCCTACGATCGAACAAGTAATGGGAGGTGTAAAATGTCTATAAGGCAGTTTTTTTGGGGGGTCCGCATTCGTCATTGCGTTCTGTTTGCCCTTGATGTCGGTTGGAACTGCACGTTCTGCAAGTTGCGTCGATGATCTGCAGCCAAACTCAGGGGCGGCTGCTTTACTTGGCTGTTTGAAAGAAATGCAAGCAGAGATTGAACGCATAGCCGCGGTGCAGCCGATCAAAGGAGACAAAGGAGACAAGGGAGACAAAGGGCCGCGTGGGTTTCGTGGTGATCCCGCTGCGTTTCCAGAAGGTATCATTGTCGCAAGTGTCAGGCCTTGCCCTGATATTGGAAGAGAATGGCGCTCTTATGATAACGCTGGTGGACGTTTCTTGATTGGAGTTGGGGCATCGACTGATACTAGAAAGGAGACCAAAGCCTTTAAATTCGAAGAAACTAATGGTGCATACCAACATTTGCTCACAGTCAAGGAAATGCCGAAACATGATCATGATGGAATATTTGGTGGAGATGGTGGTAAGGCTGGCATGAATAATGAATACGCCTACCATTCTTCAGGTTACAGAAAGATTAGATCTGAAGGTGGTGGTGAGCCGCACAATAATATGCCACCCTATGTTGCAGTTTATTTTTGCAAGAGAGAGTTTTGAATTACTTTGTGCGCGTTAGCTTTGTCTGCCGTTAACTCGCATCTTGCGCGCTCAGATGGGAAATGGTGATCGTTGTGGTACCTGGGTGCCGTGAACTTCCTTTAGAGTGGAAGCTTTCCGCTGCTACAAGGCGCAGCCTGACGAGATAAGCGGTAGTCAATGATGTCGTTGGCGGTGCATTTATATTTATTAGAATCCACCGAACAGCGCCTAGACGCGCTTTCAATATTCTGTGGTGATCTTGCATTATTTGCTATTTTG
>JBCBWF010000515.1:0-3342 GCA_039817245.1 Pseudomonadota bacterium | reverse complement strand
GAAGCGGGACGGGCAGCGGAGCGGGCAGCGGGGCAGGCAGGCAGGAAAAGCGGCGGACCGGAGACCGATCCGCCGAAGTTTCACGGTCGTCTCCCATCAGCGGACGGGTGCGCGCACCCGCCTGCCGGCCTCCGCATCATCCGGTCCGCAGACGCGCTGGCTGGTGAGCAGCACGGCCAGGGCCTCGGTCCGGCAGGCATGGATCGTGCCCGCCGCATCCGTGGCCTCCAGCCAGTCGAGCCGGCGCTCGACCTCGGCGATCCGCTGCGCCTGGGCCTCGGCGCGCTCCGGCAGCGGCGCATGCGCCTGCCAGAGGTCGTAGGCCCAGAACAATGCACCGATCACACAAGTCGCCAACAGCCAGTACCCCTTCAGCTTTCCGAACAGTGCCAGACCCAGTTCCGGGATGGTCTTTCCCGCAGTTTCGGCTGTCTTCATTGCTCCCTCCGACGCCCGGCGCGGCGGCCGCAACGGCAACCGCCGCTCCGGGAGCTTTCTCGATTTTTTGTTGATTGGTGTTTTCTTCGCCGGGAACCGTCAGCCATCGGCCCCGGGGCCTTCCGATCGGGAACGGGCCACCGGCCCCGCACGCCCCCCGATCACTCCCGACGCTACAGCCACGGCGTGAAGACTTAGTTTACCGTTCAGTAGCAATCCGGAAACCCTCTCCCCGGGCCCGCCGCGGCCTGCGCGCTGCCGTCTCCGGCGGTCCCGGGCTTGACCCGGGACCTCCCTGAAGGCTCCCGCGCGCGCAAAAGAAAACCCCGGGGACCGGCCCCGGGGTTCCTGTTCTCGGCAGAGCACCCGCGCGGGTGCCGCCATGGCATCAGGCGAAGAAGGCCCACTCGCCCGGCTCGGTCTCGACCAGTGTGGTCAGGTCCGTGCCGTCCACGTTCTCCACGCTCCGCGAGAAGAACAGCAGCGCCTCGGCCTGGCCGATCTCGTCGATCACGCCGGTCCAGAACTCGAAGCCCTCCGGCTCCGGATCGCGCTCGAGCACGTTCTGGTAGAGCGTGGTGACCAGCGCCTCGTCGGTCGAGCTGTCGAAGTTCTCCTGGAACTCGTCGCTCTCGATGAAGAACTCGGCGGCCTCCTCGATCGGCAGCCCGTCCTGCACCGCGTCGATCCAGAAGTTCAGGCCCTCGTTGTCCGCCGTCCGGTCGAGCGCGGCGTCGTAGAGGAGCGTGACGTCGATCACCTCGGCCGGCGCCGTCACGGGCAGGCCGTTGAACTCGAGATCGTAGACCGCCGTGGTGCCGGAGATCTCGTAGGCCACTGCGATCTGCGCATTGCCGCTGGTGCTCTCGGCCTGCGGAATGAACTCGATCACCTCGGGGCCCACATTCCCGGTGCCGAAGCCGTCGATGTAGTCGACGAACCGCGCATTCGACGGGTTGGTGATGTTGTAGATCATCACCCCGCTGTCGCGCTCCAGACCGATGAAGGCATAGGTCTGGTCGCCGATCTGACCCACCTCGATCGCCTCGGGCTCGGGGCCCTTCGCGTCCGAACGGTTCTGCACGATGAGATCGCCGTCACCGTCCAGCGTGCCCACCGTGTCGCCGTCGTCGTTGTTGAACCGCTCCGGCGCGATCGATGCGACGATCTGCTCGAACTCGTCCCCGCTGTCGAACACCACGTTGCCGGCGGTGTCGAAGATGGTGAAGGACCGCGAGCCGAAGCTGTACAGCACGTCGATATCGCCGTCGCCGTCGGTGTCCCCGTCGATGGTGGAGACGATCAGGCGGTCGAGGTCCTGGTCACCGAGGGTGGTGACGTCCGGCAGGTCGATCTGGCCGCGCAGCTCACCGGAATTGAAGTTCGCGGTGTGCAGGTTCACGTAGTAGCCGTCGTTGCGGAAGGTCTCGGCCTGCTCCTCGGTGACGTCGAAGGTGCCGGTGAAGGAGCCGGAGAGATCGCCGTTGTCGGTGACGGTCAGGTTGCCGAAGATCGGGCCATTGGTGCCGGCATCGCCGAGATGCACGTGGATGGCGCTCTCCGGGTTCCCGAACTGGTCGTCCCCGCCCACGTTGAAGAGCTCCGAGGTCAGGTCCGAGTAGGTGCCGGAAACCGTGACCGTCATCGCCACCTCGTCGAAGGTCGCGGTGAAGCTGCCGGTCGCCGCGGTGTCGGGCACCGGGGTCTCGGTCACTTCCTGCGCCTCGGACATCTCGAGGTTCTCGCCCACCACCGTGGTCGGGAAAGCCTCGGGATCGAGGAGGCCGGCCTCGGCGAGATCTCCGACGCGGGCTTCGTCGCCGAAGGGCACGGCGTTGCCGTCACCGTCGATGCCGTCGCCGCGCCCGTCGCCCTCGTTGGCGGTGAGCAGGTAGGTGGTGCCGTCGATATCGGCCGTCACGATCGCATCGGCCTGGCGCAGGCCCAGCGTGTTGCGCGGCTCGATGTCGATCACGTCGTCATCGGTCGCATCGAAGCCGTTGCCCGGCTGCGAGTGATCCAGCGTGCCCATCGAGAGGATGTCGGTGAAGGTCTGGCTCTCGAGGTCGAGCACCGCTATGCCGTTGTTCTCCTGCAGCGTGATGTAGGCGGTCGCGCTGTCCCCGCTGAAGGCGACGAACTCGGGCTCGACGTCGTTGGCGGGGTCTGCATCCGGGTGGAGGCGCAGGTCGGCCGCCTCGATCAGGTCGGTCGCACCCGAGAAGTCGACCGTGGACGCCGTGATGTTCGCGGTGTCCGAGAGGTCGATGATCGTGACACCGCCGGGCGCATCCACGGTCAGGTCGCTCTCGGAGTTGAACTCACCTTCGTTCGCGATCACCGCGACGGAGCCATCCGGCGAGATCGACACGGAGTCGGGCAGGTTGCCGGTCTCGATGGTCGCCAGAAGCTCCAGCGTCTCGGAGTCGTAGACCGCCGCACCGCCATTGTTCGGCGAGCCGTCCTCGTTGGGCTCCACATCGAAGACCGCGACGATCACACCGCCGCCGGCAGCCACCGACTGCACGCCGTCGAAGCCGTCGAAGCCCGTGAGGTCGATCGAGCGGCCGACCTCCTGCGTGGTGACCTCTTCCCGGCTGATCATGACGAGCTGGCCGCCCTCGCGCAGGTCGCCGTCGACGATCCGGCTGTCCGGGTCGAAGTTGTCCTGGTCCTCGATGCCGTGCGCCTGCACGTCGGCGAGGAGCAGCGAGCCGCCCTGGAGGCCGAAGAGCTCGGAGACGTCGAGGATGCCCGAGCTTTCCCATTCGCCGGCATCGCCCGCATCGCCATCGACGCCCAGACCGTCGGAGCTGGTCGGGTCGAGCACAACGTTGCGGTTGATGTTGGCGATGCGGACAACCTCGCCGGTGGCCGGGTCGATGGTGACGATACCGGCCTCGT
>JBCBWF010000379.1:0-4929 GCA_039817245.1 Pseudomonadota bacterium | reverse complement strand
GTGGAGCGGCTCGCACCGATGGACCCGCGCTTCGTCTCCGTCACATACGGTGCCGGCGGCTCCACGCGGGAGCGCACCATGGCGGCGATCCTCGCAATCCGCGAGCGTGCGCGGCTGGAGGTGGCCCGCCACCTCACCTGCGTCGGCGCCAGCCGGGAGGAGGTGCTGCGCGTCGCGCAAAGCTACGCCAAGCTCGGCTGCCGGCGGATTGTGGCCCTGCGCGGCGACCCTCCGGCGGGCGAGGGGGCTTTCCGCCCCCATCCGCAGGGTTTTGAGAGCGCCATCGCTCACGTGGAGGGGCTCGCCGAGCTTGGCCGGTTCGAGATCTTCGTCGGTGCCTATCCCGAGAAACACCCCGAGGCCGCGGACACGGCGGCCGACATCGCCTGGCTCAAGCGCAAGATCGATGCGGGCGCGAGCGGGGCCATCACGCAGTTCTTCTTCGAGAACGAAACCTTCCTGCGCTTCCGCGACGCCTGCGCGAAGGCCGGTATCACCGCCCCCATCCTTCCCGGCATCCTGCCGGTGGACGACTTCGAGAAAATGGCGAAGTTCGCGGCGCGCTGCGGCACCTCCGTGCCTGCATGGATGCATGACGCCTACGCCAACTGTGAAACCGACGACGAGCACGACCTGCTCTCGCTGGCCATCTGCACCGAGCAATGCGATGGACTGCTGGCGGAAGGCGTGGAGCATATCCACCTCTATACGCTCAACAAACCGCACCTTCCGATGGAGGTCTGCCGGGCCCTCGGCCTGCGCCCGCGCCCGCTCGAACGCGCCGCCGGCTGCGGCTGACCTCACGGCATCACCCTTGCCCTGCCGGCCCTTGCCCCTTAGACCTTAAGGATTAGGCAAGAATGAGTGAACAATGCGCCAGGCTGGTTGCGGCGAAGAGGGAGGGGGGACACACGGCGTCGGCGCGGTCCGCGCTTCCCATCGCCCTGCGCCAGTTCGCGCGCCGGAGGAGGCTCTGCTCGGCGCCCTCGACCTCGGCACGAACAACTGCCGGCTTCTCATTGCGCGCCCTGCTGATAACGGTTTCGCGGTCATCGACGCCTTCAGCCGGCCCGTGAAACTCGGCGAGGGGATGGAGCGGACCAATGTCCTCGGCGCCACCGCTCAGGACAGGGCACTCAAGGCCCTTCGCATCTGCGCGGCCAAGCTCCGCCAGCACCGTGTCGCCAATGCCCGCATCGTGGCCACCGAGGCCTGCCGGCGCGCTGCCAACGGGCGCAGCTTCGTGCGCCGGGTGCTGCGCGAGACCGGGCTGCAGATGTCCATCATCTCGGCGGAGGAAGAGGCGCGCCTCGCGGTCGCCGGCTGCTCGCCGCTGATCGATCCGGCCTCCGAGCAGCTCCTCGTCATCGATATCGGCGGCGGCTCGACGGAGCTGATCTGGGTGGATCACGCCGCCCGCCCGTCGTCAGCATCTCGTGCGCGCGCTCGCCCCTCTCATGCCCGGCGACCAGTGCCACACCGCGCGCGCGGCCGAGGCGCATATCACCGACTGGATCTCGGTCCCGCTCGGTGTCTCCACGCTGCACGACCGCTTCGCCGGGATCGGGCAGGACAATGCGCGCTTCGCCGCGATGTCGGAGCACTTCGAGAGCTTTCTCTCCGAGTTCCGCCCCTACCGGATGCCCCGGCGCGCCGCCGCCTCGCGCGGGCTCCAGGTGATGGGCGTCTCCGGCACCGCCACGACCTACGGCGCGCTCCACCTCGACCTCAAAGCCTACGATCGTGGGCGTGTCGATGGCCTCTGGATGCCCTGCGCCGCCGCCGAGGCGTTGACCGAGCGGCTGATCGACCTCGGCAGCGCTGGCCGTGCGCGCTGCTCCGGCATCGGGCCGAGCCGCGCCGAGCTCGTTCTCTCAGGGGCCGCGATCCTCATGACCGTGCTTCGCATCTGGCCGTCAGGGCGCATGCGCATCGCCGATCGCGGCCTGCGCGAGGGCATGCTCTACGGCCTCCTCCATCACCGCCGCCTTGCCGCGAGCTGAGCCATGGTCGGCAGCGGTGGCAGCGGTGGCCGCAAGCCCGGCGGCCGCAAGACAGGTACGGGCGGCAAGTCCACGGGGCAGGGCCGCGGCACCCGCGAACTCCGCGAGCGGGTGAAGACCGCGAAGGGCCGCAAGCTCAGCTCCACCCGCTGGCTCGAGCGGCAGCTGAACGATCCCTATGTCCGCCGCGCCAAGGCGGAGGGCTATCGCGGCCGCGCCGCCTACAAGCTCATCGAGCTCGACGACAAGCTCCGCATCCTCGTGCCCGGCGCGCGTGTGGTCGATCTCGGCTGCGCTCCCGGCGGCTGGTGTCAGGTCGCCGTCCAGCGCACCAACGCCGACGGCGCACGCCGCGACAAGGCGCAGGGCTCGGTCCTCGGCGTGGACCTGCAAACCGTCGAGCCCATCGCCGGCACCACGCTGCTCGAGCTCGATTTCCTCTCCGAGGGCGCCGACGAGACGGTGAAGGCGGCCCTCGGCGGTGCGGCCGATATCGTGCTCTCGGACATGGCCGCCAGCGCCTCCGGCCATCGCGCCACCGACCACCTGAAGATCATGGCCCTCGCCGAGGCTGCCGCCGAATTCGCCTTCGACGTGCTCGATCCCGGCGGCAGTTTCGTCGCCAAGGTCCTGCAGGGCGGCACGGAGGCCAGCCTCCTCGCAGCCCTCAAGCAACGCTTCGCCAAGGTCGCACACATCAAGCCCCCCGCCAGCCGCAAGGACAGCGCGGAAATGTATGTCGTCGCCACCGGGTTTCGCGAAGGCTGAGCGTCGCGCTCCCTCGGACTTGGCCGTGCCCGCAAAGAACCCGGTCAGTCTCCGCGCGCCGTTACAAAGCCCAGCAGGTTGAGGAGAAGCTGAGCGGCGAGGATCTGCGTGGATCCCGAGGGGTCGTAATCCGGCGCCACTTCCACGAGATCGATACCCGCTACTTCGTGACGACGCGCCAGCGCCTGCAGCAGCTCCAGCACCTCATAGTAGAGAAAGCCGCCATGGCTCGGCGTGCCGGTGCCCGGCGCAATCGAGGGGCAGAAGGCATCGATATCGATCGTGAGATAAAGCCGCGCCCCGGCCGGCACCCGCTCCACCACGCCATCCGTTCCAAGCGCCCGGGCCTGTCGCACGCTCAGAATGTCCGAGCCCCGCGCGCGCGCATCCTCATAGCCCTCCCGCGCGGTCGAGCTCACATTCCGGATGCCGATCTGCGTCAGCCCCGAGATCCATGGCTTCTCGGCGGCCCGGCGCATCGGGTTGCCATGTCCGTTCCGCACCCCGTGCCGTTCATCCACGAAATCGAGATGCGCGTCGATCTGCACCAGATGGAGCGGCCCGCGCCCCTCGAAGGCCGCAACCGCGGGGATGTTCACGGAGTGGTCGCCGCCGATAACCACCGGCAGCGCGCCCGCCGCCAGGATCGCCTGCACGCCGGTCTCGATATTGGCATGGCTGCGCGTCGTGTCCGTATGCACGATATCCGCATCGCCGAGATCGACGATCCGGACATCGGGGCCGAGATAGGTGCGATCGTCCTCGTGATCATAGGCGCCGGCATGGCCGAAGGAGAAGAGCGTGGAGGCCTCGCGCACCGCCCGCGGCCCGAAGCGCGCGCCTGCACGCCACTGCGTGCCCGCATCGAATGGCGCGCCGAGCACGGCGATATCGGCGTCTATGGCCGTCCAGTCCGACACGTATGGCCGGCGCGCAAAGGTGCAGATGCCGGTGAAGGGCAGATCGAGCCGCCCGCTCTCATAACCATGGCCCGCCATGCCACCCTCCCTTGCGCTGTCGCAAGGAGGCCCGGGCCGGGCCGCGCGGTCAAGGCCGCCACGCAGCGGTCCTCGCTCCCCTTCCAAATCCCGCGCCCGCGTGACATAGGACCCGCCAACCGCCGTATACCGTCAGCAGTCCGGGAGACCGCCATGCAGGTCCGCGAAGCTCTTACCTTCGATGATGTGCTTCTGGTGCCCGGAGCCTCCGAGGTGATCCCGGCCAGCGCCGATCTGCGGACCCGCATCACTGCCGAGATCGATCTCAACATCCCGCTCGTCTCCTCCGCCATGGACACGGTGACGGAGGCGTCCATGGCCATCGCGATGGCGCAGGCCGGCGGGCTCGGGGTGCTGCACCGCAATCTCGACATCGCCGAGCAGGCCGCACAGGTGCGCCGGGTCAAGCGCTTCGAGAGCGGCATTGTCTACGATCCCGTCACGCTCCGGCCGGACCAGACGCTGGCCGACGCGCTCACCGCACAGGCGCAGTACGCCATCACCGGCTTCCCGGTCGTCGAGCGCGATGGCCGCCTCGTCGGCATCCTCACCAATCGCGACATGCGCTTTGCGGAAGATCCGGCCCAACCCGTGCGCGAGCTCATGACCGCCCAGAACCTCGCCACGGTGCGCGAGCCGGTCGATCTCGATGAGGCCAAGCGCATGCTCCAGGCCCGCCGCATCGAGAAGCTCCTCGTCGTCAACGAGGCGGGCAAGTGCACGGGCCTCCTGACGGTCAAGGATATTCAGAAGGCCGTGCTCAACCCCGTGGCCTGCAAGGACGGCATGGGCCGGTTGCGCGTCGCCGCTGCCTCGACCGTCGGCGATGCGGGTTTCGAGCGCTCCGAAGCGCTGATCGATGCCGGCGTCGATCTCATCGTCATCGACACGGCCCATGGCCACTCCGCCGCCGTCGCCGAGGCGGTGACCCGCGCGAAGAAGCTCTCCAACGCGGTGCAGGTCGTTGCCGGCAACGTGGCCACCGGCGAGGGCACCCGCGCCCTCATCGGCGCCGGCGCCGACGGGGTCAAGGTCGGCATCGGCCCCGGATCCATCTGCACCACGCGCGTCGTCGCCGGCTTCGGCGTGCCTCAGCCCACCGCGGTCAACGACTGCGCGGAAGCCGCGGTTGCGAGCAACACGCCCGTGATCGCCGATCG
>JBCBWF010000487.1:0-3664 GCA_039817245.1 Pseudomonadota bacterium | reverse complement strand
CTGAACGGCGAGATGCCCGGCGTGATCCGCGCCAAGGGGCATTTCTGGATCGCCACGCGCCCGGAATGGGTCGCGGAGTTCTCGCTGGCGGGCGCGCTGTCCTCGGTGACGCCGCTCGGCACCTGGTGGGCCGCGGTGCCGCAGGAGCGCTGGCCGGACAACGAGCATGCGCGGGCCTATGCGCGGGAGAACTGGGAGGAGCCCTGGGGCGACCGGCGCCAGGAGATCGTCTTCATCGGTGCCGGGATCGACTGGGCGAAGCTCAAGGCCCGTCTCGACGCAGCGCTGCTGCCGGTCGTGTCCGCCAGCGGCCCGCACGATCTGCCGGACCTGCCGGACCCGTTCCCGATCTGGCGCCGGCCGGAAGCGGCCGAATGAGCCAGCCCGGTGCGAGCGCGGACGAGGTGGCCCGCGGCGTTGCCTTCACGCGGGTGCCCGAGGGATTGTCCGCGATCCACCATCCAGACTGCGCCGCCGCGATCTGGCGGCGCAGCCCTCTGCCGTGCTTTCAGTCCTGGATCGACGCGCTGGAGCCGGAGCGGCTGCCGAAAGCGCGGGTGATCCTGCGGCCCGGGATCGTGCGCGAAACCGCGCTCCATATCTGCGAGGCCTGCGGCACCCCCGGCTGCGCGGAACGGGACTTGCTGATAGACGACGCCGCGGCGCTCGCGAGCCTCTTCGCCGAGCTTGTTGGGGCGGCCTATCTCCAGTTCCGCTTTGACGTGGTCAGCGCCGATGCCTGCCCGCAATGCGACGCCGACACCGGTTTTGCACGGCTCGTCTGCGCCTATCGCGGCACCGGCACGCACTATGGCTTCGCGGCCGAAGGCGCCGAGCCGGAGCGTGTCTTCACCGTGCCGACCGGCGCGCCGATCCTGCTGCGCGGGCCGCGATGGCCCGGAAGCCCGGGCTCCGGCCTCCAGCACTGTTCTCCCCCGATCGAGGACACCGGGCAAACCCGGCTCATTCTCGTCCTCGACCCCGCTATCGACCCGGACCACGGGCCGGGTCGCAAACGCCTCCACTGACAAGCAACAGAAGGGAAGATCGCCATGAAGACGCGCGCCGCCATTGCCTGGGAGCCGAACAAGCCCCTGGAGATCGAGGAGATCGACCTCGAAGGGCCGAAGGAAGGCGAAGTTCTGGTCCGCATCGTGACCACCAGCCTCTGCCACACCGATGTGTTCACCCTGTCCGGCGAAGATCCGGAGGGCCTCTTCCCCTGCATCCTCGGCCATGAGGGCTGCGGCGTGGTCGAAGAGGTGGGCAAGGGCGTCACCTCCGTCGTGCCGGGCGATCACGTGATCCCGCTCTACGTGCCGGAAGACCCGGAGTGCCCCTACATCAAGTCCGGCAAGACCAATCTCTGCCAGACCATCCGCAAGACCCAGGGCGCCGGCCTGATGCCGGACGGGACCTCGCGCTTCTCCTACAAGGGCAAGCAGATCCTGCACTATATGGGCACCAGCACGTTCAGCGAGTACACGGTGCTGCCCGAGATCTCGGTGGCCAAGATCACCAAGGAAGCGCCGCTCTCCAAGGCGTCCGTCATGGGCTGTGCGGTGCCGACGGGCATCGGCGCCGTGCGCAACACCGCCAAGGTCGAGGCGGGCGCCACCGTCGCGGTCTTCGGCCTCGGCGCCGTGGGCATGGCGGTGATCCAGGGCGCGGTGCTGAACGGCGCGTCGCGGATCATCGGGATCGACATCAACGAGGCGAAGTTCCCCCTGGCCAAGGCCCTCGGCGCGACGGAGTGCATCAACCCGAAGGACTATGCCGAGCCCATCCAGAACGTTCTGGTCGAGATGACCGGCGGCGGGCTGGACTACACCTTCGAGGCGGTCGGCAATGTCAACCTGATGCGCGCCGCGCTGGAGGCCTGCCACAAGGGCTGGGGCGAGTGCACCGTGATCGGCGTTGCCGGTGCCGGGCAGGAGATCGCGACCCGTCCCTTCCAGCTCGTCACCGGCCGTGTGTGGCGCGGCACGGCCTTCGGCGGCGTCCTCGGCCGGAGCCAGCTGCCCGGCATGGTCGACGAGTGGCTGCGCGGCGATTTCAGCGTGGATCCCTACATCACGCACCACATGACCCATAACCAGATCAACACCGCCTTTGACCTTCTGAAGGCCGGCAAGTCGATCCGTTCGGTCATCCACTTCAAGCCGGGTGACACCATGACGGTCAACACCCTGCCCGGCGAACTCGTGCCCGAGTAAGCCCGGTCACCCCGAGCGCGCGCCACGCGCGCGCTGGGATACGCCCATACCAGTGTGGAGCCGCCATGGCGTGACGCGCCGTCCGGCACCACTCAGCGCGTGCGCAACCGTCCCCGGCTCGTCAGGCGTCGTGGCCCTCGATGATCGCGAAGTCTGCGGCGGAGGCGGATTGGCGGATGGCGCGCGCGGCCGCGTATTCCGGGCTGTCGTAGCAGGCGAGCGCGGTCTCGTAATCGGCGAACTCGACCACCACCACCCGGTCGCGGACGCTGCCTTCCTTGGTCTCGCCGCGACCGCCGCGCACGAGGAACTTCGCGCCGAACTTGTCGTAGGCGGCCTGGGCGGCCTCGCGATAGGCGGGGTAGCGGGCCTCGTCGCTCACCGTAACGCCGACGATCCAGTATCCCTTAGGCATCTCATTCTCCCTGTTACGTTTTTCGGCTCACCGCTCACGATGCGGCAGCGGCCACGGCGGTGCAGATCTCGTCCACCACACGCTCGACGAGCTGGCGGTCCTCACCCTCGCCCATCACCCGGATGAGCGGCTCGGTGCCGGATTTGCGGATGAGGAGACGCCCCGCATTGCCGAGCGCGACTTCGCCCGCAGCGATCGCATCCTGCACGGCGGCATCCTCCAGCGGGCGCGCGGCACCGTTGAAGCGGACATTCTTGAGAAGCTGCGGCAGCGGCTCGAAGAGGGCGGTGATCTCCGAGATGGGCCGGTCCTCGGCGAGCAGGCAGTCGAGCACCTGGAGCGCGGCCAGGAGGCCGTCGCCGGTCGTCACATGCTCGGCCAGGATGATGTGGCCGGACTGCTCGCCGCCGAGATTGTAGCCGCCCGCGCGCATCGCCTCGACCACGTAGCGGTCGCCCACCTTGGTGCGCTCGAGCCGCAGCCCCTCGCCGGCAAGGTAGCGCTCGAGCCCGAGATTGGACATGACCGTGGCAACCAGGGTGTTGCCGGCGAGCTTGCCCTCGGCGGCCCAGCGCCGGGCGATGAGGGCCATGATGCGGTCGCCGTCGACCACCCGGCCCTTCTCGTCGATCAGATGCACGCGGTCCGCGTCGCCGTCGAGCGCGATGCCGAGATCCGCGTGCTCGTCCACGACCGCGGACTGGCAGGCCGAGGGGTCGGTCGAGCCGCAATTGACGTTGATGTTCTCGCCGTCCGGCGAGATGCCCAGGGGGATGACCTCGGCGCCGAGCTCCCACAACACGTCCGGTGCCGTGGCGTAGGCGGCGCCGTGGGCACAGTCGACGACGATCTTGAGGCCAGAGAGCGTGCGGTGGCGCGGGAAGCTCGACTTGGCGAACTCGATATAGCGCGCGCGCCCGTCGCGGAGGTTGCGGATGCGCCCGATCTGGCTGGGGCCGGCGAGCTGCGGGGGCTCCTCCATCAGGCCTTCGATGGTCTCCTCCGCCTCGTCGGAGAGCTTGAAGCCATCCGG